>JAGWMX010000049.1 GCA_028871525.1 Gammaproteobacteria bacterium
CGAGGTTATGCACGGCGCCTGCGATCACGGCGTCGACGAACTGGTGATCGGCATGGCCCACCGCGGCCGGCTCAACGTGCTGGTCAACGTGCTCGGCAAGGCGCCGTCCGAACTGTTCGCCGAGTTCGAGGGCAAATTCAAGGCCGAGAGCCTGACCCGAGCGGGCGACGTCAAATACCATCTGGGCTTTTCCACCGACGTCGAGATCGCGGGCAAGCGCCTGCATCTGGTGCTGGCTTTCAACCCATCACATCTGGAAATCGTCAACCCGGTGGTTGAAGGCTCGGTGCGCGCGAGGCAGAACCGCCGCCGCGACCAGAGCGGCGATCGGGTGATCCCGATCCTGATTCACGGCGACGCCGCTTTCGCCGGGCAGGGCGTGGTGATGGAGACGCTGCAACTGGCCAATGCCAAGGGTTACGGCAACGGCGGCACTTTACACGTCATCGTCAACAACCAGATCGGCTTCACCACTCCGGACCCGATCGAGGTCATACCCAACAAATATTCCCGCAGCAGCCGTTACTGCACGGATATTGCCAAAATGCTCGAAGCGCCGGTATTCCATGTCAATGCCGACGACCCCGAGGCGGTGGTATTCGTCGCCCGACTGGCGATGGACTTCCGCGAGACGTTCCATCAGGACGTAATCATCGACCTGTGCTGCTATCGCCGGCACGGCCACAACGAGGCCGACGAGCCGTCAGTGACCCAGCCGACGATGTACGCAGCGATCAAACGCCAGCCGACGGCGATGCAGATTTACGGCGAGAAACTCGAGCAGCAGGGCGTTATCGCGGCAGGCGAACTCGCTGTGCTGGCCCAAGCCTATCGCGACGGTCTGGATCGCGGTGAAAACATCGCCCGCACCACGCTCGGCATGGTCGGCAACCGCTATACCGTCGACTGGGCCAAGTACCAGAGCGGTTCGTGGGACGATCCGGTGGACACCGCGGTCAAGCTGGAAACAATCCACGGGCTCGCCGGGCGGCTGCAGCAATTTCCGCCCGGCTTCACCCCGCATCCGCGCGTGATCAAGATCGTCGAAGACCGGCGCAAGATGGCCGCCGGCGAACTGCCGATGGACTGGGGTTTCGCCGAAACCATGGCCTACGCGACGCTGATCAACGAGGGATTTTCGGTGCGCCTGTCGGGTCAGGACACGCGGCGTGGCACGTTCTTTCACCGCCATGCCTCGGTCTACGACATTAACAGCGGCAGCACCTACACGCCGCTCAAGCACCTGGATGAGGACAAGGAGCGCTTTGTCGTCAACGATACGCTGCTGTCCGAAGAGGGAGTGCTCGGCTACGAATACGGCTACAGCTCTACCGATCCGGACGCACTGGTGATCTGGGAGGCGCAATTCGGAGATTTCGTCAACGGCGCGCAGGTGGTGATCGATCAGTTCATCGCCAGCGGCATGGTCAAGTGGGGTCGGTATTGCGGCCTGACATTGCTGCTGCCGCACGGCTACGAAGGGCAGGGACCGGAGCATTCGTCGGCGCGGCTGGAGCGTTACCTGCAACTGTGTGCCGGGAACAACCTGCAGGTGTGCGTACCATCGACGCCGGCGCAGATGTTTCATATGCTGCGCCGCCAGATGAAGCGCAATCTGCGCCTGCCGTTGATCGTGATGACGCCGAAATCGCTGCTACGGCACAAGGCCTCGGTGTCGACGCTTGAAGATCTGACCGCCGGCCGCTTCCATCTGGTGATCGACGAATCCAAGCCGCTGGATCGCGAGAAAGTCACCCGCATCGTATTCTGCAGCGGAAAAATCTTCTTCGACCTGTACGAAGCGCGCGCGCGCCGGCACTTGGATACGGTGGCGCTGGTGCGCGTCGAGCAGCTCTATCCGTTCCCGCGCGAAGACTATCAGGCGACGATCGCCGCCTATCCGAATGCCCGCCAAGTGGTGTGGTGCCAGGAGGAGCCGGAGAACCAGGGCGCCTGGTATCAGATAAAGCATCGCCTGGGCGCCTACCTCGCCGACGATCACCAGCTTCTGTACGCAACCCGCAAAGGCACCTCGACGACCGCTGTAGGCTACTTCAAAGTCCACCAGCAGGAGCAGGAAGATGTGGTCAATGAAGGTCTGTCCGGTGGTCAGCCGGTCGGAAATGGGGCCTGAACCAGAGTCACATCCCCCGACAATCCAAACGGAGCATCGATGAGCATCGAGATCAAGGTCCCGAACCTGCCCGAATCGGTCAGTGAGGCAACCGTCGCCAACTGGTACAGGAAGGCCGGGGAGTCGGTCAAACGCGACGAAAATCTGGTGGACTTGGAGACTGACAAAGTGATGCTCGAGGTACCGGCGGTCACCGACGGTACCCTCAAGGAGATCCGCATCAAGGCTGGCGCTACGGTCAAGGCTGGCGAAGTGATCGGCGTCATTGAGGAGGGCGCAACTGCGGCGGTATCGCCGGCTGCCGGGAAAGCGGTTGAAAAGAGCGTTGAAAAGACTGCTGTCCACGGCAAGCGCTCGAGCGCTGAAGTCGCCGTTCCCGCCACTGCAGGCGACGGCCACGTCGATGCCGAGGCGCAGAGTCCGGCGGTACGCAAGCTATTGGCCGAACTTGATTTGCTAGCCGCCGATATTCCGGCAACCGGTAAGGGTGGACGGCTCACCCGTGAGGACGTGATTGCCTACGCCGAGCACCGCAAACGCTCCGCCGACGCATCCGGACAGCCCGCCGTCGCGGAAATCGAAAAACTGGGTGCGCCGGCACCGGTTCACGCAGGTGCACGCGAGGAGCAGCGAGTACCGATGACGCGCATCCGGGCGCGTATCGCCGAACGGCTCAAGGACGCACAGAACACTGCAGCGATGCTGACCACGTTCAACGAGGTGGATCTAGGAGCTGTGTCCGATATCCGTGCGCGACACAAGACCGCCTTCGAGAAAGCAACCGGCGTCAAGCTCGGTTTCATGTCGTTCTTTGTCAAGGCTGCGGTGGAGGCGCTGAAGAAGTACCCGGTGGTCAACGCGTCGATCGACGGCAGCGATATCGTCTTTCACGGTTATTACGACATTGGCATCGCGGTATCCAGCGAACGCGGTCTGGTGGTGCCGATCCTGCGCGACGCCGATTTGAAATCGTTTGCCGAGGTCGAAAAAGCCATCGCCGAATTCGGCAACCGCGCCCGCACCAGCAAGCTGACGCTGGACGACCTGACCGGCGGAACGTTTTCCATCACCAATGGCGGCGTGTTCGGCTCGATGCTGTCGACGCCGATTCTGAACCCGCCGCAGGGGGCGATCCTCGGCATGCACGGCATCACCGAGCGGGCGGTGGTCGTCGATGGTCAGGTCGTGGTGCGTCCGATGATGTATCTGGCGCTGACCTACGATCATCGGCTGATCGACGGCCGCGACGCCGTGCTTTTCCTGCGACACATCAAGGAGGCACTGGAAGATCCTGCCCGGTTGTTGCTCGAATTCTGAACCCGGATATGGCTGATTCGGTGCACACACCGGCGATCCGTTCGCTGTGCGTTTTCTGTGGTGCTTCGCTGGGGCGTCGCCAGGAGTATCGTGAAATGGCTATGCAGACCGGCCGCCAACTGGCGCTACGCGGGCTGAGGCTCGTCTACGGCGGTGGCGGACTCGGTCTGATGGGAGTGATGGCCGAAGCGGCCATGGCTGCCGGCGGCGAGGTCATCGGCGTGATGCCGCACTTCCTTCGGGAACGTGAGGCAGCTCCTTTCGATTTGCATGCCCTGCATTTGGTCGATACCCTGCAGCAACGAAAAGACTTGATGTGCGAGCTGGCCGATGCTTTTCTGATACTGCCCGGCGGTTTCGGCACACTGGACGAGTTGTCTGAAGTGCTGACCGCCAATCAGTTGAGGCGGATCGACAAACCGGTGGGCTTGCTCAACGTGTGCGGTTTTTACGATTCCCTGCTGGCTTTTCTGCGCCACGCCGAGGCCGAGGGTTTGCTGCGTGCCGACGCGCACGCGATGCTGCGCGTGGGCGATCGCCTCGAGGCGCTGCTCGATCAAATTCTGGCGATGGCGTAAAGCGGTTGACGGTTGCACGGGCCGCAAGTCACAGTCTCTTCAAATTATGACTTGAGTCCCTCGCCGGTGCTACGCGCCTGAATAAAGGGTATTGGCAACCGCCGAGGCGGCATTGAAAAAAGAGCCGGCGCCCTCGCCTGCGCCGGCTCAGCGGGATGCCCCGATGCGTCGGGGATGCAGATTTAGAAATCCAAAAATAAACCGGTATCAAAAGTCCAGCTTGCGGTCTCCAGTCCGAGAGTCCGGTTCTGGGCTTTTGCGAAGGAGCGGGTTCCTTCGAACAGCAGTTTCAAATTCGGCAACGCTTGCCAATAGACACCGGTGGTGACTTTCGAATTCTCGCGCACCAAGCTGCCGAAATTGCCGAGAATGCGGTCGCCGCTACCGAGACCGAGGCGACTGACGCCGTAGTTGACGCCGAGCTTCACTGTCGAGGTGAGCTGGTAGGTGGTTTGCGCGAGATAACCCCACGAACGACGTGCGTGGCCGGTTGCATCGTAGCCGTCGAAGTACAGCGCCGTGGTGCCGAGACCACGTGCATCGTAACCGGACAGCAATACGCTTATCGGGCCGTAACCCACAACGGTGGTTAAATCCACGCCAAACGACATTTTATTGTTAGTCGGAAGGAAGGTGCCGGCGGGATTGACCAAGCCGGTATTGCGCTGGAAGATTCCGGAGGTCGAAATGAACCCCTTGAAGCCGCTCACGTCGAAGTCGTAGCGGATTTTTTCGTGGACGCCGGGTACACTTTTGGCGGTACCGTTTGATGCGGCCGAGTGACCGCTCAGATCGAACTGGTTCAGCGGCGAGTAGACGCCGATGGTCGCGGTCAAGCCACCGAGAAACGTCGGTGTTGTGTAATCGAGCTGCGACAGCGTGTCGGTGTAGATGTAGCCGTAACCGATCGACCCCAGCGAAGTGTTGCTGGGAGCCGGAGCCATGAAACCCTCGACGCCGACGCCGAACAGCGTCATATCGTTGATGATGGCGTCGAAACCGAACAAGCCGAAGTCGCGGCCCGCCTTGACGCTGCCGTAGCCCGGCTTGGTGATCTGCATGTACACCTGACGGGTATCGATCTGCGAAGTACTCAACCCCAGCGGTTCGCTTCCCGGCACGGAGACGCCGTTTGGATTGGCGCCGGCGTTGGTCGTGATCGCGGGGTAGAGGCCAAATACTGCTTTCAGGTTATAGCCAGACTGCGTCGTCGAGATGCCGAACACGATCGCCGTCGGCAGCAGGCCGGTGTTGACGGTGGAGGCGCTTCGATCGCCTTGGCTCGGATCGGTTCGAGTGCACAACAAGCCGCCCGACGGCTGCACATGATCAGCGCAGTTGGTGTGAGTCAGGTTGGCGTTGATGTTGCCGTTGACCGAGAACGTCCAGTCGCCGGCGGTGATGTCCACCGCCAGCGCTTGTTGTGAAATCGCCATTGCTGCCACACCGGCCAACAAGGCAGGGCATCGCCGCAGATATCGCATGGTGCTCCTCCGTTTTGGGTTTGGGCTAACCGGAAATTCCGGCGTCCTCTTTCGTTAACTTTCGGGGCGCCTATGCGCCCGCGATGCAGTTAAGGCAAGCACGATGCCAGCGATTTTCGCGGCCGAAACTGGCGCGATTGATGGTGAATAACCGAATGAAAATATTAATATTTTAATACAACGGCGGTTATCCGCCGCCGTTGATTTTGTTTTTCTTGCGCTGTATCGGTGACGCAACAGATGGCGCAGTGTTGCGCCGCAGGAAGTCCGTGCGAATGAGGCATTCAACTTTTGACCAGGCAATGCTTGAGTCGTCCCAGGCCGGCCGTGTAGATGCCTCGCACGGCATTGCTGGCGGCCGCCTCGTCAGCCCCCTGTGGTTCGAACGTTGAAGACCATTCAACGCTGCAACCCTTCGCGGTTTCCCGCACCGCGATGTGTGAGCGGTAATCACGCACCGGCAGCGGACTGGTAACGATGCTGTAGTCCAGCGTTCGTGCTTTGGCGTCGCGGCCGTCGAGACGCTCGACGATTTCGGCGCCGTCGGCCAATGTCAGCAGCCGGGTACCGTCGGGCTGCAGCCGGCAATGTGTTACCGCAGGATGCCAGCGGTTGAGGCCGCCGAAATCACCGACCCATTCCCAGACCTGAGCGGCGGGATGGGCAAACGCAGCGGTTTCTACGACTCGAGTCATGCTTTTCCTCCTTCAGGGGCACAAATGATCACGACCGCAGTGGCCGCGGCGCTCCACACGACGGTGCCGCGGCCACTGTTGTCGACGGTTTCAGGTCCTCAGGCCGCGTTTTCAGAGCGAGGCCGGGTAGGCTAGACAAACCGACTTGTTTTCCAGATAGTTGTTCAACACCTGCTGGCCCATTTCGCGGCCCCAGCCAGATTGCTTGTAGCCGCCGAACGGCATCGAGGCGTCGAACACGTTGTAGCAATTCATCCATACCGTGCCGGCGCGGATTCTCGCTGCCAGGGCGTGGGCTTTGCCGACGTCACGGGTCCACAGGCCGGCGGCCAGGCCATAGATGCTGTCGTTGGCCTGCGCGACCAGCGTCTCGTCAAACTTTTTGAACGGAATCGCAGCGACCACCGGACCGAAGATCTCCTCCTGGATGACCTTCATATTGGGTGCGGTGTCGACCAGCACCGTCGGCTCGACGAAATAACCCTTGTCGCCGTGGCGCTTGCCGCCGGCCAGCGCTTTGGCGCCCTGCTTGCGCCCCGACTCGAGATAGCCGGTGACCCGTTCGAGTTGCGTGGTGGAAACCAGCGGCCCCATCTGGGTTTGAGGGTCGAGGCCGGGACCGAGCCTGATTTTTTTAGCTTCCTCGGCGACGCCCGCCACCACTTTGTCGTAGACCTTTTCGTGTACGAACAGTCGCGAGCCGGCGCAACAGCATTGTCCGTGATTGAAAAAAATCGCCATTGCCGCACCGGGAATGGCGATGTCCAGGTCGGCGTCGTCGAGGATGATGTTGGGGCTCTTGCCGCCGAGTTCGAGCGTGACTTTCTTCAGGTTGCCGGTGGCGGCGTGGACGATCAGCTTGCCCACCTCGGTGGAACCGGTGAAGGCGATTTTATCGATTTCAGGGTGCGCAGCCATCGGTGCCCCGGCTTCCTCGCCGAAGCCGGTGACGATGTTGACCACGCCCGGCGGCACTCCAGCTTCCAGCATCAGTTCACCCAGACGCAGTGCCGTCAGCGGCGTTTCTTCGGCTGGCTTGAGCACCACGGTACAGCCGGCGGCCAGGGCCGGACCGAGCTTCCAGGCGGCCATCAGCAGCGGAAAATTCCACGGAATGATCTGACCGACCACGCCGACCGGTTCGCGCCGGGTGTAGGCGTGAAAAGCGGTGCCGGGGGCAAGATTGTCACCGACCGAGAGATTGAGCGTATTGCCTTCAAGTTTGGTGGTCCAGCCGGCCATGTAGTGAAACAGGTCGGCGGCCAGCGGCACGTCGGCAACGCGGGCGACGCTGATCGGTTTGCCGTTGTCCAATGCCTCCAACTCGGCGAGCTCGTCGAGATGTTCCAGAATCAGATCGCCGATCTTCCAGACGATCCGGCCGCGCTGCGATGGCGTCATCCTGCTCCAGGGCCCACTGTCGAACGCTTTGCGCGCTGCACGCACCGCGCGATCGATATCTTCTTTGTCGCTTCTGCCACAGTGGGCGATGGTCTCGCCGGTGGACGGGTCATAGACTTCGAAGGTTTTCCCGGAGACGGCGTCGACCCACTTGCCGTCGATCAGGATTTTGCGTTTCTTGGTGATGAAATCGCGCACGGCTCGGCTGATTCCAGGACTGGCGCTTACGGCTTCGGCTGCTGCACTCATGTTCCATTCTCCTTGTCGCGATGTTGAGATCGACGCCTCAACGCTCGACTTTAATCGCGTGAGACGCATCGATGTTTAATAGACGTCTGCCAACCGGCCAAGTTCGGCATGCGAGAGGCGCGACTCTTCACGCTAATTTCAAGCAAAGGTCGAGCCATGATTACATACGATTGATCATAAAGAAATAAAAACCCGCGCGATGCATCCAATCGTTCGCGGTACCAGGACAATCGATGCATTTTCGACACATCCCGTTGCAGATTCATCGAGCCGCAATCGAGCCGCAGTGGCCACCGGGCGCAGCGGCGCCTTGATGTAAATCAAGTTGCCACCGCAGGGCAACCTTCGATAATCCGCCAAATCCGCCGGGCAGCAACCGCCGGCAGTTACGGCGGACCCCGGTCGGCCGGCACGATAGCTTCCGCAGGCCCGAATTCGCGATGTGCAAATTGCGTAGGGTGACCTGCTGCGCTCGAGGAGGACCGACGATGGATTTTTACGGAGTCAGGACCCGGTGGCTGCTCATCGTGGTCGGCTGGAGCAGTCTGGCCGGCGCACAAGTGACCGCACCGCCGGTGACTGCACTGCCGGAAGTGGTCGTCACCGCAACCCGCACCGCCGAACCGGCGTACGATATCCCCGCCGCAATCGACGCCATCGACGCTGATCGCATCAACAACGATCAACTCGGGGTCAATATCACCGAGAGCGTCGCCGCGATACCCGGATTGTTGGCGCGCGACCGCCATAATTACGCTCAGGACGATCAGATCTCGATCCGCGGCTTTGGGGCCGGCACCACCTTCGGCGTCGTCGGTGTGCGGCTTTACTACGACGGGATTCCGGCCAGCTTTCCGGACGGGCAGGGACAGGTGTCGAACTTCAATCTGGAGTCGGCGCAGCGCATCGAGGTCTTGCGCGGACCGTTCTCGGCGCTGTACGGAAATTCTTCCGGCGGCGTGGTCCAGGTATTCACGGCCGACGGCACCGCACCGCCAAGCGTACATGTCGGTCTGGCCTACGGCAGTTTCAATACTGTGCGCGCCGATATCGGCAACGACGGCGCCTACGGCCCGCTGGACTACAACTTCGACTTCACCCATTTTCGTTTTGGCGGCTATCGCCGGCACAGTTCAGCGCGGCGCGAAATCTTCAACGGCAAGGTCAACTATCGCCTGGACGGCGCCAGTCGACTGACGTTCGTGCTCAACAGCTTCTCCGGCCCGGAGGCGCAGGATCCGCAAGGACTGACGCGTGCCGAATACGACGCCGATCCGAATCGAGCCAGCCCATCGGCGCTGGCCTTCGATACCCGTAAGAGCGTCGAGCAGACCCGCGGCGGACTGATCTACCGTCACCAGTTCGGCCAGGCGTTGACGTTGCGGGCCATGGGTTATTTCGGCCGCCGGCTGGTGCGGCAGTTCTTGTCGGTTCCGGTCGGCGCGCAGCGAGCGCCGACCAGCGGCGGCGGCGTGATCGACCTGCACGACGGCTTCGGCGGCAGTGACCTGAGACTGACCTGGCGCAGTGCGGCCTGGTCACGCCCGCTGACCGTGGTCGGCGGATTGGCATACGACACCGAGGACGAGCATCGCTTCGGTTACAACAATTTCATCGGCAGCCAGCTCGGCGTGCAGGGAGCGTTACGCCGCGACGAGGACGATATCGAATACAACTTCGATGAATATTTGCAGGCCGACTGGCGGTTTGCCCAGGCCTGGAGTGTGTTCGCGGGTGTGCGCCACAGCCAGGTCGGCTTCGATTCCCGGGATCACTTCATCGCCGCCGGCAACGGCGACGATTCCGGCAAGTTGTCGTACTACGCGACGACGCCGGTCGTCGGCGTGATGTACCGCACCGCGTCATGGGCGCACCTGTATACCTCGTTCGGTGAAGGTTTCCAGACCCCGACTTTCGCCCAGTTGGCGTATCGACCTGATGGTAGCGGTGGATTGAATCTGGCGCTGAAGCCGGCGCGAAGCGAGAACCTCGATCTCGGCGCAAAGCTGCGCTTGGGCTCCGACACGGCCGGCGATTTGACGCTGTTCCGCGCGCTGACGCGAAACGAGCTGGTGGTGGCCACCAACGCCGGCGGCCGCTCGACTTACACCAATGCCAACCGCACCCGTCGTCAGGGTGTCGAGGTTTCGATCGCGCAACGACTTGGCGAACGGCTGCACGCACGGCTGGCCTACACCTATCTCGACGCCACGGTGCGGTCGCCGTACCTGACCTGTAGCGGCTTGCCGGCGCCGTGCCGCACACCGACCAATCTGGTGCAGGTCGGTTCTCGGGTTCCCGGCGCGCCGCAGAACGATCTGTATGCCGGGTTGCGCTGGGGCGGGAACACCGGCTGGCATGCCGAGCTGTCAGGCCGGTATCTGAGTACCGTGCCGGTCAACGACACCAACACCGCGTCGGCGCCGGCCTACGGGCTACTGGGCCTGGGCGGGGGATATGTGTTTCGGCTGTCGCATTGGCAAATGCGCATGTTTCTGCGGCTGGACAACCTGACCGACACGCGCTACGTCGGCTCGGTGATCGTCAACGACGGCAACGACCGCTTCTACGAGCCGGGTCCCGGCCGCAGCGTGCTCGCCGGCGTGGACTTGCGCTGGAACGACTGATTGCACCAAGCGCCGGCCGCCGCGCTGTGACAATCGAGCGCAGCCGTTAAAATCGCCGTATTGCAATTCCTGAGAACCGGCATGAGCGAGATTCAGCAGTTCGACCTGATCGTCATCGGTGGCGGGCCCGCCGGCTATCCATGCGCGATCCGCGCCGCGCAGCTCGGCATGCAGGCGTTGTGCATCGATGCCTGGGTCAATCGTGACGGCAGTCCGAGTTTCGGCGGCACCTGCCTGAACGCCGGCTGCATTCCGTCCAAGGCACTGCTGGAGTCGTCCGAGCTGTACCACCGGGCGCAGCACGAATTCGAGGTGCACGGAATCAGCGCGGGCAAGATCGGCCTGGATCTGGCGAAGATGCAGGCGCGCAAGCAGGCCGTCTCCAAAGCCAATTCCGGCGGCGTCAAACTGCTGTTTTCAGCCAACAAGGTCACCGGCCTGCACGGTCACGGACGGCTGCTTGGCGACGGCAAGATCGGCTACAAATCGCTCGACGGCAAGGACGAGAAAATTTTCGCCGCCAAACACATCGTCATCGCCACCGGTTCGGCGCCGGTAGAGCTGAAAAAAATCGCGCCGTTCGATGGGCAGCACATCGTCGACTCCTGGGGCGCGCTGGATTTCACGGCGGTGCCGGAGCGGTTGGGCGTGATCGGCGCCGGGGTGATCGGCGTCGAGCTGGGGAGTGTATGGAGCCGCCTTGGGGCCGACACCGTGCTGCTGGAGGCGTTGACCGAATTTCTGCCGATGGTCGATCGCCAGGTAACCAAGGAAGCGCTGCGGCAGTTCACCAAGCAAGGACTGGATATTCGTCTCGGCGCCAAGGTTGTTGCTGCCAGAACCGGCAAGAAGGGCGTCGAAGTCGAGTACGAACAGGGGGGCAGCAAACAATCCGAGTCGTTCGACAAACTGATCGTTGCCGTCGGCCGGCGACCGTACACCGATGCCTTGGGTTGCGAGGCGGCCGGCGTCGCGCTGGATCCGCGCGGCTTCGTTAAGGTCGACTCCGACTACCTCACCAACGTGCCGGGTATTTACGCCATCGGTGACGTCGTCGCCACCGGGCCGATGCTCGCCCACAAGGGCATTGAAGAAGGCGTGGTGCTGGCTGAACGGCTGGCCGGCGAAAAGAGCAAAGTCGACTACCGCGCCGTCCCGTCGGTGATCTACACCAGCCCGGAGATCGCCTGGGTCGGACTGTCGGAGGAACAGGCGGTTGCGGCCGGTCATGAGGTCAAAACCGGCAGCAGCCCGTTCGCCGCCAATGGCCGGGCACGGGCGATGGAAGCGACCGCCGGCCTGATCAAGTTCATCTCCGACGCCAAGACCGATCGCGTCCTCGGCGTGCATATGATCGGTCCTTACGTGTCCGAGCTGGCGGCCGAAGCGGTGCTGGCGATGGGGTACGGCGCCACCACCGCCGACATCCAGTTGACGATGCACGCTCACCCGACGCTGTCCGAGACCTTCCACGAGGCGTCGCTGGCGGTCGACGGTCACGCGATCCATTCGGTCAACAAGAAAAAGAAGCCGGCATGAGGACGGAATCCGGATCCGCTGCCGCGGCAACGTGCAGGCAATGCAGCCGCCATGTGCTGGCCTATGATGGTTCGGACTCCGCTGCGCCGGTATCGCCTGCGGGTCATGGCGCAGCAGGCTGGCGCGTCGGCCTGCGCCTGCTGTTTTAGCGGATCGGAGCTTATTCCATGGGGCGCGGACCGAGTATCGAACATCGCAAGAACGCTGCCGACGCACAGAAGGCGCGCGTTTTCACCAAGCTGATCCGAGAGATCACGGTGGCGGCGCGCAAGGGTGGTGGCGATCCGGCCGCAAACCCGCGGCTGCGGCTGGCGATCGACCGGGCGCTGGACGCCAATGTGCCAAAAGACACCATCGAGCGTGCGAGCAAGCGCGCAGCCGGAGAACTTGGCGCCGACCAGATGCAGGAGGTGCGCTACGAGGGCTATGCCGCCGGTGGTATCGCGATCATGGTCGATTGCATGACCGACAATCCGACCCGTACGGTGGCCGACGTGCGCCATGCCCTTTCCAAACACGGCGGACATCTGGGAACCGGCGGGTCAGTGGCGTTCCAGTTCACGCAGACCGGCGAGCTTTGGTTCAAGACCGGCGGCGATAGCGCGCTGGAGGATCGGATACTGGGCGTGGCGATCGAAGCCGGCGCCGACGATGTCGCCAGCGAAGAAGGCTATACCGAGGTGCTGTGTCAGCCCGGTGCATTACCGGCTGTCAAGGCGGCGGTGGCAGCCGCGCATCTGCCGCTGTTGCAGGCCGATGTGGTCATGCGCCCGGCCACCCGTGTCACGGTTTCCGCCGAGGCGGCGCAACAGTTGGGCAAGCTGATCGCCGCGCTGGAGGCGCTCGACGACGTACAAGCCATCCACCACAATGCGGATCTTCCCGAGGCCGCGCTTGCCTGAACCCACTCGCCGCCCGTTGCGCATTCTCGGCATCGATCCGGGCTCGCGCATCACCGGTTACGGCGTGATCGAAATCCGCGGCGTCGAACATCGCCACTTGGCCAGCGGTCGCATCATCACCGGCACCGTCGAACGGCATTTTCGGTTGTTGCACATCTACCGGGAACTGACGGCGCTGATCGAGAAATTCACGCCGTCCGAGGCGGCGGTGGAGAGTGTGTTCATGCACCGTAATGCGGTTTCGGCACTGCTGCTGGGGCAGGCGCGTGGCGCAGCGCTGGTGGCTTTGGCTGGCGCCGGGTTGAGCCTTGCCGAGTATTCGCCGGCCCAGGTCAAGTCGGCGGTCGTCGGTTATGGGCGCGCCGAAAAAGCGCAGGTGCAGCACATGGTTTCGGCGCTGCTGCGGCTGACACGGTCGCCGGCGGCCGACGCCGCCGACGCGCTCGCCGTCGCGTTGTGTCACTCACGCCTGCGCAGTTCGCCGTTGCTGTTGCTGCAGCGCGCCGCGAAGTCAGCCGAGCGCTCCGGCGGGGTGCTGCCCGGCGGTGTTTCCGGATGATCGGTCGGCTACACGGTCGCGTGCTGGCCAAGCAGCCGCCATGGCTATTGCTGGATGTCGCTGGCGTCGGCTATGAACTCGAATTGCCGATGTCGAGTTTCTTCACGCTGCCGGCTGAAGGCCAGCTGGTGACGCTGCACACGCATCTGGTGGTGCGCGAGGACGCCCATTTGCTTTTCGGTTTCGGCGGCGAAGCCGAGCGCACGCTGTTCCGGGCGTTGATCAAGGTCTCCGGTGTCGGCCCACGAGTGGCGTTGGCCGTTCTCTCCGGCATTTCAGTCGAGGCATTCTGGAATGCGGTGCGCCTGGGCGATGCCGCGTTGCTGACTCGCACTCCCGGTATCGGCAAGCGCACCGCCGAGCGGCTGCTGCTGGAACTGCGCGGCCGCGCCGAAGGTGTTGCTGCCGCCGGCCCGGTAACGCCGGCAGGCGGTGCGGATCAGCCGCTGATCGAGGCACGCGCAGCCCTGACGGCGCTGGGTTATAAACCCGCAGAGGTGACGCGCTACACCGAAGCCGTCTATAAAGACGGCATGGACGCCGAGAAGATTATCCGCGAGGCCCTGAAGCGGGCGTTGCGCTGATGGCTGCCATCGATCCGGCACGCGTCGTCACGACCGCGGTCTCCGGCGATGAGGAGCGCGTCGAACGCGCGCTGCGGCCGCGCCGGCTGGACGAGTACATCGGTCAGCCGGCGGTCCGCGAGCAGCTCGGCATCTTCGTCGAGGCCGCGCGCGGCCGCGGCGAAGCGCTGGATCACGTGCTGATCTTCGGCCCGCCCGGCCTGGGTAAAACCACGCTGGCGCATATCCTGGCCGCGGAACTGGGCGTCAACCTGCGGCAGACCTCCGGGCCGGTGCTGGAGCGGCCGGCCGAACTGGCCGCGCTGTTGACCAGCCTGGAACCGCGCGACGTGCTGTTCGTCGACGAAATCCATCGCCTGAACCCGGTGGTCGAGGAGGTGCTGTATCCGGCGATGGAGGATTACCAGCTCGACATCATGATCGGCGAGGGGCCGGCGGCGCGTTCGATTCGCCTCGATCTGCGGCCGTTCACGCTGGTCGGCGCCACCACCCGCGCCGGCAGCCTGACCGGACCGCTGCGCGATCGCTTCGGCATCGTGCAACGCCTGGAGTTTTATTCAACCCAGGATTTGACGGCGATCGTCACTCGCTCGGCCAGCCTGCTGCAGATCGGCGTGGACGCCGATGGCGCGCTGGAAATCGCCCGCCGCTCACGGGGCACACCGCGCATCGCCAACCGCCTGCTGAGACGGGCGCGCGACTACGCTCAAGTGCGGGCACAGGGTTTGGTCGACCGTGCCAGCGCGGACGCCGCGATGCGGATGCTCGGCGTCGATCCCGCGGGTCTCGACGGTCTCGACCGCCGGTTGCTGCTGACCCTGATCGAACGCTTCGATGGCGGGCCGGCCGGCGTCGACGCGCTGGCCGCAGCGATCGGCGAGGCGCGCGAGACCATCGAAGACGTGATCGAGCCGTTTCTGGTGCAGCAGGGCTATCTGCTACGCACGCCGCGCGGACGCGTTGCCGGCCGTTTGACCTATCAGCATTACGGCTTGTTGCCGTCGGGTCGCACCGACGCCGACTTATTCCGCGACGGCACTGAACCGCCGGTCACGTGAACTTTCAGCCTGCGTTCAGCTTTGCGCCAGCAGACTGCCCCGGCCAGAATCGTGCACGATGAACGAACCGGGCAATGCTTGGTTGTGGCTGCCGATCCGCGTCTATTACGAGGATACCGATGCCAGCGGAGTGGTGTATCACGCCGCCTACCTGCGCTTTTTCGAGCGCGGGCGCACCGAGTGGCTGCGCACGCTCGGATTTTCGCAGCAGGCGTTGGCGCGCGGGCAGGGGATCGCCTTCACCGTGGCCAGAATAAGCCTCAGATTCATCGCACCGGCACGGCTGGACGACAGCCTGGTCGTCGGTACCGCCATGGCCGTGCGCCGACGGGCCAGTTTGGCTTTTCACCAGCAAATGGCGCCGGCGCCGGGGTTGCCGCCGTTGGCACAGGCGGACGTCCTGGTGGCCTGCGTCAGCGTCCCCGGCTTCCGGCCGCATGCGTTGCCCGCGACGTTGGCACAGCGCCTGGCCGCCGGGTGAGGTCTATCTTCACCATCATTCCATCGAACCACCAGCGGAGAGGGCCAAGCGCATGAACGACGGATTTTCCTTCACCCGCATCGTCCTCGACGCCAGCGGTCTGGTGCAGATCATCCTGCTGCTGTTGATGGTGGCTTCGGTGCTGTCCTGGGCGGTGATCGCCGCCAAGCGCGGTCGTCTTGGCCGCACCCAACGGGCGGCGAACAAATTCGAGGACCGTTTCTGGTCCGGCGGCACGCTGACCGAACTCTACGAGAGCCTGCGTCACGGCAAAGGCGGCGACGATGGCCTGGGACCGATCTTCAAAGCCGGCTATGAGGAATTCGCGCGCCAGCAGCAGCACGGTTCGGTCAAGGTGGGGGCCGACGAGGCGCTGGCCGCGGTGCAGCGTCAGATGCGGGTGGCGCAGGCGCGCGAGATCGAAAAACTGGAAGGCGGGTTGAGCCTGCTGGCGACGATCGGCTCCACCAGTCCGTACGTCGGCCTGTTCGGCACCGTCTGGGGCATCATGCATGCGTTCATCGCCATCGGTAACGCCAAACAGGCGACGCTGGCGATGGTGGCTCCGGGCATCGCCGAAGCGCTGATCGCCACCGCGATGGGCCTGTTCGCGGCGATTCCGGCGGTGGTGGCCTACAACTTCTTCACCGCCCGTGTCGATCGCCTGGAAGGGCGTTACACCACCTTTGCCGAGGAGCTGACCGGCATCATCGAACGTGGCTTGCGCAGCGTCGGCGCAGCGCGGAACGCCTGATGAGCGCGCTCAACGCACGCCGCCATCGCCGCCGCCTGGCGGCCGAAATCAACGTCGTGCCGTATATCGACGTGATGTTGGTGCTGCTGGTGATCTTCATGGTCACTGCGCCGCTGTTGACCCAGGGCGTGGACGTCCAGCTGCCGAAGGCCGCGGCCAACCCGATCCCCTCCGCTGAAGAACCGGTGACACTGTTTGTCGATCGGCGCGGGGAGTTCTATCTGGATATCGGCACCAAACAGCAGCAGCCACTGTCTCTGGATGAGATCACGCGGCGAGTGTCGGCGGTGCTCAGCAACAAGCCGGAAACGATGGTTCTACTCAAAGCCGACCGGACGGTGCCTTACGGTGCCGTGGCCCAGGCCATGACCGCGCTGCAGGCGGCCGGTGCACACAAAATCGGCTTTGTCACCGAACCGCCGCCGCCGCGCAAGTCGCGTTAGCAAATTCCCGGCATGGAATTGCGCCTGCGAGACGTCGTCCTTGCACTGTTGCTGCATGCGATGGTCTTCACCTTTGTCTTCGTCGGCGTGCGCTGCAGCCGCACCGTGACTCCACCGGCGGCGATCGAAGGGGTGCTCGTCAACGAACCGCTCGCGGTTGCACCCGCGCCGAAACCGATGCCGGCCAAACCCGAGCCGAAGCAGACACCCAGACCGGAGATCGAATCGCCGCCCGCTCCGCTGCCGCCGATCACCGAGCCGGGCCCGGTGCCGCAGAATGAAGCGGTGCAGCAGCCGGAGCTGGCGGCCGCGACCGCAGCGATGGCCAAGGCCCAGCGGCAGATCCAGCAGCGAGCCGAAGCCGCCGCCCGTGAACAGGCGCAGCGCGAGGCCCATGAAAAGGCACAGGCGCAGCAGCGGCTGGAACTGCAGAAACAGCAGGCCGCGGAAGAAAAGGCCAGGCGCGAGGCCCGGCAGCAGCAGACCGAAGCCCGCCGGCATCTGCAGCAGCAGCTTGCCGCCGCCGAGGCCCAGCAAAACGTCGAACAGGAGCAGAATGCCTGGAGCAACCAGTTGACGGCGGCGATCCGCGGCAACTGGGTGCGGCCGCCGGCGTTGAGCGACCATTTCAATTGCTCGGTGCAGATGGAACTGCTGCCGAACGGCCAGGTCGTATCGGTTTCGATCCGGCGCAGCTGCGGCAGCCCGGCGCTCGACGATTCGGTGGTCCGGGCCGTGAACAAGAGTTCGCCGTTGCCGTTGCCGCAGGATCCGGCCGCCTTCGATCCTCGCGTAACCATTGAATTTTGCCCGCACTCCAGTGACTGTAGCCAATGACCGCTCGTAGATTTTCGCCGCATGTGTTTCTTTTCCTGGCCGGGTTGGCAGCCGCGCTGTGGCTGCTGCCGCCAGCGGCGCAGGCCGATCTGAACATCACCGTCGCCGGCGGCCAGATCGCCGCGCAGCCGATCGCCGTGGTGCCGTTCTCGATCCCGCCGGACGTTTCATTCGACGTTGCGCAGGTGATACAGGACGACCTGAAACGCAGCGGCCTGTTCAATCCGCTGCCGCGCGCGCAGATGCTGGAGAAACCGACCCAGCCCGGCCAGCTCGACTACCGCAACTGGCGCGTGCTCGGTCAGAACGATGTCGTGATCGGACAGGTCAGGCACCAGGGTGCCGGAATCGGCGTGCGTTTCTATCTGTTCGACGTGTTTCGCGGCCAGCAGTTGATCGCCTACGACATGCCGCCGGTGGCAGCCGATCAGCTGCGTTACACCGCGCACCGCATCGCCGACCTGATCTTCAAGCAGTTGACCGGCATCCCCGGTTATTTCGATACCAGGATCGCCTACGTGCAGGCTCAGGGTCTCGGTGCCAAGCGGACGTTCAAAATCATGATCAGCGACTCCGACGGCAGATATCCGCACGTGGTGGCATCCTATAACGAGCCGCTGATGTCGCCGGCGTGGTCACCGGACGGCAAGGCGCTGGCGTTCGTCGGCTTCGAACGCACCGGTTCGGCGATCTACATCGACGATTTGTCAACCGGCCACCTGACCAAGTTGACCGGCGAACCGGGTATCAATGGCGCGCCGGCGTGGTCACCGGACGGCAAGTCCCTGGCGATAACGCTGTCGTTCGGGCACAACCCGGACCTCTACATCGTGAACTTGGGGACGCATGCGATGCGTCGACTCACCCACGACCCCGCGATCGACACCGAGGCCACCTGGTCCCCGGACGGCAAGACCATCGCCTTCACCTCCGACCGCGGCGGCAATGCACAGATCTACGAAGTACCGGCCGACGGCAGCGCACCGCCGACGCGAATCACCTTCCAGGGCAAACAGAACCTGCGCGCCCGCTTCGCGCCGGACGGCAGGAGTCTGGCGCTGGTCAACTACGACGGTTCCAGCTATCGCATCGGTGTGCTGGACCTGCAGACCGGCAACTTGAAGCTGCTGACCGACGGACCGCTGGATCAAGGCCCAGACTGGGCTCCCAACGGGCATGTGTTGATTTACGACGGCATTTCCAATAACGGCACTCAGTTGAAGATCA
>JAGWMX010000050.1 GCA_028871525.1 Gammaproteobacteria bacterium
GGCGCCTTTTTCTTGGCGGCTTTCTTCGCAACAGGCATGTTCGCCTCCTTTTACGCTTGAACGTGGCCACCCGATCGACGCCACTCGCCGACCGTCGACGGCCACAGCCCATAGTGGCGCATGTTTTTTAAAAACACAAGATTTAGTGATTGACGAGATGTCAAGTATCGTCGTCGACGTTCGACTGAGGTTGCACGCGTGGCTACCGGTGAGCCTTGCTGCCACGCGGACTTGGTGCGCAGGATTTGGTTTTGATGGGCGTGTCCGGTGAAGACGCGCTGCGTCAGCGCGGCGAGCGGATTTATGCGAACGGGCCTAAGCCCGCGGCAGCCGGACCGCCAGCGCGTGCAATGCCTGGGTGTTGACCACCAGGCCGAAATGGCTGCCGCTGATCTCGACGTTCTCGGTGTGCGCGGCTGCGTCCTCGCGGCAGCAGCGCCAGGCGACGATGCCGTCGCTGCGCGAATAGATCGCCACGCACGGCACCGGCGGCGGCGCGGCGCGGCGGCGGAAAGCCTGCGGCTCTTCACGCGGAGGCCGCTGGCGATTGATCAGCGCAAACAGCGTGTGCAGGTTGTTGGCAGCGGGGTTGCCGTTGATCGGCGAGCCGAGCGTGAACACCCTGCGCACCTGCTGCGGCGCCTTGCGCGCCAGCTCGCGGGCGAACACTCCGCCCAGACTCCAGCCGATCAGGCTGACGCGGCCGTTGCGGCCGGCCAGCCGCGTCAGCCGGTTGGCCAGCTTCTGCTTCATCTCCGGCCGCATGCCGAGATTGCGTCCGCAACCCCAGCCGTGCACGGTGTAACCGAGCCGGCTCAACGCGCGGCGCAGCGGCCAGGTTTCGGCGTCACCCGCCAGGAAGCCGGGAATCACCAGCACCGGGTGGCCGTCACCGCGAGGCAAACCGGCCAGCGACAGCGTGCGCAGCGTAAACCACGGCGCCTCGGCCAGTGCACGCAACTCGCCGAGCAGCAACGGTAGCGGCGGCGGCGGAATCGACGGCAGCGGTTCGCTCATCGCGGTGTGCCGTTGCACGAGCGGCGATGTGATGGCATGAAGCGCGAAGCGGTCATCGGCGGATGCGGGCTGGCGGGTAAACTATTCGTCCAGCATTCTAGTGCGCGGCGCGATGGTCCTGCTACGCGGCCGTGCGTACGATTCGATCCACGTTTTTCACCAACAATTAGAGTTCCAAGGAGAAGCTTGATGAAGCTCTACTACAGTCCCGGTGCCTGTTCGTTGTCACCACACATTGTTGCGCGCGAGGTCGGCGTGGTGCCGGAACTGGAGAAGGTGGACCTGCATACGCACCGGCTGGATGACGGCGGCGATTATCTGGCGGTGAACCCGAAAGGCTATGTGCCGGCGCTGCGGCTGGATGACGGCGCTTTGCTGACCGAGGGTCCGGCGATCGTGCAGTACCTGGCCGATCTGAAACCCGGCGTCAGTCTGGCGCCGGCAAACGGCAGTCGGGCGCGCTATCGACTGCAGGAATGGCTCAACTACATCTCCACCGAGATACACAAGAACTACAGCCCGCTGTTCAAGGCCGATCTGCCGGCCGAGCAGCGCCGCGCCAGTAGCGAGATGCTGACGCGGCGCTATCAGTGGGTCGACGCTGCGCTGGCGCGCCAGCCGTTCCTGATGGGCGAGGCGTTTTCGGTGGCTGACGCCTATCTGTTCACGGTCACCCTCTGGGCGCAGACGGTCAAACTCGACCTCGGCGGCTTCGCCGCGCTGACGGCATTCCAGGACCGGGTGGCGCAGCGGCCGGCGGTACGGCAGGCGATGAGCGCCGAAGGGTTGATCAAGTAAACCCCCGGCCATCGACAAGCTATTCAGGGGCGCGTAAAGTATTTTTCCGCAGTCGCTTCAAGCCGTGTGGTCCCGCGGTCAGTCTTGCTTCCGCCGCTCTTCGGGTGGCGGTGCTTCGTAAGAATCCCCGGCTACGTCTCTTGATCGCTTGCACCCCGGGCGTAGGCCCATTTTTTAGGAAACTGTTTGTATGTCGAACGTCACAACCGGCACCGTGAAGTGGTTCAACGAAGCCAAGGGCTACGGGTTCATCACCCCGGCCGATGGCGGCGAGGACCTGTTTGCGCACTTCAAGGAAATCCAGGGCACCGGCTTCAAGACCCTCAAAGAGGGTCAGCGGGTGGAATACGTCGCCAAGCGCGGCCCGAAGGGCATGCAGGCGTCGCAGATTCGCCCGCTATAAAAAATTAAAGCCAAACAAGCCTTCAAAAAACGTCGCAATGAAAGCCCCGGTGCACGCCGGGGCTTTTTTACGCCCGGGCTTCAATGCGCCAGTAGCACGTCGAGCCGTGCGTGGTCGATGACGTGACGCGTGGTGCCGCCGAAGATCAGCTGCCGCGCGCGGCCGTGGCCGTAGGCGCCCATCACCAGCAGGCCGGCGCCGAGGCGTTGTGCCTCTTCCAGCAGCGCCGCACCGGCGTGGCCGCCGCTGCCGGCCAGTACTCGCGGCTGTGCGCCGACGCCGTGACGCTCCAGGTAATCGAGCACCGGCGCCAGCGCTTCGAGCGTGGCGCCGGCGCCGACCTGTGCGATCACCACCTCGCTGCACCCGCTCAGCATCGGCTTCGCGGCCGATATTGCACGCGCGGCTTCGGCGCCGCCGTTCCAGGCCACCAGTACCGGAGCGTCGGCGGCGGCTGATTGGCCGGCGGCGAGCAGCAGCGGCCGGCCGCAATCGAACAGCACGGTCTGCAGCAGCAGCGGATCGACTCCCGGCGCCTGATCGACGGGGCCCGGCAGCAGCACGTAGTCAGCCAGCAGCGCCCGCTGGCTCAGCGCCTCGCCGAGTGGCTGCGCGTCTTCCAACAGCCTTGCGATGTCGGTGGCGGTTTGTGCCAGTTGCTGGAAATTGTCTCTGGCGTGCTGCCGGCGAGCGCGTTCGATCTCGTTCATGGCCGACTGCAAAGGATCGAACGGAATCAGGCCGTCGACGCCGGCCAGGATCGGCATCGGCGCCAGCACCGCCGCAGCGATCAGCGCATCGACGACGGTTCCAGGGTGGGCCTTGGCCAGCCGCAGCGCACAGCCAAGTGCGCGTGCATCCCCCAGGGCGCCGGACAGCGGCACCAGCAGCACTCCCAGCGTTTCACGCGTTGCCATCCTCGGACTCCTCGCGGCCGCATGATCGCCGAGCTTAACGCACGCCGCGCGCGCGCACACCTGGCAAACGGTGGCCGGAGACGCGGGCGCCGGCCTCGGCCGGCAACCGCAGGAAGCTCAGCGTCGAGCCGACCACCAGCACGCTGACGGCGATGAACGCCAGCCTGAAGTCGGTTACGCCGAGTGCGCCGCCGTGCAGTCGGCGCGCCCCGTGCAGCAACTGCGCGGCAACCCCGACGCCGACCGCCAGCGTCAGTTGCTGAGCGGTGGACGACAGGCTGGTGGCGCGGCTCATGCGCGGACCGTTGATGTCGGCGAATCCCATGGTGTTGATGCAGGTGAATTGCAGTGAGCGGAAGAAGCCGCTGGCCAGCAGATAGCCGATAATCAGCAGGTGCGGCGTGGTCGGTGCAAACAGCGCGCAGCCACCGAGGAAACCGGCGTTGATCAACGCGTTGACCGACAGCAGGCGGCGGAAGCCGAAGTGCCGTACGATCGGCGCCACCGTCGCCTTGAGCAGCAGCGCACCGACCGCGCTGGCGAAAGTGATCGCTCCGGATGCCGCCGCCGACAGGCCGAAACCGAGCTGCAGCATCAGTGGCATCAGCAGCGTGAAGGCGCCGGTGCCGATACGAAACAGCGAACCGCCGATGATCGCGGCGCCGAAGGTCGGTACCCGCAGCAGTCGCAGATCGAGAATCGCCTCGCTGTGGCCGCGCGCATAAACCAGGTACAGCGCCAGCAGCGCGACGCCGAGCGTCAACAGCGCGCCGACCAGCATATCCGGCAGCACGCCCTTGCCCAGGTTCTCGAATGAAAATGCCGCCAATGCCAGACCGCTTCCCGCCAGCAGCCAGCCCCGCCAGTCCAGCTTCGGTGGCGGCGGCGGCGGCTGGTCGCGGATATAGCGGCTGGCGAGCAGAAAACCCAAAACGCCGATCGGCAGGTTGATGAAGAAGATCCAACGCCACGACGCGTAGGTGACGATGGCGCCGCCGACCGGCGGGCCGAGCAGCGGCGCCAGCAGCGCCGGCACCGTCAGGTACGACATCGCCGTGACCAGGTGGTGTTTGGGCGTGCGCCGCAACAGCAGCAGGCGCCCGACCGGCACCATCATCGCCCCGCCCAGCCCCTGCAGCACGCGCGCGGCGACCAGTTCGGCGATGGTCTGCGCCGCGCCGCAGGCCGCCGAGCCGAGCACGAACACCAGAATCGCGGCGCGGAACACCCGGCGCGGACCGTAGGCGTCGGCGATCCAGCCCGAGATCGGAATGAACACCGCCAGGCTCAGCAGGTAGGTGGTAATGGCCAGGCTCAGGTGCAGCGGATCTTCGTGAAGAGAGCGGGCGATCGCCGGCAGTGCGGTGGTCAGCACGGTCGCATCCAGGTTCTCCATGAACAGCGCGCAGGCGACGATCAGCGGCACCAGCAGCGGCGTGCGCCCCGGCGCCGGTGATCGTGCGTTCAACGCCGTGATGGCCGACGCCGGTACAGCAGCGTGCCGCGGCAGCGCGGTGCGCCACAGTGGCAGGCCCAGCACTGCAGCAGAGCGCGGGTGATGCGGCCGCCGGCGTCGATGCGGTAGTCGTAGGCCAATTCCTCGCCGGGGACAATGTCGCGCAGCGTCTGGATCACCACGCGGTCGCGCTTCGGATCGCCGTCATCGGATTCCACCAGTACCGTCTCGCAGTTCGGTTCGCAGCTGTGGTTGATGAAGCGCGCGCTGTTGCCGTGATGGCCGGCGTCGATGACGTAGTGCCGGTTCAGCGAGAACAGAAAGGTATGACCGCTGTCGTCGTCGCCGTAGCGGCGGTCGGCCTCGGCGTGGGTGATCAGCCGACCGCGATAGTCGATGAGATCGGTGCCGGCGGCGATCGGTGCGACGGCGAACACGCCGCGGCCGTGGATCGACGAGCGGCGGACCTGGATACGGCGCGGCATGCGGAGAGTGGGCGGGACGGGCAGCCGACATTGTCGCGGCCGCCGGCGGTTGTGCGCAACGTCAGCCTGCGGGCCGCGGGTGCTGGCGCAGGAAGCTCTGCTGACCGGCGACCACGGCGTCGAACTGCGGCGGCAGGTAGATATCGAAATGACCGCAGGCGTAGCTCTTGACGGTGGCTTGCGGTGCAGCGGCGGCTTCGTGCGCCAGGAACGCTGGCAGACGTTGCTCGCGCACCGCCACGAAGCCGTGCGCCATCGCCATGCCAAGTGCCGGCGCCGCATCGCCGCGGGGTCGGAACAGCCCGGCGGCACAGTGCTGGCCGCCGGATTCGAAGCGGTGATCCGCGCGCACGTTGGGTTTTCCCCGAACCGCGCCTTGCGTCGGGCTAAACGGCGCCGAGGAAATCCATCTTGCCCAGCTCGACGCCGTTGTGGCGCAGAATCAGATAGGTCGTGGTGAAGTGGAAGTAGAAATTCGGCAGCACGAAGTGGCGCAGGTAGTCGAGGCCGGTGAAGCGCAGCACACCGCGGCGGGTGTGCAGCTCGATCGGGCGCTGTTCCGAGCCGTCGATCTGCGCTGGAGTGAAGGTGTGCAGGAACTCGAGCGTGCGGTCGATGCGTACAGCCAGCTCGGCGAAGTTCGACTCGGTGTCCGGCCACGACGGCACCTCGAGACCGGCCAGTCGGGCGGCGGCGCCCTTGGCCGTGTCGCTGGCGATCTGTACCTGGCGCGACAATGCAAACATATCCGGCGCCAGCCGTGCGGTGATCAGCACGGCGGGGTCGAAGTCCCTGGCTTTGGCCAACGCCTCGCCCTTGGCCAGGACGGCCTTCAGGTTGGTCAGGCCGCGCTCGAACACCGGCACGGAAGCGGCAAACATGGAAATGGACATCGGAATCAGCTCCTCAGCGAGGCGATATCGATCACGAAACGGTATTTGACGTCGCTGTTGAGCATACGCTCATAGGCGTCGTTGATCCTCTGCGCCGGAATCAACTCGATGTCGCAGACGATACCGCGTTCGGCGCAGAAATCCAGCATTTCCTGGGTTTCGCGGATGCCGCCGATCAGCGTCCCGGCCAACTGGCGGCGGCCGAAGATCAGGCTGCCGACCGCCGGCGACGGGTGCGGGGTCTCCGGTACTCCGACCAGCGTCAGCGTGCCGTCGCGCTTGAGCAGGTTCAACAGCGTGTTGATGTCGTGCGGCGCGGCGACGGTGTCGAGGATGAAGTCGAAGCGCTTGGCCTGCTTCTTCATCGCCTCCCGGTCCTTGGAGATCACCACTTCGTCGGCGCCGAGGCGCTGGGCGTCGGCGCTTTTCCCCTGCGAGGTGGTGAACAGCACCACCCGCGCGCCGAAAGCGTGCGCGAATTTGATCGCCATGTGCCCCAGGCCGCCGAGGCCGACCACGCCGACGGTATGGCCGCGGCCGACGCGCCAGTGGCGCAACGGCGAATAGGTGGTGATGCCGGCGCACAGCAGAGGTGCGCTGGCCGCCGGGTCGAGTTGTTCGGAGACGCGCAGCACGAAGCGCTGATCGACCACCAGCTGCGTCGAATAGCCGCCGTGGGTGGGGTGACCGTCGCGGTCGACGCCGTTGTAGGTCGGCACGAAGCCGTGGTCGCAATACTGTTCCAGGCCTTCGCCGCAGCTTGGACAGGTGCCGCAGGAATCGACCATGCAGCCGACGCCGACGTGGTCGCCGGGGGAAAAGCCGCGCACCTTGGCGCCGACCGCGGTGACCCGGCCGACGATCTCGTGGCCCGGCACCATCGGGAAGCTGGACTTGCCCCATTCGTCGCGCACCTGGTGCAGATCGGAGTGGCAGACGCCGCAGTAGAGGATGTCGAGGGCGACGTCGTCGGCGCCCGGCGCCCGGCGCTCGAACAAAAACGGCACCAGCGGCGCCTTGGCCGCCAGCGCCGCGTAGCCGCGGATCTGAGTCATCGCGTGAACCTCCTTAAGCTCGGTCGGAAACAGACGACCCGCCGCGCGCCGCGCGCAAGCGTGCTCGAAAATGAAGACGCGCATGATACACCGCGCCACGGCCGCGCCACGGCCGCGCCACGGCCGCGCGCGCTATCAGATGGCCCGGCTGCGATCGATCAGCGACGCTGCCAGAGCCGGGAGCGCCTGCTCGCAATGCGCGACCAGCTTGGCGGCGAAAAAACCGTCGGCACGGGTACGACCGAGGTTGACCGCGGCGATTGGCAGCCCGCGGTTGGCGGCGGCGCGCACGAAGCGAAATCCGGACCAGACCATCAGCGACGATCCCACCACCAGCATGGCGTCGGCGCGCGCCAGTGCCGCGACGGCGGCGTCGACCCGCGGTGGCGGCACGTTCTCGCCGAAGAACACCACGTCCGGCTTCAGCAGGCCGCCGCAGGTCGCGCATTCCGGCACCGAGAAGCCCGAGAAATCGACGCCGTCGAGATCGGCGTCGCCGTCCGGCGCCGGTTCCGCCAGCAGCCGGTTCCAGCCCGGATTGCGCGCCAGCAGGTGGCGCTGCAGCGCCTGGCGCTGTGTCAACTCGCCGCAACCCAGGCAGCGCACCGCGTGCAGGCGGCCGTGCAGATCGGTCACCGCACGGCTGCCGGCGGCTTGATGCAATCCGTCGACATTCTGCGTGACCAGTCTGAGGATGCGGCCCGCGTCTTCCATCGCCGCCAGCGTCCGATGGGCGGCATTGGGCCGTGCACCGGCCATCTGCGGCCAGCCGACCAGGCTGCGCCCCCAGTAGCGGGCGCGCACCGCGGCGTCGCCGACGAAAGCCTGCAACGTCACCGGCTGCCGGCGCTTCCAGGCGCCGAAGACGTCGCGGTAGTCGACGATGCCGGAGCCGGTGCTGCAGCCGGCGCCGGTCAGCACGAACAGCCGCCGGTGGCGGCCGATGAAGTCGGATAGGGCGCGCTCGGCGGCGGACATGGATCGATCAGACCTCAAGTCGCGTGTCGCTGGCAATCGCCCCGGATTATCGGTCCGGCCGCCGGGGGCGGTTCGGGATCGTGACCATTCAGTCGTCGTCGCCCGGACGTGCGCGCGCAGCCTTGGTCCGGCCGTGACGGGTTTTGTATTCCAGGCGCTTGCGTTTCGAGGACGCGGTCGGGCGGGTGGGGCGGCGCGGCCGCGGCCGCACCGACGCCGCGCGGATCAGCGCCGCCAGCCGCTCCAGCGCGGCGGTGCGATTGCGCTCCAGGCTGCGGTGCGTCTGGGCCTTGATCACCAGCACGCCGTCGCCGCTGATGCGCCGGTCGCCGAGCGCCAGCAGCCGTGCCTTGCATTCCTGCGGCAGCGACGAAGCGCGGATGTCGAAACGCAGTTGCGCGGCGCTGTTAGTCTTGTTGACGTGCTGCCCGCCGGCACCCTGGGCGCGCACGGCGGTGAATTCGATCTCGTCGTCGGCGATGCTCAGGCGGCTGGTAATCTTCATCGACGGCCCCAAGCGATTGAAGTGATCCGCGGTGACTGCCTGCGGCGTGATGGGTCCGGCGCCGGCGCCACAGCCATCTGATTCAGGAGGTGAAATGATGTCCAGCCAGTTCTTCGGCGCCAGTCCGCGCGTCAATCCGGCAGAATTCCCCGATCCGGCAGTGGATACGCTGCTCGCTGATGCGCCCGGCCGCAAGCTGGCGGTGCTTGCCGGCGGCTGTTTCTGGTGCGTCGAGGCGGTCTACCGTGAGCTCGACGGCGTGCTGGCGGTGGTCAGTGGCTATTCCGGCGGCAGCGCTGAAACCGCGGATTACCCCACCGTGTGCAATGGCGCCACCGATCACGCCGAAGTGGTGCAGATCGCCTACGATCCGGCGCGGATCAGTTTCGGGCGGCTGCTGAAGATATTTTTTTCGGTGGTCCACGACCCGACCCAGCGCGACCGCCAGGGCGACGACGTCGGCCGCCAGTACCGCTCGGCGATTTTCTACGCCGACGACGAACAGCAGCGGGTGGCGCAGGCCTACATCACCCAGCTTGACGGTGCCGGCGTGTTCACGGCGCCGATCGTCACCCGGCTGGAGCCGCTGACCGAATTCTTCGAGGCGGAAGACCATCACCAGAACTATGCAGCGCTGCATCCGCAGCAGCCATACATCGCCGCGGTGGCGGCGCCGAAAGTGGAAAAGCTGCGCCGATACTTCGGCGATCGGCTCAAGCGCACTTATTGATCCGACACGCAAACAGTATCAACTTCTCCTCAGGCGGGGCTCGTGTCTGATCGCGCTGATCCGGGCGGGCGTGCCGGAGCAATAACCGAACAATGCTCTGTGCTATTGATGCGGCGACGCCGAGCACGCCGAGTTTCTCGCAGTGCTCGGATCAGCATCGCAGGTTCGTACTATTCAAGTGCCGCATCAATAGCGGCGTCCGGGCAAAGGCGCGGCCGTCCATACCGCTCGACATAGTTCTCCGCTAAGCTCGCGGCCATGATTTATTCACGCATTGCCGGCACCGGCAGCTATCTGCCCGAGCGCGTGGTTACCAATCGCGAACTCGAGACGCGCATCGAAACCTCCGACGAGTGGATCGTCTCGCGCACCGGCATCGAGGCGCGCCACGTCGCCGCCGACGCGGAAATGACCAGCGATCTGGCGCTGCACGCCTCGCGCGAGGCGATGCGCGCGGCCGGCGTCGGCCCCGGCGACATCGATTTAATCGTGGTCGCCACCACCACGCCGGACATGGTGTTTCCGTCTACCGCCTGCCTGCTGCAGGACAAGCTCGGCGTGCGTCAAGGCGCAGCGTTCGACGTACAGGCGGTGTGTACCGGCTTCATCTACGCGCTGGCGGTGGCCGACAAGTTCGTCGCCGGCGGTGGCAGCCGCTGTGCGCTGGTGGTCGGCGCCGAGGTGTTTTCGCGTCTGCTCGACTGGAACGACCGCCGCACCTGCATTCTGTTCGGCGACGGCGCCGGCGCGGTGGTGCTGACCGCCGCCGACGGGCCCGGAATTCTCCGCAGCCACCTGCATGCCGACGGCAGCCTGGCGCACATCCTGCGGGTGGCCGGCGGCATCGCCCACGGCGAACTGCGCGGCCACCCGTTCCTGGAGATGCGCGGCGGCGAGGTTTTCCGCTTCGCGGTGCAGGCGTTGTCCAGTTGTGCGCAGGAAACGCTGGCCGCCGCCGGCGTTGCGGTGGAAGAGTTGGATTGGTACATCCCGCACCAGGCCAACATCCGCATCCTCAACGCGATCGCCGAGAAGATCGGTGTGCCGCCCGAACGCGTGGTGACCACCGTCGCGCGTCACGGCAACACCTCCGCGGCGTCGGTGCCGCTGGCGCTGGACACGGCGGTGCGCGCAGGCAAGCTCAAAACCGGGGATCGGGTGCTGCTGCAGGGGGTTGGCGGCGGCATGACCTGGGGTTCGGTGCTGCTGCGCTGGTCGCCGGCACGGTGACGGTTGCGGCGACGCCGCGCGCACCGGCGCTCGCGCAGCGCGGGACGGTGCTGGACGTGCAGTCGCTGTCCAAGCGTTACCGCGGGCAGCCGGTGGTCGATGGCGTCAGCTTCTCGCTGTGCCGCGGCGAGGTTCTCGGTCTGCTCGGCCCCAACGGCGCCGGCAAGACGTCGATCATCAGCATGGTGCTGGGCCTGCTGCGGCCGGACACCGGACGTATCCTGATCGAAGGCACCGACCTGGCGGAGCATCGCGCGCAAGCGCTGGCGACGACCAACTTTGCCGCCGTTTACGCGCCGTTGCCCGGCAATCTCAGCGTGCGGCAGAACCTGCGTTTTTTCGGTCGCCTGTACGGCGTGCGCGGACTGACCGAGCGCATCGACGAGCTGCTCGAGCAGTTCGAGCTGCAGCACCACGCGGATACCCGCTGCGGGCTCTTGTCGTCCGGCGAGCAGACCCGCGTGTCCCTGGCCAAGGCGATGCTCAACCGCCCGCATCTGCTGCTGCTCGACGAGCCGACCGCGTCGCTGGACCCGGCCACCGCACGCGAACTGCGCCAACTGATCCGCAGCCTGGCGGGGGATGCCGGCATTCTGTGGACTTCGCACAACATGCTCGAGGTACAGGCGGTGTGCGACCGCGTGCTGTTCCTGAGCCGCGGCCAGGTGCTGCTGACCGGCGATCCGCGCCTGCTGCCGGCGCGCCACGGCGCCGCGGATCTGGAGGAATTGTTCGTGCGCGTCGCGCGCGAGCCGCTGACGCTGCGGGAGCCGGCGTGAGAGCGCAGGCGATTCTCGGCATCTGGCTGCGACAGTGGGATCTGCTGCGCGGCAGCCCCACGCGCATCCTGCCGACCTTCGCCTGGGTGGCGGTCGACATTGTGCTGTGGGGTTTCATCACCCGTTACCTGGATGCGGTCGCCGGCGCCGGTTTTCTGCCGCGATTGCTCGGCGCCGTGCTGCTGTGGGATTTTTTCACCCGCGTGATGCAGGGCGTGACGGTGGCGTTCTTCGAAGACCTGTGGTCGCGCAATTTCCTGAACCTGTTCGCCACGCCGCTGAGCGTGACCGAATACGTTGGCGGCCTGGTGCTGTCGTCGATCGTGACCAGCGCACTCGGGCTGGCCGTGATGCTGCTGCTGGCCGGCGGCGTGTTCGGCCTGCACCTGTTGCGCCTGGGGTTGTTGCTGGCGCCATTTCTGCTGCTGCTGTTCGGGTTTGGCGTCGCGTTGGGGGTGCTGGCGTGCGCGATGGTGCTGCGGCTGGGCCCGGCTTCCGAATGGCTGGTATGGCCGATTCCGGCGCTGCTGGCGCCGTTTGCCGGCGTGTTCTACCCGCTGGCCACGTTGCCGGGCTGGATGCAGGCCATCGGCCGCGGCCTGCCGCCGTCGTACGTGTTCGAGGGAATGCGCGCCGTGCTGGCCGGCCATCACGTGACGTGGTTTTCACCGGGTATCGGTCTGGCGCTGACGTTGGTGTACGTCGCGCTGGCCGGTCTGGTGTTCGGGCGGGTGTTCCGTTACACCGTGGCCAGCGGCCTTTTGGCCCGCTACAGCGCCGAGAGCGTCAGCTAGCGCCGTCCGTCGGTGGAGCTTGCTCGTCGCCCGGGGGCGGCTGGCGGTGCAGCGAGTCGATTTTCGCGCGTTCGGCGGCCAGGCGCGCCGCGTCGAGTTGTTTCTGTGCCTTGCTGCGGCCGAAGCGGATGCGGTTTTCCGCAGCCCGGCGCTCGTCTTCGGCGCGCGCCCTGGCTTTGCGCGCCCGATTCAGGTTGATGATCTTGGCCATCGGCTGATGTTTACCGGTCCGGTCCCGGTTTGCAATAAAAAAGGCGTTGCGCGGTTTGTTGGCGCGCAACGCCGTATCGGTGCAACCGACCTCAGAACGCCGACGAACCGTCCGGCGTGCCCAGCCCGGTCGGGCCGTCGTAGCCGGGGCCGGCGGTGCACAGGTAGCTGCCGCCGCAGCTGCCGTTGCTGCCGGATACCACGTCGAACAGCGCGCCGGTATTGGCGTACGGATCGCTGCCGAAGGTCACGGTGCCGCCGTTGACGGCGTACACGCCGCCGATCAGCGGCGCTCCGACGCTGGTGCCGCCGAACACCAGCCAGCCGGATTTGTTTTTCCGCACGGGCGCGTAGACGGCGACTCCGGTGTTCGGATCGGCGATCGCCGATACGTCGGCGACCGTGCGCATCGCGCAGCCGGTGTCGAGCTGCCAGCTCGGCTTGGTGTAGACGGTGCTGCAGCCGCTGCCGGCGCCGCTCCAGGCGGTCTCGCTCCAGCCGCGGGTGTTGTTGGCCCGCGTCAGCGAGGTGCCGCCCACCGCGGTCACGTGCGGCGAAGACGCCGGAAACTCCACGCCGAAACCGCTGTCGCCGGAGCTGGCGGTGATCGCGATGCCGGCGTGGGTGTACGACAGCTCGAAGGTCTGAGTGCCCGATTCACCGCCGCCGTAGCTGTTGCTGACCACGTGCACGCCGGGGATCGACGCCGCGGTGTTCACTGCGGTGGCCAGGTTCGCCAGGCTGTTGGTGTCGGCTTCGACCAAAATCAGCTTGCAGTTGGGACACATCGCGCTGGCCATGTCCAGGTCGAGCGCGGCTTCCTGGTTCCATCCGGTGTTGCTGCGCGACGGATAGTTGGTGCCGCCGTTCTGATCGAGCCGCTGGAAGCAGCCGTTGGCGGTGGTGCAGGCCGGCAGACCGAACTGCGAGCGATAGACCGCCAGATCGTTCTCCGCACCCGGGTAGTCGAAGGCATCGACGATGGCGATGATGGTGCTGGAGCTGCCCGAACCGGTGATTTTGTAAGCGTCCCGCAGATCGGGGGGACCGTATCCGGACGGTGCCGCGGTGGCGAAGGGCTTGCCGGTAGAGTCGACGATCACCCGCGAGTTGCACCGCGCCATGCCGTTTGCCATCGGGCCCGGGCAGACCGGCGCGCTCCTTCGCGCCGAGGCCGCCGCGCCCGTCGGCGATTGCGCCTGACCGGCCGGAATCAGGAAAGCGCCGAACAGCAATATCCCGGACCAATAGTAGAGGATCCTTTTACGAGTCATTTTTTGCTTTCACTCCCTTGAAAGCCCGTTTCGGGCCGAGCGGATATCTAGCGACAAACCCGACATTGCGTCAAGCACGTCGCTGCGAGGGAACGTCATTGCGAGGAGGGCGAAGCCCGACGAAGCAACCCCGAGACGGTGGCACGGCTTTGATCCGCGCCACAGGAGCGTCACAAGATTGCTTCGCTACGCTCGCAATGACGTCCGTGTCGCGAGCCGCTGATTTCCGTAACGAGGGTTTTTCAGGCTCCGGAATGCTGCCGCGAGCGTGCCTGCACGGCGAAAAGCCGGGTCCAGGCCAGCATATTGGTTTTGGCTTCGCCGACGAAAGGGGAAAGCCGGAGAATTCCGAAAAACGCGTTTTGCAGCCACGCGCCCGGCGCCCGCATCGGTCTTTTCACGTGCAGCAGCAAAATAACGCGGTCTTCGGCGGTGCGATTCCATACTTCATGGTGGCGGGTATCGTCGAAGACGAAGAAGCGGCCGGGCGTCCAGTTATAAAGTTTATCCTCGACGGAAATGGCGCAGTTTTCCCGGTCGGCCGGGATTTTCAATCCCAGGTGGCAGGTGACCATGCCCTTGGTCACGCCGCGATGGCGCGGCAGGTGAGTGCCGGGTTCGTGCACCGAAAACATCGCCGAGATCAGGCCGGGGACGCGATCGACCAGCGCCGCGGTGACCGGTGCGTGCAGGCAGTTGTCGTCGATCCGGTAGCCGTAACCCCACAGGAAGAACGTGCGCCAACTGCGCCGATGGTCCAGGCGGGTATGGTCCGGGGAAATCTCGCCGAGCGGCGGAATGCAATTCCGCAGCGCCAGAATCGCCAGGGCTTCGTCGCGAATGGTCTGCCAGCCGGCTTCCAGCTCGATGGTCCAGGGAAACGCCGCGGCTTCGAAGACCTCCGGATCGCCGATCTTCGAATAACGCGACACCAGACGATTGACGACGTCGCGTATCCATCCGCCATGCCTGTTCACGATATAGCGCGCGAAGCGATGGACTGCCGACTTTGCCTTCATGGTTCGCTCCTATTGGTCTCCACGGAATTGCCTGACAGCAAAATCAGCTTGTCGAGCGGTCTTTTGCTTCAGGCAATTCCACGGAAGTCCGAGAGTGGCGCCTCACCATGAAATATTGATATGGGATTCGACGGACGGGAAGACTGCGTAATCGGTTTCCGGACTGGCAGTTTCATTTTTCGAACCGGCCCTATCCGTCCCCGTCGTTGCTTGGCGACGCCCGGTAGCGCGCGTGAAAACGGCCGCTGGGGGGTGGCTACGCAGATCCCGTTGTCGGTCAGAAGCGTGACGGACTGCCGCCGCCCATCCGGCACACGCTCGGCCGGCTGCGGCGGACCGACGCGCTACGCCCGCGCTTGGGCGCGCACCTGTTCGATCAACTGGTAGGCCGCAGTGATTTCGCGGGTTTTCTGCTCGGCCATCTCGCGCATGCTTTCCGGCAGATCTTTGCCGGCCAGCTTGTCCGGGTGGTGCTGGCTCATCAGGCGTCGGTAGGCGCGCTTGAGCTCGGTGTCGGAAGCCGACGGCGACACCCCGAGCACCTGGTAGGCATCGTCCAGCGCCGGGCCGGCGGTCGGAGCGCCGCGGCCGCCGGCGAAGCCGCCGCGCAACAGCGCTTCGAGGCGTTGCACGTCGGCCGTCGACAGCCCCAGACCGCGGGCGATGCGCATCAGCATCTCGCGCTCGGCCGGGTGCAACGCACCGTCAGCCGCCATCGCCGACAGCTGCACCTGCAGGAACATCTGCAGCAGCACCGGGTTGCCGCGTACCGAACGGGCGAACCCGGCCACCTCCGCGTCCAGATCGAAACCCGGCGATTTGCCGCGGTTGAACGCCCGCTTGGCCGACTCGCGGGCCTGCGCGGTCAGCCGCAGGCGGTCGAACATCCGCTCGGCCGCGCGGATCTCCTCGGCAGTCACCCGGCCGTCGGCTTTGCAGACCGCGCCCATCACCGCGAACGTGGATTCCACAAAGCGGCTCTGGAAAGCGCCGACGGCGGAGTGGATCACCGAGCTGTCCATCATGCGGCCGACCGCATAGCCGATGACCGCGCCCAGGATCAGGCCGTCGAAGCGTGCGACCATGTAGCCGATCAGCGCGCCGATGAAAACGAATTTGTTCATGCGCCGATTTTAGTCGGCGGCGGGGCGGCGTCGCGCAGCCGATCGGCGCGCGAAGAGCGGCCATGAACCGATGGACGCTACCGGGATCGCCTCGGACACCATCGCAACCGGCGGCGGGAGATCCGGTCGTCGGGCGCCCGAATCAGGCCTGTGGCGGCACGCCCTTGCGCGTCAGCAGATCTTTGCGCTTGCTGATGATCGGAAAGATTTCGTTGTTGCGGTCCTCGCCCTGATCGTCGAAGGCGCGCTGCCCGGCTTCGACGATGTCCTGATCCTGGCTGAAGATGCCGTTGGTGAACATCACGATGAACGGCCAGAGCAGGTGGGTCATGCCGGGGATTTCCGGCTTGCGGACCATCATCAGACCGTAGGTCTGGTTGATGCACTGCTGGTGGTCCACCGGCACGTAGATGTTCCACAGATCCAGCGCCGGTCCGGTGCTGCCGGCGGTACGCAACTGCAGGGTCCGGTAGGGGTAGCCGGTGCGGATCATCATCAGGCGCGATCGGTCTGGCTGGGTTCGACCTTGCGCCGGCCGAGCATGAATTTCTCGCGCGCAGCGGTCTTCGAGCGCATAAACCGTCCCGTTCTGCGGTCGTATCAGCACGATCGGCTCGCCGGCAAAGCGCATACCCAGCGCCTTGCCCGGCTTCACGTCGCGGGAGCGTGCCGGCGGGTACCGGGAATCCGGATGCAGGCTGGTCTTGCGCAGGTCACGGCAATCGGCGACCGGTTGCGGGTCGCTGCGGCAGCATGGACGCGGCCGAGTACAAGCACGTCGTCCTCGGACTGATCTTCCTCAAGTACACCTCCGACGCTTTCGAGGAGCACCACGCAAGGCTCCTTGCCGAAAAGGCCACCGGCGCCGACCCGAGGACCCCGACGAGTACCGCGCCCAGAGCATCTTCTGGGTACCGCCCGAGGCGCGCTGGGCGCACCTGAAGGCGCAGGCGAAACAGGCCACCATCGGCCGGCTGGTGGACGACGCGATGGCCGGCATCGAGCGCGACAACATGGCGCTGAAAGGCGTGCTGTGGCGCCAGCGGGAAGTTATGGATAGGTCTGCAGGCCGGCTACGAGCTGCAAAGAGGCTCGGCAGGCGACGGCAGCGTAACGGAGGCGGTCGGATGGGTCTAGGCATGGACTGACCCTGGCGTATGCTGCGAAACTGCCCTGCAGGTACGCTCACCAAGTATCGGTAAGCGCGGTCGACCGGAGCTGGAACGCGCAACCGGGGTCCGGCGTGTCGTCCCGCGCCGGCGTTTGGTTCACACCGGCGCGATCGCTTCGACGGCCGGGCGCCTTCTGGGTCACGGCCGATCCGAGTCCGCATCGCCGGCCTCGAATGCGAGTTGTCACCTGGTTCGCCACACCAAATTATGGAGTTGAAAGCATGTCCACATCATCCGATTACACGCCGCCCAAGGTCTGGATCTGGAACAAGGAGAGCGGCGGCAAGTTTGCCAACATCAACCGTCCGGTCGCCGGGCCGACGCACGGCAGGGAACTGCCCGTCGGGCGCCATCCGCTGCAACTCTATTCACTGGCCACGCCCAACGGCGTGAAGGCCACGGTCATGCTCGAGGAGCTGCTCGCGCTCGGGCACGCCGGCGCCGAATACGACGCCTGGCCAATCAATATCAACGAAGGCGACCAGTTCGGCAGCGGCTTCGTCGCCATCAACCCCAACTCCAAGATCCCGGCGCTGATGGACCGCAGCGGGCCGACGCCGATCCGCATCTTCGAGTCGGGATCGATCCTGATGTACCTGGCCGAGAAGTTCGGTGCCTTTCTGCCGACGCAGCAGCCGCAGCGCGCCGAGTGCCTGTCCTGGCTGTTCTGGCAGATGGGCAGCGCGCCGTTTCTCGGCGGCGGCTTCGGGCACTTCTACGCCTACGCGCCGACCAAAATGGAATACCCGATCGACCGCTACGCCATGGAAGTCAAGCGCCAGCTCGACGTGCTCGACCGGCATCTCGCGCACCACCGCTACCTGGCCGGCGACGATTACACCATCGCCGACATCGCCACCTGGCCGTGGTACGGCGCGCTGGTCCGTGGCCTGCTCTACGACGCCGGCGAATTCCTGCAGGTGCAGGAGTACCAGCACGTCGTGCGCTGGGCCGGGGAGATCGCAAAGCGCCCGGCCGCGCGGCGCGGTCGCATGGTCAACCGCCTCTGGGGCGAGGAAAGCGAGCAGCTCTACGAACGCCACGGCGCCGGCGATTTCGAAACCAGGACGCAGGACAAGCTGGCCGCCGAGTGAAGGCCGCGCCTTGCGGGCACTGCTCGCAGCGGCTGTGAACGCGACTGGTCAAGGATGGCCGAGCCGGGGTGAAACGAAGCCTGGCGGCTGCGTCAGCAATCCTGATCGGGCACCGGATACGGCCGTGAAAATCGCCCTGACCGCGTTCGCCCGCGCCCGCCTGTTCCCCGAACCCGCCCGGCGCAGCGCCATCCGCGACACCACGCCGGAAGCTTTCGAGCGGCACCTCAACGAGCACCCGCCCGTGAAGGTGCTGGACGGCTACGCGCCGTTTTGCAAGCTGCACGTGCACCGCAACTGGACCGGCACGCGCTGCCTGACGGTGCCGATTACCGACGCCAACCGGCATCGTCTGCGCAGCGTTTACGAGGCGCGCACCGAGGACGAGCTGCCGGTGCTGGTGCGCTGGTTCGAGGGCATCGAGGCGCCGGTGGCCGCCTACCTGATCGTCATCCTCTACAGCCGCGAGCAGATGGAAAGGGAAGGCGAGACCATCGACGCCGACTGGGGCGTGGTCGGTTGCCTGGCGACCGCCGAGCCGGAAGAGATGCCGATGGCGCCGATCACGATGATGCGCAACGCGCTGGGAGTGGAAGAAGGCGGTTCCGGCGTGCCGCTGGACCGCGAGGCCTACCGGCGCAGCGTGGAGTTCTGGGAGCGCAACGCCAACTGGCGGTAGGCGCGGCTTTGCCGACGAGTCGCGAGCTCTCCGCGCACGAATTCGTTAGTCCGAAGTTGTTCTGCCGTTCGGCCGATTTTCCCTGACAAGTCAATCAGGTGACTTGAATTTGGCGTGCAGGCTTCTGGCTACACGCGGATCTGGTTGATCAGGTCGAAGGCGCGCTGTTGAGTGGGGCTGGCCGTGGTGGTGATCTGGA
>JAGWMX010000051.1 GCA_028871525.1 Gammaproteobacteria bacterium
CTTGCGCACGTGCACCTGCAGAATCTGCAGGCGGCCTGGGCGATCCGGCCGATCGACCAGCACCTGACGGTCGAAGCGGCCGGCGCGCAGCAGCGCCGGGTCGAGGATTTCGGGGCGGTTCGTCGCCGCCAGCAGCACCAGGCCGCTGCGCGGGTCGAAGCCGTCCATCTCCGACAGCAACTGGTTCAGCGTCTGCTCCTTTTCATCGTGACCGCCGCCCCAGGGATAGGCGCCGCGCGCGCGGCCCAGCGCATCGAGTTCGTCGATGAAGATGATCGCCGGCGCCTGCTGGCGCGCCTGTTCGAACAGATCGCGCACGCGCGCCGCGCCGACGCCGACGAACATCTCGACGAACTCGGAGCCGTTGATCGAAAAGAACGGCACGCCGGCCTCGCCGGCCACGGCGCGCGCCAGCAGGGTCTTGCCGGTGCCGGGCGGCCCGACCAGCAGGACGCCCTTGGGCAGCCGCGCGCCCAGCCGGCCGTACTGCCGGGGATCCTTGAGGAAGCTGACGATTTCCTGCAGCTCGCTCTTGGCCTCGTCGACGCCTGCCACGTCGGCGAACGTCACCTTGGTATCGGTCTCGACGTAAACCTTGGCCTTGCTTTTGCCGATCGACATCAGCCCGCCGCCGATTCCGCCGCCGCCACCGGCCATGCGTCTGGCGACGAGCATCCACAGCAGATAGATCAGCGCCAGCGGCAGCACCCACGACAGGATCGCGCCGAGCAGCGGGCTTGGCCGGACCTCGCGGTACTTGACGCCGTAGCGGTCGAGCTGGCCGGCGAGCCGCGGCTCCACGCGCGTGGCCTCGACCTGTTTGACCTTGCCGTCCGGACTGCTTTTGAGCATGCCCTGGATTCGGTCGCCGTCGATCACCACCTCGGAAAACTTACCCTCTTTCAGATTCTGCTGAAACTGGCTGTAGGGGATTTCCTGAATCTGTGTCTGCCGGGCGAAGTACGCCTGCAGGCCGAGCAGCAGCAGCAGCGTGGCGAGGAAATAACCGACGTTGAAATAGAGTTTCCGGTTCATCGGCAAGAACCCGTGCGGTGGATGCGACTACACACTATGCAACTTGTCATCCGCTGCGGCGGACGATATTGACCTGTGTCAACGGCGCCCGCCGTGGACTACTATCGCAGGCGTCGCGGTCGAACCGCGCACGGCGAGGTTCACGATGCAGACCTATTCGCATCTGCTGCTGGCCGGCGCCACCGGAGCGGCGCTGTCGCGCCGGCGGCGGGTGGCCCAGGGTTGGTTCTGCTTCGGCGCCGTGGCCCCGGATCTCCCGTTCTACCTGGTCGCGGCGGTGTGGTTCGGCGCGCTGTGGCTGGCCGAGCCGGAATCGCTGGGACACCTGACCTACGGCGCTTCGTTCGACTGGCACTATTTCCACGACCCGCTGTGGATCGCCGCCTACAACGTCCTGCACGCACCGCTGGACCTGCTGGCGCTCGCCGGCCTGGCGCGCTGGGCGGTGGTCCGCTCTAAATCCTGGGGGCGCCCGCTGGCCTGGTTCATCGCCGGCGCTGCCTCGCACGTGGTGATGGATCTGCTGACCCATCACGGCGACGGCCCGCTGCTGCTGTTCCCGTTCGACTGGCGCCTGCGCTGGGCGGCGCCGGTCAGCTATTGGAATCCGCGCTGGCACGGCATCGAATTTCACCACGTGGAAATGGCGGCCGACGTCGTTTGGGGCGCGAGCTGGCTGAAGCTGGCGCTGTCGCGGCGCTTTGCGCGCGCACCGGCCGGCGTACCGGTCGTGGCCGAAGTGCCGGATGCGGAGACGTGACAACCGGCACACCGACCGTCCGGCCACGGCGCCGACCGGCAGCCGTCGCCGCCGGAAGATCGAATCCCGAATCCCGACTCCGGACCCATCGAGAAGGCGCGCGCATGACACAGACGATTGGGTTCATCGGGCTGGGCGGCATGGGCCTGCCGATGGCCGCCAACCTGGCCAAGGCGGGCTTTGCGGTGCGCGGCTACAACCGCACCCCGAAATCCGGACTGCCGGCCGGTTTGACGGCGGTAGCCAGCCCGGCCGAAGCGGCGGCCGGCGGCATGGTGCTGACCATGGTCGCCGACGACGCTGCGCTGCGGGCCGTGTGCGACGGACCGCAGGGGCTGTTCGCCGGCCTGCCGGAAGGCGGCCTGCACCTGTCGATGAGCACCATCAGCCCGGCGGCCTCGCAGGCGCTGGCCGCGGCACACGCCGGGCGTGGGCAAGGTTATCTCGCCGCGCCGGTGTTCGGCCGGCCGGAGGCAGCCGCGGCGGCCAGGCTGTGGATCGTCGCCGGCGGGCCGGACGACGCCTTCGAGCGTGCCAAGCCGGTGCTGCAGGCGATGAGCCAGGGGCAGTTCCACATCAGCCGGACGGCGGAGTCCGCCAACGTCGTCAAGCTCGGCGGCAACTTCCTGATCGCCGCGGTGCTCGAGGCGCTGGGCGAGGTCTACGCGCTGGGCCGCAAGGCCGGCCTCGCGCCGGCCGAGCTGCTGGCCATCTACAACACCGCGCTGTTCAAATCCCCGATCTACGAGAACTACGGCAAGCTCGCCGCCGAGCAGCGCTTCACGCCGCCGGGCTTCCGGCTGCGGCTGGGCCTGAAGGATCTGCGCCTGCTGCTGCAGGCAGCCGAGGCCGCCGAGGCGCCGATGCCGCTGGCCAGCCTGATCCACGACCACATGCTCTCCGGTGTGGCGCGCGGAATGGGCGAGCTGGACTGGGCGGCGCTGATCCAGGTGATTGCCGACAACGCCGGCTGCCAAAACTGAGAGAAGTGGGAGTTGGTGCGGCAGGAGCGGCATTTGAGATTCACGAACTACTTCAAATCCATACGCTCCCGCCCTGATCGGATCCAGGACGAGTGGATTCGCCAAGTAGTGGAATCACCAGAAATGGAGCGGATTCAAAAGGATGGCCGCATCCGGCGTTGGGCATCGATCGATGAGATGGGTGGTCGCTATCTACGCGTTGTGTTGCTGGCTGATGGAGAGACCGTCCACAACGCTTTCTTCGATCGCAGGTTCAAGCCATGAAAGTCCAATACTTCGAAGACACGGACACGCTCTACATCGAGTTCCGGGCCGGTGAAATCGTTGACACGAAGGATCTGGACGAGAACACGATGCTGGACGTAGATGCTCAGGGCAACGTATGTGCCATCACCTTCGAGCACGCTAGCGCCCGCACCGATGTACACCGCCTTACGGTTGAAGGGATTGCGGCGTAATTCCATTTCTAAAACCGAAGTGAATTAATAATCCAAGACCATGCGACGATGGAGCGAATGCGGGCGTGGGTCTGTTCCAAATTGCGCAGGGCGTTGCACAGGTGGTCTTCGAGGGCGTCGAGGGACTAAAAGGGAATAAAAGGGACAGATTTATTTATCAGATTGTCGACAACTACGCCTCTCACAAACACCCCAAGGTCCAAGAGTGGCTGGCGGTCCATCCGCGCTTGCACGTGCATTTCACGCCGACCTCCGCCTCGTGGCTCAACAGGGTCGAGCGATTCTTCCGTGACCTGACCACGGACCGGCTTCGCCGCGGCGTGTTTCGCAGCGTCCCCGAACTCATCGCCGCCATCGAGCACTACGTCGAACATCGCAATGAAAGACCCAAGCCGTTCATCTGGACCGTCAAGGCGAACGACATCCTGCAGAAGGTCATTCGCGCCAATGCAAGATTAAATTCCAAACAGAACGAAGCACTACACTAGCCTCAAGTCCCGGCTGGATGAAATCTCTGGGCAACGTCACGCCGATTACAGTTTCCCGGTAACGGATTTCGCCGGCAAATACCGCCATAGCGCCGTGCCGCAGGCGCCCTCACGCTCGATGGCCTCCATCAAATATCGGAATCAGAACGGATTCCGCTCATATTGCATGTCCGGCGTGAACGAAGAAATTGGCGCAGGCGTCGGCTCAGTGGAGCCAGAAAATAAACCTGTCACCTTTTTGGTCACCGGCCTTGTCGAACACGACGGCGGCGGCTAGACTGCCGATCTGCGGGGACAATGGCAGACTCCCCGCCGAAGACGCACCGCGTCCAAGTGCTGCCCACGGTCCAAACCGGGCCGGGGTTTGCGTGGACGCGGTTTTCGTTTGGATGACCACGACAATCTCCGGAGCGGCCCGGGCCACAACTGGAGATCAGCGCCATGCAGTGGATCACCCGTGAACGTCCCAAGATTGACCGCCTCGCCTGCCCCTGGCTCATCCGGCGGTTCGTTGATTCCGAAGCGGAGTTCCTTTACGCGCCGCCGCAGTCGGTGCTCGCTGAGGCGCGGCGCGGCGCCGCAATCCCGTTCGACATCCCCGGCGTCGAGCTGTCCCACGACGGACCTTATTGCAGCTTCGACGCGATCCTGAAGAAATACAGCCTTACCGATCCCGCACTGCAACGCCTGGCCGCCATCGTCCGCGCGGCGGACACGGATACACTGGAGAATTCGCCGCAGGCGCCGGGACTGCTGGCGATCACGCTCGGACTCGGCGCCAACATCCCGAACGATCACGAGCTGCTCGAGATCGGCTTCGTGATCTACGACGCGCTTTACACCTGGTGCCGATCGCTGACGCAGGAGCGGCATGGCTGGTATCCCGAGCAGATTCCGACCGGTCCGCGGCCGTGAACGCGGTCGGATCCATTTCGCCGGAACGGGAGCGCGGCAGCCGGCGCCGGCTCTATCTGCGGAACGACGACATCCGCGCGTTGATGAGCGACGACGATTGGCTCGAAGCCGCCGAGGACGGGTTGGGCGCGGCCGCGGCCGGCGACGCGCTGACGGCCGCGCCGGTGCACATTCCCGTCGAGGGTGGCGGCATCCACGTCAAATCGGCCGCCTGGCTGCGGGAAATGCCGGCCGTGACCGTCAAGATCAACGCCAATTTTCCCGACAATCCCCGCCGGCGCGGTTTGCCGACGATCCAGGGCGTGATCCTGCTGCTCGACGCCCTCGACGGGACCTTGCTGGCGATCATGGATTCGCAGGAAATCACGGCGCGGCGGACGGCCGCGGCGGCGGCGCTCGCCGCACGCCGCCTGGCGCGGCCGGACGCGCGGCGGGCGTTGCTGATCGGCTGCGGTGAACAGGGCCGCGCCTGCCTGGCGCTGCTGCTGCGCGTGCTGCCGCTGACGCAAGTCCTGTTGCACGACCGGGACATGACCGCGGCGGAACGTCTGGCGGAGGAAGCGCACGGCCGGCAGGCGCGCATGATCCCCTGCGCGCAGCCGGCCGCGGCGGCGCCTTCCTGCGGCGTCATCCTCACCTGCACGACGTCCGCCGACTACGTGTTGGGCGACAAGGACGTCGGCCCCGGAACCTTCATCGCGGCGATCGGCGCCGATCATCCGCACAAGCGCGAAATCCATCCGCGGCTCTACGCGCGCTGCAAGGCGGTCTGCGATTCGCTGGCGCAGTGCGCGGTCATGGGCGATCTCCATCACGCGCTCGAAGCGGGAGTCGTGCGCGCCGGCGATGTCCACGGCGAGCTGGCCGAGATCGTCGCGGGCCGCAAAGCGGGCCGGCGGACGGCGCAAGAGACGTGGCTCTACGATTCCACCGGCGTGGCCGCGCTCGACGCGGCAGCGGCGGTCCGGATTTACCGGCGCGCGCTGGAGCGCAACCGGTGAACCGGGCGCCGCCGGTCGCGCCCTCGTTCCGCTCGGCTTCGCGGTTCTGGTGGTGGCTCGGCTTCGTCAGCTTCGGCGGGCCCGCCGGCCAGATCGCGATCATGCACCGCGAGCTGGTGGAGCGGCGCCGCTGGATCTCCGAGCAGCGTTTCCTGCACGCGCTGAACTACTGCATGCTGCTGCCGGGGCCGGAGGCGCAGCAGCTCGCGACCTACATCGGCTGGCTGTTGCACGGCATGCGGGGCGCGCTGACCGCCGGCGGCTTGTTCGTGCTGCCGTCGTTCTTCGTGCTGACGCTGCTGTCGTGGATTTACATGGCTTACGGCCATCTGCCGGCGGTGGCGGCGGTGCTTTATGGGGTCAAGCCGGCGGTCACGGCGATCGTCGCCTTCGCCGCCTGGCGCATCGGTTCGCGCGCGCTGCGGAACGCGCCGATGCGCGCGATCGCAGTCGCGGCGTTCCTCGCGATCTTCGCGCTGCGGCTGCCGTTCCCGCTCATCATCCTCGGCGCCGCGGTCATCGGCTTCGCCGGCAGCCGCATCAAACCGGCCTGGTTTTCGCAGGGCGGCGCCCATGCGGCCGCGCAGCGCGACTACGGCCCGGCGCTGATTGACGACGACACGCCGCCGCCGGTGCACGCGCGCTTCGGCACGTGGCGTTTCGCGCGCGTCGTCGCCGCCGGTCTCGCGTTGTGGGTGCTGGCGCTGGGCGCGCTGTGGTGGAGCTTCGACGGCGGTTCGCTGCCGCTGCGCATGGGCGGGTTCTTCACCGGCGCGGCGCTGCTGACCTTCGGCGGCGCTTACGCGGTGCTGCCTTACGTCTATCAGGCGGCGGTGGCGCACTACGGTTGGCTGACGGCGCCGCAGATGATTGACGGACTGGCGCTGGGCGAAACCACGCCGGGACCGCTGATCATGATCGTGACGTTCGTCGGCTTCGCCGGCGGCTGGACCCGAGGCGTCGCCGGGATCGCGTCGCCGCTGGCAGCCGGCGCGCTGTGCGCGGGTGTCGCCACCTTCTTCACCTTCCTGCCGTCGTTCCTGTTCATCCTCGCCGGCGGACCGCTGGTCGAGGCGACCCACGGCGAGATCAAATTCACCGCGCCGCTGTCCGCGATCACCGCCGCCGTGGTCGGCGTGGTGCTGAATCTCGCCGTGTTTTTCGCCTGGCACGTATTGTGGCCGCACGGCTTCGGCGGCGGCTTCGAGTGGCCGGCGGCCATGATCGGTCTGGCCGCGCTGATTGCGCTGATCCATTTCCGTGCCGGCATCATGCCGCTGATCGGCGCCTGCGCACTGGCCGGGTTGGCGGTACGTTGGCTGGCAACTTAGGGCTGTATAGATGCTATGACCTGCGTCACTTGATCTAGGCTCTTGTCTTTTGAGAAAGACCAAAGGAGACGAACGATGGAAGCGACGCGGGTCATAGCATCTACTCGGAAGTACGACATGACGATTTCGTCCCGAACACAGGAGGTCCACATGATGAGGAAAAGCTTAGTCGTCAGCGTTGCCGCTGCGGGCATTCTGGCTTTCGCCGGTTTGTCCGCCTGGGCCCAGACGAAGACAACGCAGCAGCCCGCGTCGGCTGCAGAATGGAAGAGCGTGCAAGAGGTCTTCGGGTTTCCCGGCGACCTGTTGCCGAATGACGTCATCCGGTTCAACATGCCGCGCAAGGACCTGCATGTGACGAAGGCGGGAGTCGAGGTCAAACCTGCTCTGGCCCTGGGTGCCTGGGCTGCGTTCCATCGTGTCGGCGCCAACGATGCCATGATCATGGGTGATCTCGTCCTCACCGAAGACGAAGTGGCGCCGGCGATAAATGCGTTGGAAGAGGGCGGCGTCGAAGTCACCGCACTTCATAACCACCTTCTCGGCGAAACGCCGAAGATCTGGTACATCCACATGGGCGGGCACGGCGATCCGGTGAAGCTGGCTCAGGCCGTCAAGCATGCCGTCACCTTGATGAAAGCGCCATTGCCGCAAGGTGCGCCCGCCCCAGAAAGTCAGCAACTGGCCTTCGATGTGGCGGCCGTAGACAAGATCATGGACCAGAAAGGCAAGGTGAGCGGCGGCGTGCTGCATTTCAACATGCCGCGGGCCGAAAAGCTGACTGAAGAAGGCCTGGATACGCCGGGTTCGATGGGCGCGGGTACGTCTATCAACTTCCAACCTACTGGCAACAGGCGGGCTGCAATCGCAGGCGACTTTGCCATGACCGGAAAAGAGGTTGGACCCGTGATGAAGGTCCTGCGGGACAACGGCATCGAGATAGAGGCGTTGCACAACCACGCCCTGAATGATGTACCGCGGCTCTTCTATATGCACTTCTGGGCGAATAACGACGCCGTGAAGTTGGCGAAGGCGCTGCGCGCCGCGCTCGACAAGACCGACGCCAAGAATGGCTAGCCCGCGTAGAGACGGGATAGCGGAGCGTACTGGCCGTGAACGCAAAGCTCACGGCGCCGCAGTGGCAGCCGCCCCGATAGGTCTTCAGGCCCGCTGCTTCTTCCACGCCTCGATCTCGGCTCGATGCGACGCATCGTGTTGGGACATGAATCCGGGGATATCGCACAGCGATACCCGGCCGACGCCTTCCTGCGTGCCGCCGCGCGTCCACGCGTCCGGTGCAATGGTCCGCAGTTTGGCGAGGTTGCGCCGGCGCGCCTCGGCGAAAGCGGACAACCCCCGTTCCAGCGAAAGCTCACGATAGCGCCGGGCGGCCGCCACCGTCGTGCCGTCGAAGTCCGGCAACCGGGGCTCGTGCTCGGACAGCAGTTTTTCGATCCGCGGGCCGAAGCCCTCGCGTTCCAGATCGGCCAGGTGCCACACCTGCTCCACCGGAGCAAAGGATCCGTCGGCTCCCGGAGTGCGGGCCCGGTCGGAGGTCAGGCCGGAAAATGCGTCGCTGAGATAGCGCGGCATGGCGTCGAGCGCCGCGAGCAACGCCTCGCGCTGCGCCGGTTCGAGTTTCATGTATTGCATCCCGCGCCCCGGTAAACGACCTGCCCGCGATCATGATAAGCCCGTCTCAGCGCGACGACAGCACGAACTGGTTGCCGTCTGGATCTTTCATGATGACGAAGGTGCCCCAGGGCTGCTTCTTGGGCGTCCCCGCGAACTCGACGCCGCGCTGCGACAACTGCCGGTCGGTGGCTTCGCAGTCGTCGCAGGCGAACGCGCCGTTGAACATGCCGCCGATCCGGCTCTCCTGGCCGTCCATGGTGAACAGCACGAGCCGCGTATCGGAGTTGCCGACCCGCAGCTCGATCCAGCGCTGTTTGTCGTCGAACGCCTGGTCGGTCATGACCCGGAAGCCGAGTTTTTCGGTATAGAACGCCAGTGCGCGATCCTGGTCGGTCGTGGGAACGCTGACGAATTTGACGTGGGTGATCATGAGCGGCCGTCCTTTCCGAAACCTGGACCGGTATCGTCTCACGGCGGGCGCCGCGCCATGTTAATCGTTACTATACTATTTGTTGGTATGAGTCACACCCCGCTCGACCCGTATGTCACCGACGTCCTCATGCCCGACCTGGTCGGCCACGAGCGCTCGCCGTCGGCCTTCGTCGTTTACCTGTATCTCTGGCGCCAGACGATCGGGCGCAGGCGGACGGCGATCCGGGCGAGCTATCAGACGATCGCGACCGAAACCGGCTTGTCGAAAGCCGGCGCGCAGCGGGCGGTGGCGATTCTCAAACGCCGGAAACTGCTGTCGGCGGTCGCCGGCGGTCCGGTGGCGGTTCCGCGCTACCGGGTCGTAAGGCCGTGGATCGGCCGGCTGCCGCCGGCCGAGTGATCGCCGGATGCCATCGTGAGGATTCTCGTCATCGGGGGCACCGGCTTTGTCGGCCGGCACGTGGTGCAAAGCCTGGCGGACGCGAGTCACGAGATCATCGTGTTTCATCGCGGGAAGACGAAAAGCTCCCTGTCGCCGCATGTCCTCGTTATCCATGGGGACCGCCGCCGTCTCGACGAATCCGCAGAAGAATTTTCGCGCCTGCGTCCCGAGGTGGTCATAGACGTCAATCCGTATACCGGGCCGGATGCCGCGGCCGTCATGCGGGCCTTCAGGGACATCGCGAAGCGCGTCGTCGCGCTGAGCAGCGGCGACGTGTACCGCGCTTACGAGCGGTTTCATCGGGCGGCTTCGGAACCACCCGATCCGATCCCGCTGCGGGAGGATGCACCGTTGCGCGAGCGCTTCTATCCATACCGGTCAGCGGCGTCGGGACCGCGGGATATGCGATATCACTACGAAAAGATTCTGGTGGAGCGGGCGGTTCTGGGCGAGCCGCGGCTTCCGGGCACGGTGCTGCGTCTGCCGATGATCCACGGCCCCGGCGACCGTCAGCACCGGCTGTTCCCCTACCTGAAGCGGATGGACGACGGGCGGGCCGCGATCCTGCTGGAGAAGACGCAATCGGAATGGCGTTGTACCCGGGGATACGTGGAGAACGTCGCCGCGGCGGTCGCGACCGTCGCCGCCGATGAGCGCGCGGCCGGCCAAATCTACAACGTCGGCGAGCGCGATGCCCCGACCGAAACGGAGTGGGTCACGCAAATCGGCGGGGCCGGCGGTTGGGCCGGACGGGTGGCCGCGGTTGACCGGGAATTTCTTCCTCCGCATCTCGCCATGCCCGTGGACTGGCGACACCATCTGGTCACTGACACATCCCGTTTGCGCGAACAATTCAACTTTATCGAGCCGGTCAGCCGCGACGAGGGACTGCGCCGCACCATCGCGTGGGAGCGGACGCACGCCCCAAGTCACTTTCGTCCGGAACAATTCGATTACCAGGCCGAGGATGCCGCGCTGGCATTGTCGCGATTACAACCCGGGTAAGAGGACGGCGTGACACGTTCCGCCTCGATCAGAGTTCCGCCAGCGCCTGCTCGAGCCGCCCGATCGGCGACACGTTCATTTCCAACTTCAGCGCCCGGCGCGGCTTGTTGGCGGCGGGCACGAGGGCGCGCTTGAAGCCGTGCTTGGCGGCCTCGACCAGGCGCTCCTCGCCGCCCTGCACCGGACGGATCTCGCCGGCCAGGCCGACTTCGCCGAACACCACGGTGTCGGAAGCCAACGGCCGGCCGCGGAAGCTCGATAACGCCGCCAGCAGCAGCGGCAGGTCGGCGGCGGTCTCCTGGATGCGCATGCCGCCGACGACGTTGGCGAACACGTCCTGGTCGCCGAGCGCGACGCCGGCGTGACGGTGCAGCACCGCCAGCAGCATCGCCAGGCGGTTCGATTCGAGACCCAGCGTCACGCGCCGCGGCATCGCCAGCGGGCTGCGATCCACCAGCGCCTGGACTTCGACCAGCAGCGGCCGGCTGCCCTGGGGCGCGGCTATTACGAGCACGGTGCCGGCGGCCGGGGTTACCGCAACGGCTACCGGGTGGGCCGGGTCAAGAGCGCGCAAAGGCACGATCGAGTTTGCCGTGCCGCAGGTGGCGGGCACGGCCGAGCCGTTTTGCTCGAGGCTGCGCGAAGGATTAGCCGGCCGGACCGAGGAGCTGGAGCGGCTGGCGATCGAGATGTACGCCCGCGGTCTGTCGGTGCGCGACCTCGAAGCCGCGTTCACGGACGACCGCGGACGCTGCGCGCTGTCGCGGACGGCGGCCTCGGCACCGAGCGAACGACTGTGGGAAGACTACCGGGCGTTTGCCAGCCGCGACCTGTCGGAGTGTGCCGATCGCGCATCGGCGGGTGACGCGCACCACCCATCTGCTGGAGCGGCTATTCGGCGAGGAACACCGGCGCACCAAGGTCATCCCCCACGCCTTCGGCGCGCGCGCGGCGCTCAAGCTCATGTACGCCGCGCTGATCGCGCCAGCCAGACCTGGAAACGGATCGTGATCTTAAGAATTCGAGCTCAAACAACTGGAGGATCTACGCGACCACTTGAACCGACGTCACGCCGAGCGCACCGCGCCGGCAGTCACGAGCGCATCCCGCTCACGAATTTCCAGCAGAAATGGGACTTGACCCTCAGGGACAAACCACGGTTTTCTCGATTCTCCGATGCTACCATTCGAATCGGGTATTCAAAAAGCAATCGCGAGGGGAGACCACATGAGAATGATCGGTTTCTTGTACGGCGTGATCAGCTACGCGGTGTTCCTGGCAAGCTTCCTGTACGCCGTCGGTTTTGTCGGCAACCTGCTGGTTCCGAAGTCGATCGATTCGGAGTCGTCCGAGCCGCTTGGCGAGGCTTTCCTCGTCAATGTCGCGTTACTTGGCCTCTTCGCAGTTCAGCATAGCGTGATGGCCCGGCCGGCCTTCAAGGCCTGGTGGATGAAAATTGTTCCCCCGTCGGTGGAGCGCAGTACCTATGTCCTGCTCGCAAGCCTGTTGCTTGCGCTGCTGTTCTGGAAGTGGGAAGCGATGACCGGCGTGATATGGAGCGTCGAGAATCAGCTTGCCCGCATGGGTTTGAACGCTCTTTTCTGGCTGGGATGGCTGATCGCCCTGTTGTCGACGTTCATGATCAATCATTTCGATCTGCTCGGCCTGCGCCAGGTCTATCTGCGGCTTCGGAACGTGGAATACACGCATGTGCAGTTCAAGACCAACGCCTTGTACAAACTTGTGCGCCATCCCCTCATGCTGGGGTTCCTGATCGCCTTCTGGGCCACCCCGCACATGACGACGGGGCATCTGCTCTTTTCGGTCGCCACCACGGGTTACATCTTTATCGGCATCTTCTTCGAGGAGCGCGATCTCGCCCGGTTCCACGGCGACGACTTTGAACGGTATCGAAAGAAGGTGCCGATGATCCTTCCCCTTCCCGGCCGAAAATCCAAATGACGATCGATGGAAGCGCTGGTTTTTATTTCGAGAACCCGTGAGCGGGCAGATCGCCGTGCAGACGAAAGCGTCATGCCGCAGACCCTGGCACCCGCAACCCCGACGATGTGTGAGGAAAAGAGAAGGAAAATGAGCGGCGTCTGCTTGATACGGATGGGATAACAGCAGCGGACCGCGCCGGCGCCGGAGCGCTGAGGCTGCCGACAATCGCCCCAGCGCGATGCCCGGTACCCGGTGCGGGCCTGACGCCGGGGTCGCGTCGGTATTTCCGCCCGCCGCTACCGGTTGATGATCATCGGGTCGCAGGGAACGTCGCAGTCCGCGGTCGCGTCGTTCACCGTGACCTTGTAGCTGGCAGCCTGCAGCTTGTCGTTCTTGTCATGAATCACTCCGTTGGCGGGCGCGTTCGAAACCCACGAAAGCTGGCCGTTGGCATCGTTTTTGAAGCTGATGTCGTTGATCGTGTAGCGCCGGCCAGCATTCGAATCGTTATTCAACTTGATCACCACCGTCACTTTCCCGCGCGAAGTGAATGTCACGTCGCCGCCTTTGCCGCCTCCGCCCGAATACCTGTAGCTGTATTGGGTGCCGCACGCGGTGACGTCGGTGTAGCCGTCCGCGCCGGAGGACGGCGCATCGCGGACGTCGAGATTGATGATTGGATTGCCGGACACGGTCGGCGCCTGCTGTGCGACCGCACAGCCCATCGACCAGCCAATCAAGAAGACGGCCGCGGCGATCGTTACCTTTTTCATGCACTCTCTCCCTCGTTGTCGTTTGGGTATGGCGGCAGAACATCGGTGCCGGGTCGGTCGCTGTCTGACAGCTTCCGCCCGCTTCGCGAACCGCCGGGCTGCCGTGGAATTTCAGGCTGCGCGGAGGCATACCGGGCCATCGGTGCTTCGCTGCGATTCGACGCGCCTGCGGCCGCAACCGTGGGCCACGGAATCGACGGGATGTAACCGAAGCCGGCCAATTGCGCCTGTACCCGCGCGGCTTCGGCCAGATTCCCCGTCAGCAACGACAGACGCACCCAGGGATCGAGTACCCGCCAGTATCTGGAAGCACGCGCCAGCGGCGCCAATGCGCGGCGCGCCGCGGCGTAATGGGCGTTCGCATCGGCTATCTGGCCCGCAGCCGCCGCCGCCATGCCGGAGATCACTTCGCACAGGCCGTAACGACCGATGTTCTCGGGCGAATCCGGCATTGCCTTGCCGTGGTACAGCGCCTGCAGTGCGTTCGCCGCGACAAGCGCAGCCGCGTGGTCGCCAGCCTGCAATGCCAGCGTGGCGCGCAGCGAAAGTGCGTCGAGGATATCCCTTTGAACGAGACGGCTATTGTCTGCGTCGTGCGCCAAGGCATCGATCAGCGGCTGCGCCAGAGCAAGATCGTCGTTCGCCGCCGCCGGCTTTCCGGCGCCGATTCGTGCGGCGGCGCGCAGCTCCAGCGCACGCAGATACGCCTCGCTCCAATCCTTGTTGGCGGAATCCTGCGCGATCAGCGATCGCATGCGCTCGATCGCGCCGCTGGCGAGCGTTTCCGCCTGCGCGTAGTCGCCGAGTACGCGCAGCAGCTCGGACTGCATCGACTCTGCGCTCGACCACTCCTGCTGCCAACGTGGGTTGGTCGGCTGCGCGGCGACAATACGACCCACGGTCGCTGCCTTGCTGGCGATCAATGCCGCGGCCTTTTCGAGATGCCCGGATTGTTCCTCGACGTTGCCTTGCCAGGAGACTTCATCGGCGACTTCGAAGATCAGCTGCGGATCGCCGGGCGTCTTGGCCTGCACCGACGCGAGCATGCTTTGCGCCCGCTCGAAGCCCTCGCCTGCGCGCTCGAGCTGGCCGCGCTCGAGTTCGAGCACGGCGAGATTGTGCTCGCCGTAGGCAAACTCGTGCTGCCACTCGGTACGCGCGGGATCGATCGCATACACCCGACGGCAGGTGTCGCGATAACGGGCGAGCCACTGCTGGGCCCGATCCAGTTTCCGGCTTTGCCAATAGACATAGCCGATCCAGTATTCGGCCTGGCCGAGATCGAACAGGCGATCGCCATTGCCTGGATGCCGCTCGACCAGCGCCTTGCTGCGCAGGTAGGCGCTGCGGAAACTTGCCAGCGCTTCGGGATAGCGCGCCTCGCGCAGTCGCACCTGGCCAAGCTGGGTCAGGACCTGGGCCTGCTGCCCGAGAACGACGTCGTTCAGGTCGCGCGAATCCAGGCTGGCGAAATAGTCCATGATCTGGTCACCGACACGATCGAGCGCATCGAGTCGACCGCTATTTTCGACTTTCTGACGCAGGTCACCGAGCATGTATCCGAGCAGATTCTCGGCCTGTGCCTGTCGTCGCTGCGCATCATTGCGGGCCACCCATGCCGCCGTGGCCAACACCAGGGCGAGCGCCATCCCGCCCATGGAAGCAACCGCGGCAACCAGCATGCGCCGGTAACGCCGTTGTGCCTCGCGTTGCCGCAGCTTGTCGAGATCGGTGCCCAGTAAACCAGCCATCAGCTTGAGACGGGCGAGCGTTCGGCCGTCCTTGCCCGGCCGGATATCGGCGGCGATCGGCTCGGCGCGCCGCAGACCGAGTTGACCGTCGGGCTCGATCTCGAACCGCAGCGCGGGCGGAAAGCATTCGCGCGCATCGCCTGCTTGGGGCTCGCCGGCGACGATCAGGCAATAGATGCGATCGCTGCGGCCGAGACGCTTGAAGGCCAGCACTTCCTCGTTGACCCAGCGCGAGCACGCCGCCTCCGGCGAGCAGATCACCAGCAGCGCGTCCGAATCGGCCAGAGCGTCCAGCAGGCGCGCGCCCAGAGCGCCGGCGCTGGCCAGTTCCTCGCGGTCGCGGAAGATCGGCCGCAACCGCTCCGGTACCTGACCGAACTCGCCCGAGGTTCCGCACAGCCGCTTTGGAACGCGGTAGCCTTCCAGGCTGCGGTGCAGCCAAGCGGCCACGCGCTGATTGTGATGGCTGTAACTGATGAAAGCACGAAAACGCCGCGGGACGCTCATGCCAGGGATTCCATGCTCGAGGTGAGCAAAAGAGACAGAGAATTGTCAGTTCCCCCGTTCGGACGCAGGATACGCTCTGCAGCCGCCCAGTCAATCTTCGTCAGCCATCCCGGCTTCACTGACCCTCGACGCGCCATCTGTCCGCTCGGCGGCATCGCCGGGCCACGCCTATGCCCGCCAAGCCCGTGCGCGGGCGGATGCCCGGCCGTACCGCCAGGAACGGCGCGGCGGTCGCCGCCGCCGAGCCGGCGCCGGACGTCGTCTTTTGCATGCTGGCGCAGGCGGCGGCGAGACTGTGCCGGCGATAACGGGGTATCGTCAGTGCGCGGCGGATCGTCCGGTCGGTACGCGGGAGCATGTCATGTCGGATCTAATCGTCGGGCTGGTGGTTTTTCTCGGCACGCACTCGCTGCGCATGGTGGCCGATGGCTGGCGCGGGGGGATGCTCGAGCGGTTCGGGAAAAACGCCTGGAAGGCTCTGTATTCGCTGGTGTCGCTGCTGGGCCTGGCGCTGATCGTGTGGGGTTTCGAGCGCGCGCGCGCAGCGCCGGTGGCGCTGTACGCACCGCCGGTCTGGCTGCGGCATCTCAACGCGCTGTTCACGTTGTTGGCATTCGTGCTGCTGGCCGCCGCCTACGTGCCGCGCAACCGCCTGAAGGCGCGCATCGGCCATCCGATGCTGGCCGGTGTCGCGCTGTGGGCGCTGGGCCATCTGCTGGCGACGGGAAATCTGCGCGACGTGGTCCTGTTCGGTGCGTTCTTCGTGTGGGCGGCGGCGGATTTCGCGCTCTCGCGCCGGCGCGACCGGCGCGCCGGGGTCACCTATCCGCTGGAGTCGATGACCGGCAACACGCTGAGCCTGGTGATCGGCCTGGTCGGGTGGATCGTTTTCGCGCTATGGCTGCACCGCATTTTGATCGGTGTCGACCCGCTGTTGTGACCGCGCCCGGCGTCGGGTTTTAAGAGCGTTCGTAGGTGCCGATCAGGCGGTTCATGCCCACTACGTGCGGCTCGGCGCGCCTTAGGAATTCCCACAGCGTGAGGCCGGCCGGAAGATTGAGTTCGTCGTTAAGCGCCAGCAGCCAGAAATAGTAGTGATGCTTGCCGTGGCCGGGCGGCGGCATCGGGCCGCCATAGCCGGTTTTGCCGAAGTCGTTCTTGCCCGCGGTGTGGTCGCGCGCCGCCTCCGGCAGCGCGGCCACCGAACCCGGGATGTTGTACAGCACCCAGTGCACGAAGCCGTAGCTGCCACCGGACGCGACCAGCGGCGCGTCCGGATCGTGGCAAATCACCGCCAGGGAGCGCGCCGCTGCGGGCACATTACGCCAAGCAAGCGGCGGCGAGACGTCCTGCCCTTGTCCGGTGTACTTGTTCGGAATCGCACCGAGGTGGACGAACACGGGGCTGGTCAATTGCAGGTCAGACAGAGCGAATCCCATGGCGTTTGTTCCTCCTTTATTCGACGCGCACGCACCATTTGACGCAGTATAAAACCGGTCATGATCCGGAACACGCGATGGCGCCGGTGATCGCGCTATTGACCGACTTCGGTACGCAGGACGCCTACGTCGGCGTCATGAAAGGTGTGATCCTCGATATCGTGCGCGACGTGCGCGTGGTGGATCTGACGCACGCGGTTGGGCCACAGGACTTGCGTGCCGGCGCCTACGTGCTGTGGTCCGCGTACCGCTACTTCCCGGACGGCACCGTGTTCTGCGCGGTGGTGGATCCGGGCGTCGGCAGCGCGCGCCGGGCACTCGCGCTGCGGTTGGCCGCGGACGGCCGCCGCTACGCGTTCGTCGCACCGGACAACGGTCTGCTGACACCGCTACTGGACTCGGCTTCGCTCAGCGCCGCGGTCGCCCTGGAGAACCCTCGTTACCGCTTGCCGGCGCCGAGCGCGACGTTCCACGGGCGCGACGTTTTCGCGCCCGCCGCAGCACACCTCGCCGCCGGGGTGCCGCTGGAGGCGCTCGGCCCGGCGCTCGATCCGCAATCGCTGGTGCGCATCGATTGGCCGCAGCCGCAACGCACACCGGAAGGCTGGCACGGCTGCGTGCTGTACGTCGATCGCTTCGGCAACTTGATCACCAACCTTCCCGGCACGGCGATCGCCGACGGCGACTGGCGCGTGCGCGTGGCGCAGATCACCATCGAGCGCATCGCGCGCACTTTCGCCGACGTGCCCGAGGGTAGCCCGGTGGCTTACATCGGCAGCAGCGGGCTGCTGGAGCTGGGCTTGCGCAACGGCGACGCGCACGCGCTGTGGGGGGTCGCAGTGGCGACCCCGGTGGCCGCGACGCAACGAGCGCGCGACCAAGGCAGCCGCCGGGATTGATGTGGGACGTTTTTTCTACCCGGCCGCCGGTTGCCTTCGGATCACTGCCGCGCCGAGTACGTGATGCGCCAGATCCAGCCGCGCTGGGAGTCGGCCACGTACAGCGCGCCGTCGGGCGCCACCGCGACCCCCACCGGATGAAAGCGCGCATCACCCGGCGCGATCACGGCATCACGCCCAGCGAAGCCGTCGGCGAACACCCGCCAAGGACCGGACGGACGGCCGCCGGCGAACGGCACGAAGGCGACGACAAAGCCCTGTTGCGGCAACGGCGCGCGGTTCCACGAACCATGGAACGCAATGAAAGCACCGCCCCGATAACGAGCCGGGAACGCGTCCCGGTCGTAGAAGGCGATCGCCTCCGGCGCCCAGTGCGCCGGAAACGCGGCCAGCGGCTGACGATAGCGCGCGCAGCGACCGATCCGTTTGCCGTCGCCGCCGTATTCCGGCGCCAGCACCAACGCGTTGCGGATGCCGTCGTAGTAGCAGTACGGCCAGCCGTAGTTGCCCCCCGGCCCCGACACGGTGCCCGAGCGATGCGAGGTGGGTGCGGGAGGGGCCGGAGGGCTCGCGGAGGAAGGCGTGGGTCGGGGCCCGCGGCTCGCTCCCGCACCCACCGTGCCGGACACCGTGTCGCGAGCCGGCTCGATGCGCAGCAACTCCTCGGCCGGCAGCTCGGCGCTCTGCTGGACCGTGAACCGCTGCGGCCAGTTGTCGTGCAACTGATCGCGCCCCATCATTACCGTGTACAACGCGCCGGCGGCACGGTTCCAGGCGATCGCCACGTCGTTGCGCAGGCCGGTGGCGTAGCGCGCCGCGGCTGAAAAACGCTGGTCGCTGCGGTCGGCGGAAAAACGCCAGATGCCGCCGTGCTCGGCCAGCAGCGGGCACGGATCGATACCCGGCGACCCCGGACGGCGATCCTGCTGCTGGCAGGCGTTCGACGGCGCGCCGACGTTGACGTACAGATGCCCGGCGCCGTCGAAC
>JAGWMX010000052.1 GCA_028871525.1 Gammaproteobacteria bacterium
GGAGCACAGTTGCCGGGGACGTTGTGGAACCATTTCGGCTGGACCGGCTGCGCGGTGCTGGTTATCGCGACGCAGGCCGGCACCGCGCTGCTGGCCGGCGTCGCCTGGCGCGAGGTTCGTCGTTGCGAGACCGGCGCCAGCCGGCCGTGGCAACCTCGATCAGTCGGCAGTGGAGCTTGATCGAGCCTCACGCTCGCATCCCGGGATTGCTTCGGGTCTACGGCCCTCGCAATGACGAGGATATTCACCGCACCGCCTTCACGATGACGTTTCGTCACGAGACCGCCATGGGCCCGCCGGGCGCGGCGTCGGAGCTACTGTCACGAGGACCGCCACGGCTGCTGGCGCAGCCTGGCGGCGTGGCGGTCCGCGAGACGATGGCACGGCTTCGATCGGCGTCGGGGGCAGCGTCACGAGGTTGCTTCGGCCTTCGGCCTCGCAATGACGTTCGTCGCGGCCTCGGCTGCGGGTCGGCTTGAATCCGCTGCGCCCGTCCGCATCGTAAGCGAAGCATTTCTGCCAAGGATCGCCGCCGATGAGGATGGACAAGCTGACCAGCCGCTTCCAGCAGGCCCTGGCCGAGGCCCAGAGCCTGGCCGTGGGGCGGGATCACCCGCAGATCATGCCAGTGCACCTGATGCAGGCGCTGCTCGACCAGGAGGGCGGCAGCGCCGCGCCGCTGCTGCAGCAGGCCGGCGTCAATACCAACGTGCTGCGCGACCGGCTGCTGCAAGCCGTCGACCGGTTGCCGACGCTCAAGGAGGCGACCGGCGAAGTGCAGGTCAGCAACGAGCTCGGACGCCTGCTGAACCTGACCGACAAGCTGGCGCAGCAGAAGAACGACCAGTTCATCTCCAGCGAGCTGTTCCTGCTCGCCGCGCTCGACGACAAGGGTGACCTCGGCAAGGCGCTGAAGGACGCCGGCGCGCGCAAGGAACTGCTGGAAAAAGCGATCGAAACCGTACGCGGCGGGCAAAAGGTCGACTCGGCCGGCGCCGAGGACCAGCGACAGGCGCTGGAGCGCTACACCATCGATCTGACCCAGCGTGCCGAGACCGGCAAGCTCGATCCGGTCATCGGCCGCGACGAGGAGATCCGCCGCGTGATCCAGGTGCTGAGCCGCCGCACCAAGAACAATCCGGCGCTGATCGGCGAGCCCGGCGTCGGCAAGACCGCCATCGTCGAGGGCCTGGCGCAGCGCATCGTCAACGGCGAGGTGCCGGAGTCGCTGAAGAACAAGCGCCTGCTGGTGCTGGACCTCGGCAGCCTGATCGCCGGCGCCAAGTATCGCGGCGAGTTCGAGGAGCGCCTGAAGGCGGTGCTGTCCGACCTGGCCAAGCAGGAAGGCAACGTCATCCTGTTCATCGACGAGATCCACACGCTGGTCGGCGCCGGCAAGGCGGAGGGCGCGATGGACGCCGGCAACATGCTCAAGCCGGCGCTGGCGCGCGGCGAGCTGCACTGCATCGGCGCCACCACGCTGGACGAATACCGCAAGTACATCGAGAAGGACGCGGCACTGGAGCGGCGCTTCCAGAAAGTATTGGTCGGCGAGCCGAGCGAGGAGGACACCATCGCCATCCTGCGCGGCCTGAAGGAGCGCTACGAAGTGCACCACGGCGTCGACATCACCGACGGCGCGCTGATCGCCGCGGCCAAACTGTCGCACCGCTACATCACCGATCGCAACCTGCCGGACAAGGCCATCGATCTGATGGACGAAGCTGCCAGCCGCATCCGCATCGAAATCGATTCCAAGCCGGAAGCGCTGGATCGCCTCGACCGGCGCCTGATCCAATTGAAGATCCAGCGCGAGGCGCTGAAGAAGGAATCCGACGAAAGCGCCAAGCGCTCGCTGGCGGCGCTGGAGGAAGAAATCGGAAAGATGGAGCGCGACTACTCCGACCTGGAGGAAAGGTGGAAAGCCGAGAAATCCTCGGTGGCCGGCAGCGCCGGCGTCAAGGAGGAGCTCGACCGCGTGCGCATCGAGATGGAGGCCGCGCGCCGCGCCGGCGACCTGGCGCGGATGGCCGAGCTGCAGTACGGCAAGATCCCGGAACTGGAAAAGCGCCTGGCCGCGTCCAACGAAACCGCGCAGGAGAAATTCGAGCTGCTGCGTACCAGCGTCACCGAGGAGGAAATCGCCGAGGTGGTCTCGCGCTGGACCGGCATCCCGGTGTCCAAGCTGATGGAGGGCGAGCGCGACAAGCTGCTGCGCATGGAAGAAGCCCTGCACGCGCGCATCGTCGGCCAGGACGAGGCGGTGTCGGCGGTGGCCAACGCCATCCGCCGCTCGCGCGCCGGCCTGTCCGATCCGAAACGGCCGATCGGCTCGTTCCTGTTCCTGGGCCCCACCGGCGTCGGCAAGACCGAGCTGTGCAAGGCCTTAGCCGCGTTCCTGTTCGACACCGAGGACAACATGGTGCGCATCGACATGAGCGAGTACGGCGAGCGCCACAGCGTCGCACGTCTGATCGGCGCCCCACCCGGCTATGTCGGCTACGAGGAAGGCGGCCAGCTCACCGAGGCCGTGCGACGGCGACCGTATTCCGTGATCCTGCTCGACGAGATCGAGAAAGCGCACCCGGAAGTGTTCAACGTGCTGCTGCAGGTGCTCGACGACGGCCGACTGACCGACGGTCAGGGCCGCACCGTCGATTTCCGCAATACCGTCATCGCGATGACCAGCAACCTCGGTTCGAACCTGATCCAGGATCTGGCCAAGGACGGCTACGACGAGATCAAGGCCGCGGTGATGGAAGTGGTTCGCCAGCACTTCCGGCCGGAGTTCATCAACCGCATCGACGAGGCGGTGGTGTTCCACCCGTTGGGCTCGGCGCAGATCCGCAGGATCGCCGAAATCCAGACGCGCGGATTGGTGGCGCGGCTGGCCGAGCGCGGCATCACCCTGCGCTTTACGCAACCCGCGCTGGCGAAGATCGCCGAAGCCGGCTTCGACCCGGTCTACGGCGCCCGGCCGCTGAAGCGCGCGGTGCAGTCGCTGGTCGAAAATCCGCTGGCGCGGGCGGTGCTGGACGGCGAATTCGCCGTCGGCGACAGCGTCGAGGTGGCGGTCGACGGCGAGGCCGTGGTGTTCCGGCGCAGCGGTCAGGCAGCCGCAGCCGTCGCCGGCTGACAGGCGCGCCTCAACCGGCCCGGTGCGACCGGCGGCGACGCATGCCACGCGGCACCAGAGCGCGCTCCAGCATTTCGAAGGCGCCCTGCACCACCAGCGCCAGCAGCACCGCCGGAATCGCGCCCTCGAGAATCATCGGCATCGAGTTCAGCCGGATGCCGGTGAGAATCGGCTGGCCGAGACCGCCGGCGCCGATCAACGCCGCCAGCGTGGCGGTGCCGACATTGATGACCGCGGAGGTCTTGATGCCGGCTAGGATCGACGGCAGCGCCAGCGGCAGTTCCACCAGGCGCAGGCGGGCCAGCGGCGGCAGTCCGAGCGCGCGTGCCGAATCGCTCAGCGCGGAATCGATGTTGACCAGCCCCTGGTGGGTGTTGCGCACGATCGGCAGCAGGCTGTATAGAAACAGCGCCAGCAGCGCCGGCGGACCGCCGATGCCGAGCACGGGGATCATCAGCACCAGCAGCGCCAGCGACGGGATCGTCTGCAGCATGCCGGCCGCCGCCAGGATCACCTGTCCGAGCACGCGTCTGCGCGCGGCGACCACGCCGAGCGGAATCGCGCAGGCGATCGCCGCCGCCAGCGACGCGGCCACCAGAAAAAGATGCTGACGGATGCGCAGCGCGAGACCGCTCCACAGCGAGTCGGCGCTTGCGGCGGCGGGTGCCAGACCGAGGAAATCCGCGGCCACGGCCCGATCGTCGACGCCGTCGAGCTGTACCGCGGCGTTCATCCGGCGCATGGCGCCGGTGTCGATGCGATCGCGGAACCCCTGCAGCGCCGCCACCACCTGCGGCGCCCGCGCCGCCAGATCGGCGCGCCACAGGAACACCGCCGCGTAGCTCGGAAAGAAACCGCGGTCATCGCGCAGCAGCGCAAGACGATAAGCGCGGATATTCGGATCGGTGGTGTAGACGTCGGTCACGTCGATGGCCCCGCTGGCGATCGCGCGGTAAGCCAGTTCGTGCGCCATGCCGCGCACATCGGTTTGCGGCAAACCATAAGTCCGCCTGAGACCCGGCCAGCCGTCGCCGCGGGCCATGAATTCGTTGCTGAAACCGAGCACCAACTGCGGATGCCGGCGCAGGTCGTCGAGGCTTTCGATGCCCAGCGTGCCGGCGCGCTCGGCGCGCATGGCCAGCGCATAGCCGTCGGCAAACCCCAGCGGCGGACCGAGCACGATGCCCTCGCCGGCCAGCGCGGCCGCCAGCGCCGGGCGGCTGTCGGCGACGCCCCGGCCGGAGAATATTTCGCGGGCCAGCGTGCCGGTGTACTCGGCATAGATGTCGATGTCTGCGTGACGCAGCGCATCCCACAGCACGCGGGTACCGCCGAGTTCACGCCGCTGCGCGGTGCCGGCGCCGGCCTGCCGCGCCAGATCGGTGGCGATGTCGCCGAGAATCACCGATTCGGTGAAAGCCTTGGAACCGATCACCACCGACGGCCTCTGCGTCGCGCCCAGCGCCGCGGTGGCGATCGACGCCGCGACGAGGATCAGCACGCCACGCATCATGCCGCCGGCGCCGGACGGTCTTCGCGCCGCGGCCGCTGCGCACGCACGAAACGGCTGACGAAATCGCTGGCCGGACGCTCGAGCAGATCTTCGAACGCGCCGCTTTGCGCCACCGCACCGTCGTGCATCAACACCAGGCGGTCGGCGAAATAAGCCGCCTCGCCGAGGTCGTGAGTGACGAACACCACGATGTTGCCGAGCGTTTCGAACACCGCCGCCAGCTCCGGCATCAACTCGAACCGCACCAGCGGATCGAGCGCGCCGAGCGGTTCGTCGAGCAGCAGAATCTCGGGCTCCAGCATCAACGCCCGCACCAGCGCCACGCGCTGACGCTCACCGCCGGACAGCTCTGCCGGATAGCGGTCGAGCAGCGCGGCGCTCAGGTGCGTCATCCCGGCCAGCGTCTCGAGGCGTCTCCGGGTCCAGCCCACGTTGCGCCCGAGATAGCGCGCCATCAGCATCGCGTTCTGCCGCGCGGTCAGATGCGGGAACAGGCCGCCTTCCTGAATCACGTAACCGAGCCGGCGACGGTGCGCGATCAGGTTCTCCGGTCCCAACACTCCGGCGCCGGCGACCACCCGCCCGGCGTCGGCCAGTTCCAGGCCGGCGAGCAGGCGCAGCAGCGTCGATTTACCGGAGCCGCTCGACCCGATCACCACCGTGGTGCCGGGATCGAAGCGCAAATCGATGCCGTGCAGCACTTCGCTGCCGCGGTAGGTTTTGCGAACCCCTTCAAGCGCGAGCATACGGCCGACTATAGCCGGCCGGCAGCGCCCGGTGTCGACGGCCGAGCCGCAATCCGGATTGGCGGATTACCCCATCGATACCCCTATACTTAACGTTTATCCGCCCATAACCAGCCATGAAACCCACCGCCATGAACCCGCATCAGAGGCCGCGTCCATGAGCCGTCCATCCTTCGACTGGAGCGATCCGTTTTATTTCGACGATCAGCTCCGCGACGACGAACGCCTGGTGCGCGACAGTGCCCAGCGCTATTGCCAGGACAGGCTGCTGCCGCGGGTGCTCGAGGCCAATCGCCATGAAACCTTCGACCGCGCCATCTTCACCGAGATGGGCGAACAGGGTCTGATCGGCTGTACCTTGCCCGAGCGCTACGGCTGCGCCGGCCTGGGGTACGTGGCCTACGGTCTGGTGGCGCGCGAGGTGGAGCGGGTCGATTCCGGGTACCGCTCGATGATGAGCGTGCAGTCGTCGCTGGTGATGTACCCGATCTTCGCCTACGGCTCCGAACCGCAGCGGCAGCGCTACTTGCCGAAGCTGGCGCGCGGCGAGTGGGTCGGCTGTTTCGGCCTGACCGAGCCGGACGCCGGTTCCGACCCGGCCAGCATGCGCACCCGGGCCGAGAAAGTGGACGGCGGCTACCGGCTCAACGGCAGCAAGATGTGGATCACCAATTCGCCGATCGCGGACGTCTGTGTGGTGTGGGCCAAGCTCGACGGCGTGATCCGCGGCTTCATCGTCGAACGCGGCGATGCCGGCCTGAAGACGCCGAAGATCGAGGGCAAGTTCTCGCTGCGCGCGTCGCCGACCGGCGAAATCGTCCTGCAGGACGTGCGGGTGCCGGAGGACCGGCTGCTGCCCGGCGTGCAGGGTCTCAAGGGTCCGTTCGGCTGCCTGAACAATGCCCGCTACGGCATCGCCTGGGGCGCACTCGGCGCGGCCGAGTTCTGCTGGCACAAGGCGCGCGACTACACGCTGGAGCGCAAGCAGTTCGGCCGACCGCTGGCCGCCAATCAGCTGATCCAATGGAAGCTGGTCAACATGCAGACCGAGATCAACCTCGGCCTGCAGGCTTGCCTGCGCGCCGGGCGGCTGATGGACGAGCAGCGTTGCGCGCCGGAGCTGATCTCGCTGATCAAGCGCAACTCCTGCGGCAAGGCGCTGGAGGTCGCGCGCACCGCGCGCGACATGCTCGGCGGCAACGGCATCGTCGACGAGTTCCACGTCATCCGCCATCTGATGAACCTGGAAACGGTCAACACCTATGAAGGCACGCACGACATCCACGCGCTGATTCTCGGCCGCGCCCAGACCGGCATCGCGGCTTTCGCCAACTGAGCCGATGAACGCGCCGGGCTGCTCCGTCGAGCAGCGGTTTTACCAGGCGCTGCGCGACGGCGCGCTGCCGCGCACGGCGCGGCACCTGAGCCCGCAGCAGGCCGGCCTCGGCGGACCGGCGCTGGCCGAGCTGTTCGAAGCGCAGGTGCTGTCGCGCCAGCTCGACCTGCACGCGCGGCGCCTGGCGGCGCGCGGGGAAGTGTTCTACACCATCGGCAGCAGCGGACACGAGGGCCTGGCGGCGGTGGCGGCGGCGCTGCGCCCGACCGATCCCGCTTTTATGCACTATCGTGACGCCGCGTTCTTCATCCAGCGCAGCCGGCAGTTGCCGGGCTCGACGCCGACCTGGGATCTGCTGCTGTCGTTCGTCGCCGCGGCCGAAGACCCGATCGCCGGCGGACGACACAAGGTTCTGGGATCCAAGCCGCTCAATATTCCGCCGCAGACCTCCACCATCGCTTCGCAATTGCCGAAAGCGGTCGGCGCGGCGACCAGCCTGGGGTTGTGGCGCCGCCTCGGCGGCGCCGGCCGCTGGCCTGCCGACAGCGTGGTGATGTGCAGCTTCGGCGACGCTTCGTTCAACCACTCGACCGCGCAGGGCGCGGTCAACGCTTCGGCCTGGACCGCGTTCCGCGGCGTGCCTATGCCGCTGCTGTGGGTGTGCGAGGACAACGGGCTGGGCATCTCGGTGCCGACGCCTGCGGGCTGGATCGAGGCCTCGGTGCGTGCCCGCCCGGCGATGCGCTACTTCGCCTGCGACGGGCTGGATCTGTTGGATACCTACCAGACCGCAGCTGCGGCTGTGCAGCACGCGCGCCGGCACAGACAGCCAGCGTTCCTGCACCTGCGTTGCGTGCGGCTGTTCGGCCACGCCGGCGCCGACGCCGAGCAGGCGTATCTGAGCGGCGCGCAGATCGCCGCCAACGAGGCGCGCGATCCGCTGCTCTACAGCGCCGGGCTGCTGCTGCAGCACGGCGTGCTGAACGCGGAACAAATCCGCGCGCTGTACGACGACGTCGGCGAGCGCGTGCGCCGCGTCGCCGAGGACGCCATCCGCCGGCCGAAGCTGCGCGGCGCCGCGCAGGTGATGGCGAGCATCGTGCCGCCGCCGCGTCCCGGGCGCGCGCGCGCGGATGCGGAACTGCCGCCGCCGCTGGCGCAGCCGGCGCCGATGGCGCGGCTGATCAATCACGCCCTCGACCGACTGCTGGTCCGCTACCCGCACCTGGTGCTGGCCGGGGAAGACATCGGCCGCAAAGGCGGCGTTTACGGCGTGACCTTGCGCCTGCAAGCCAAGCACGGCGCGCACCGCGTGATCGACACCCTGCTCGACGAGCAGAGCATCCTCGGTCTGGGCATCGGCCTGGCGCACAACGATCTATTGCCGATGCCGGAGATCCAGTTCCTGGCCTACCTGCACAACGCCGAGGACCAGTTGCGCGGCGAGGCGGCGACGCTGCCGTTTTTCTCGCGAGGCCAGTTCACCAACCCGATGGTGGTGCGCATCGCCGGCCTGGCCTACCAGAAGGGTTTCGGCGGTCATTTCCACAACGACAACGCCATCGCCGTGCTGCGCGACATCCCCGGCCTGCTGGTGGCCTGCCCGTCGAACGGCGCCGATGCCGTCGGCCTGCTGCAGGAAGCGGTGCGGCTGGCTGACGAGGAGCAGCGCGTGGTGGTGTTCCTGGAGCCGATCGCGCTGTATCACTGCCGCGACCTGCACGCGCCGGACGACGGCCTGTGGTGCTACACCGACCCCGGTCCGGCGCATCGCATTGAACGCGGCGAGTTCGGCGTTCACGGCGATGGCCAGGATCTGGCGATCGTCACCTACGGCAACGGCGTGTACTTGAGCCGTCAGGCCGCGCCGGAACTGCAGCGCCGGGGCCTCGAGCTGCGCATCGTCGACCTGCGCTGGCTGACCGGCATCGACCACGACGCGCTGTACCGCGTCGTGCGTGGCTGCCGCCGCGTGCTGATCGTGGACGAATGCCGGCGCAGCGGCTCGCTCAGCGAGGAACTGATGGCCGAGTTGTGCGCGCGCGGGCTCGGCGCCCGGCGCTTGCGGCGGCTGACGGCGGAAGACAGCTTCATTGCGCTGGGTCCGGCGGCAACCAGCACGCTGCCGTCGACGGCGGACATCGTCGCTGCGGCGCTGGCCATGGCCGGCATCCGCCGGCGCCGGGAGCGCGCGTCGTGACCCGCGAGCGGATCGTCGTGATCTGCCCCGGTCGCGGCACCTACAACCAGGCCGAATGGGGTTATCTGGCGCGGCATCATGCGGACAAATCGCAACTGCTGAGCGAATTCGACGCCGCCCGCGTGCGCCAGGGGCAACCGGGCGTGCGCGAACTGGACGCCACCATCCCGTTCCAGTTGAAGCTGCACAGCCGCGGCGATCACGCCTCGGCGCTGATCTACGCCTGCGCCTATTGCGATGCGCTGAGCATCGACGCGGATCGCCACGAAATTGTGGCGGTGACCGGCAATTCGATGGGCTGGTATATCGCGCTGGCGGTAGCCGGCGCGCTTTCGGCGGCGGCCGGCCTGGAGCTCGTCAACACCATGGGCAGGCTGATGCAGGAATCCCTGATCGGCGGTCAGATTCTCTATCCCTGGGTGGATGACGACTGGCAGCCACAGCCGGAGCGCCGCACCGAACTGCTCGACCTGGCGGCCCGGATCACCGCCGCCGGACAGGCGCACTGTTACCTGTCGATCGACCTCGGCGGCATGCTGGTGTTCGGCGGCGACGCGGCCGGCCTGGCCCGCCTGGAGGCAGCGCTGCCGCACCGGGACCGCTACCCGCTGCGGCTGTACAATCACGCCGCGTTTCACACCCCGCTGCAGGCGCCGGTGCGCGAGACCGCACGCCAGCGGCTCGCCACCCTGCCCTTCGCCGCGCCGCGCGTACCGTTGATTGACGGTCGCGGCCACGTATGGACGCCCTACAGCACCGACCCGCGGCAGGTCTGGAATTACACCCTGGGTCACCAGCTCACTGAACCCTACGATTTCACCCGCGCGGTGACTGTGGCGGTCAAGGAATTCGCTCCCGATCGTCTGATTTTGCTGGGACCGGGCACCACGCTGGGCGGCGCGGTGGCGCAGACGCTGATCCGGCACCACTGGCGCGGACTCGCCGGCAAGCTCGATTTCCAGGCGCGGCAGCGCGAGGCGCCGTTTTTGCTGTCGATGGGGCGCGACGATCAGCGCGCCCGACTCGCCACGCAGTGAGCGCGGCGATGAACGGAGATCAAGGCTTCCCGGATGACCTTGAGCCCCGGGCGCGGATCGTCGAGGCACAGCACGTGATACCGCGCCCATAGCCACTGCCAGATGATGCGCAGCCATGATGCGCCCTGGCGTCCGCCCGGCGAGCAGACGCTCTTGACGTCGTTGATCCAGTTGACGCAGCCGACGCCCACCCGGTAACGCGACGGGGTCGGCGCCGCCGCGCGCTCCAGGGCATCGTCGTAGGCCATCGCGCAGACGTTGACGCCGCAGCGCGCCGCGAACTCCACGTACCACCAGGCGCGGGTGTTGACCTCGAGAATGCGAAAGCTGCCGTCACGGGCGTCGCGCTTGAACTCGGCGCTGAAGATGCCGCGATAATGCAAACGTTCGAGCAACTCGGACAGGGTCTCGAACGCCCCCGACACCTGCCGCAACGCAACGCTCTCACAGTAGGAACTGTTGCCGAAATCGGGCGGGAAAATGCGCCAGCGGCGGCGCGCCAGCACGCCTTTGATCACGCCGTGGCGATCGCGGAACCCGTCGATGAAATAGTGATCGGCGGCGGTACCGGGCACGTATTCCTGGGCGATGACGCCAAAGCCCAGCGCGTGGATCCCGGTCCAGACGCGTTCGAGTTCAACCCGGCTGTCGGCCCAGATGCCTTTTTTGTCCAGCGCCTTGTTGAAACGTTGCGAATCCTTGGGCTTGACGAACACGCGATCGAGTTCGCCGAAGGGAACCTGGGCGATGTCGGCGAAGCGATCCAGAGGAAAAGTGCGTGGATGCGGCAGGCCCGCGTCGCGCAGAAACCGGCCGAAGCGTGCCTTGTCCTGCAGGATCTCCAGCGTTCGCCGGCTGCTGGAAGAGGTGTGAAACCGCTGCGCCAGCGGGCCTGCGGCCACGTCGGCGGCCCACAGCGCAGCATTGTCGGCGCCGGTGATCAGCACGGCTTCATCCAGCGGCATCGCGGCCAGGCGGGCGCCGGCCTGATCGTCGATGGTGCCGTGCCAGGGCACGGCGCCGGGCGTCGGCCGGAACCAGCGCGACAGCGCCGCCAGATCGTCGGGCGGGCAGGCCAGATACGCCGGGATACCGGCCCGTGCCAGACAACGCAGCATTCCCAACGCGGTGTAGCTGCGTGCGACGACGAGCGCGGGGATGCCCGCGTGACTGGTTTGCGGCACGAGGGCGGCGGCTGTTACGAGCGCCGGCCGACGCGGCCGCCGACGCGATGCGGCAACAGCCCCGCGGCGGCTCCCATCCCCGCCGCGCCGGATCGCAGCGGCGGCGGCGATGCCGCCAATCGACGGTGCGACCCGGCGACACCGGCAATTGCCGCATTCATTCCGGATTCTCCTTCATGCCGTTTTCGGCAGCGCGCCGGCGGCGGAAAAAAGCCTGCAGCGAACCCGCACAGTCGGTCTCCAGCACCCCGCCGCCGACCTGCACCGCGTGGTTCAGCCGCGGCACCGTCAGCACATCGTATACCGATCCGGCCGCGCCGGCCTTCGGATCCCGCGCGCCGAACACCAGCCGCGCCACGCGGGCATGGATGATGGCGCCGGCGCACATCACGCAGGGCTCCAGCGTGACGTACAGCGTGGCGTCCGGCAAGCGGTAATTGCGCCGGCGCGCCGCGGCCGCGCGCAAGGCGATGATCTCGGCGTGGGCGCTCGGGTCCATCGTCGCGATCGGCCGGTTCCAGCCTTCGCCAAGCACCTGATCCTCCGCCACCAGCACCGCGCCGACCGGCACTTCGCCCTGCGCTTCGGCCTGCCGCGCCAGGCTCAGCGCCCGGCGCATCCAGCGCTCGTCGTCGATCATCCGGCGGCGAAGCTGGCCAGCGCCGGCGGCACGACCTTGTCGCCCCATTCCTGCACGAAGTGCCCGACCCCGGCCAACTCCAGCGGCGGCGGGCAACCGCGGATCACCCGCGCCAGCGCGTGCATCGGCGGGCCGCCGATCACCGGATCGGCCATGCCGATCGCCATGAAGCTCTGCCCCGTCCAGGCGTTTTTCCACCAGACTTTGGCCTGGCGCGAAAGCGCCGCGCCGGGCGCATCCGGCCGGTCCGGCACCAGCGGCGGGAACCTGCGCACGCCTGCCTTGTGCCGGACGTCCGGGAACGGTGCGTCGTAAGCGGCGCGCTCGGCCTGGCTCAGATGCGGCGTGCCGCGTCCGATCAGTTTGCCGACCTCGAGATCGGGGTTGGCGGCGCAGTAGTCGCGCCAGGCGGTCCAGCCCGGCGGCAGCGCGTGTTCGCCGGTCGCCAGCGCGGTGTTCATCACCAGCAGACGCTCGAAGCGCTGCGGCAGCTCCATCGGCACCGTCAGCCCGAGGATGCCGCCCCAGTCCTGGCACACCAGCGTGATGTGCCGCAGATCCAGGCGTTCGATCAGCGCGATCAGGCTGGCACGGTGACGATCGAACGAATACCAGCCGTCGTCCACCGGCTTGTCCGAGCGGCCGAAGCCAAACCAGTCCGGCGCCACCACCCGACCGCCGGCGGCGACCAGCAGCGGCAGCATCCTGCGGTACAGATAGCTCCAGCTCGGCTCGCCGTGCAGGCACAGGAAGATCTGCCGGCTGTCGCGAGGGCCTTCGTCGAGGTAATGCAGCCGCAGCCCCTCGTAACCGGGCAGGCCGTCCAGGTAGTGGGGCGCGAAATCGTAACCGGGCAGACCTACGAACCGTGCGTCCGGCGTGCGCAGGACTTCGGACACGTTATTTCTCCAACGCCAGATTCTGCGCGCACCCTACCCGACGGCGCGGCGCCCGCCAAGCGGCGCGGCGTTCAGCAGGGTGCGCGCGGCGCCACGCCGTACCAACGCCGCGAACGGTTGACGATGGCCACCACCGACAGCATCACCGGCACTTCCACCAGCACGCCGACTACGGTCGCCAGCGCCGCGCCGGAGTCCAACCCGAACAGGCTGATGGCGGTGGCCACCGCCAGCTCGAAGAAGTTGCTGGCGCCGATCAGCGCCGACGGCCCGGCCACGCAGTGCGCCTCGCCACTGGCGCGGTTGAGCAGGTAGGCCACGCCGGAGTTGAAATAGACCTGGATCACGATCGGCACCGCCAGCAGCAGGATGATGGTCGGCTGGCCCAGGATCTGCCGGCCCTGGAAGCCGAACAGCAGCACCAGCGTCGCCAGCAGTGCCAGCAGCGACACGGGTTTGAACGCCGCCAGCCACGCCTCGAGACGGCCGCGGGCCAGCAGCACCGAGCGCAGCGCCTGCGCGATGGCCACCGGCACCAGGATGTAGAGCACCACCGAGATCAACAAGGTGTTCCACGGCACCGTTATCGACGACAGTCCCAGCAGCAGCGCGACGATCGGCGCGAAGGCCAGCAGCATGATGGCGTCGTTGAGCGCCACCTGACTCAGCGTGAAATGCGGCTCGCCGTCGCACAACTGGCTCCAGACGAACACCATCGCCGTGCACGGCGCCGCCGCCAGCAGGATCAGTCCGGCGATGTACGAATCGATCTGCGCCGCCGGCAACCAGGCGCGGAACAGGTGGCCGACGAACAGCCAGGCCAACAGCGCCATCGAAAACGGCTTGATGCCCCAGTTGACCAGCAAGGTCACGCCGATGCCGCGCCAGTGTGCTCCGACCCGGCGCAGCGCACGGAAGTCGATGCGCAGCAGCATCGGGATAATCATCAGCCAGACCAGCAGCGCCACCGGCAGGTTGACCCGCGCCAGCTCCATCGCTCCCAGCGCCGCGAACGCATCGGGCAGCCAGCGTCCGAGCATCACGCCGGCGCCGATACACGCCAGCACCCACAGACTCAGATAACGTTCGAAGACGCCCATGCGTCAGCTCCGGCCGATCTCGACGACCCGGCGCTGAAGCGCCAGGCGATCCAGTTTTTCCAGCGGCAGCGCGATGAACAACTCGAGCCGCCGGCGCAGCGCCGTCAACGTGTCGCGAAAGGCGCGCACGCGCGTGGCCTCATCGCCGGCGCAGGCGGCCGGGTCCGGCAGCCCCCAGTGCGCCGTCACCGGCTGGCCCGGCCACAACGGACACGACTCGCCGGCGGCTTGGTCGCAGACGGTAAAGACGAAATCCATCCGCGGCGCATCGGCGCGCGCGAACTCGTCCCAGTGCTTGCTGCGCAGCGTGCCGACCGGTACCTGGTGTTCGCTCAGCAACTTGAGCGTCAGCGGGTGGATCTGACCTTTGGGGTGGCTGCCGGCGGAAAAACCGCGAAAGCGCCCGCCGTGACGCAGCATATGATTGAGCAGCGCTTCGCCCATGATCGAGCGGGCCGAGTTGCCGGTGCACAGGAACAACACGTTGTAGATGTTTGGATTCACGACAGGATTCAGCCGCGGCCACCGCCGGCGATCACCCGGACGCGAATGGATAAGCGCATCACGCCGCCAGCTCCCGGCAGTTCGCCGCGCCCTCGCCGCACGCGGCGCCGGCGCAGCAGTTTTCGGTCAGGTAGCCGAGCAGCGCGTTCATCGCCGCGTAGTCGGCCGAGTAGTAGATGAAGCGCCCGTCCTGCCTGGCCTTGACCAGACCGGCGTGCGACAGCGCCTTCAGATGAAACGACAGCGTCGGCGCCGGCAGCTTCAGGCCCTGGGCCAGTCCGCCGGCGCTCAACCCCTCGGGTCCGGCCTGAACCAGACGGCGGAACACTTCGAGGCGGCGGCCATGGGCCAGCGCGGCGAGGCGGACGACGGCTGCGTTTGTTTTCATATTTCTATTATTGTGGAAATGTTAGCCGGACGCAAGGCCGTCGTAGACGTCGCCGCGCGCCGTCTATGCCAAATGGCGCGCGATGATCTCGCGCAGGTCTCCCGGATTCGATGAAACATCGTGGCGCCAACGGCCGAAACCGCCGCATGCGTTGACGGCCTCGATCCATTCGCCCAGAAACCGGCGTTTGGCACGGCTTTGTGCGTCGTCCTGCCCCTTGGTTTCCAGTACCACGCAGGTCCCGTTGACCAGCTTCACGATGAAATCCGGCCGGTACTTGTGCACCACACCGCGATGGATGTAGAGAATCTCGAAGCCGAGATGGTCGTTCTTGGCCCAGGCCGCCACCGCCGGATGACAGTCCAGCGCAAACGCCTCGCCCGCCTCCCAGGTGCTGTCGTACACGCAATAGTTGATGTGGGAACGCGCCGTTGCTCCACAGGGTTTACCTGTGAACCAGCGCTGCATGTCGCCGGTCGAGCGAATCGGCCTTTCGTGATCGAACACCGGCGCGATGGCTTCGGCATTTTCGAAGCGGATCGCTTGCCAGATGTGGTGAACCACCCTGGCCATATTGAGCGTCAGGATCAAACGCCGCCGCAGCTCGTCCCGGGCAAACGGCCCCGGTACGACGCGGATACGATCCGATGAAATGAAAGTCTCCACCAAACGCACCAGCTGCGCGAGAAGAATTTCGCGGTTTCCACGCCAGTCCCCCTTCATCTGGTCGTAAACGTCGCGCGCGGTCTCGAACACGATCTTCTGCATGCGGAACTCGCGCGCCAATCGTTCCAGCTCGATGGTCGTGATCTTGCTCGCGTCGGGCTTGCCGTCCACCATCGGCGCGAGTTCCGCGAGCTGCGGCGTTTCAGCCGCATTGAGTTCGAGCAGCTGCACGGCGCTCAGGTCGAGCGACAGATGCGGCCGGTAAACGCGATCGATGCGCACCACGTTCGGCCAACTGATTTCAAGCGCCGCACGTTGCGCCAGCGGTTCGATGCGCGTCTTCGGCGAAGGCGGCGGGGGCGGCGGGCCGTCACCACCTTCATGCGGCAAGAACGTGAACGGCACACCGAAGATGTTGACGTATTCGGCTTCGAACAGGCCCGTCTCCGGGTTCACGTCGTAGCTGGTGCGGCGCAGGCCGCGGCCAACCACCTGCTCGCATAAAAGCTGGCTGGTGAAGGCGCGCAGCCCCATGATGTGCGTCACCGTCTTGGCGTCCCAGCCTTCCGACAGCATCCCGACCGAAATCACGCTCTGGATGCGTTCGCCCGGCTTTCCGACCTGGCCCACGGTGTCCACGGCCTGGCGCAGCGCTTCGGCTTGCTGCTGCCTGGTGAGCTTGCGCACCGGCGCTTCGTCGGCATCGTCCGCCTCCGCCGCAGTTGCGATTCCGGCAACGGGTTCCTCCTTGGCTTCGGCGGCATCCAGCACCTTGGAGTCAATGTGCAGCGTGCGCTCCGGGTCGCACAGCTCGTCAATGCGGATACGCCGATGGTCGAGGGCGTATTTCACCCGCGCGGCGGTTTCCGTGCGGTTGGCGACCGTGATCATCACTGGCGGCACTTTCTGCCCACTTTCCGCCCAGCGCCGTGCCGCTTCGCGCCAGTCATAACCGAGCAGCAAGTAGGCGTCGCTGACCAAGTCGGGCAGCGGCTCCTCGGCCTCGGCCGGCCGGTTGAGGTCGTCTTTCACTTCGGGATCGTTGTAGATGTGATACAGCCGTGACCTGTAGGTGCGCGCATCGGGCAGTGCGTCGTCGCGGATCACCACGCGCGGCGTCTTCACCAGTCCGGACTCGATCGCATCGTTGAGTCCGAAGTCGCTTACGATCCAGCCGAACAGCGCTTCCTCGGCTGCGCGGTGGCCAGACGGTGCGAAGGGCGTCGCAGAAAAGTCATAGCACGCCAGGATGCCTCGCGCCTTGTGGATGCGATCCAGCCCGCCGACCCATTTCGTCGCTTCCTCGACATCTTCCTTCGACACGCCGGGGATGCGCGTACCCTCGGGCGCGCGCCAGGCGTGATGTGCTTCGTCGTTGATGACCAGCAGGCTGCGCGCGTTCGCCATCTCGCCCAGCACTTCGCGCACGTAGGCCTCGTCGCTCTTCGCTCCGCGCTTGTCCACGCTACGCTTCTTTGCGAGCCTCTCGTCGCTCTCCCAATTCAGCGCGTGCCAGTTGCGTACCAGCACCTTGCCCTGGCGCAGCCGCTCCATCAATTCGCCGGGGACGATGCGGAACGCCTCGTAGTAATTGCCGGGCGCCGACGGCTCCAGCACCGCGAGCCGGTTCTTGACCGTCAGCCCCGGCGCAATCACCAGCACGTTCTTCGCGTAACGCGCGTCGGCTGGATTGGCGATCTTGTTCAGAATCTGCCACGCAATCACCATCGCCATCACGATGGTCTTGCCGGTGCCGGTCGCCATCTTCGCGCACAGCCGCGCGAACGCGCCGCCGTCGGAAGGAACGTCAATGCCAACTCTGTCGGCCGCCGGCGCTTCCGCCAGCCAGATCAGCGTCTCGACCGCTTCCAGTTGGCAGAAGAAAAACCGCCGGTTCTCGAATTCTTCCGGGTCACGCCAGAGTTCGAGCAGGCGCCGCGTGATGCCGGTTGCGCCCGGACAACCGGCTTCGCGCCACGCCCGCACGCGCGGGCGGATGGCATTGACCAGCGGGATCTCGACAAACACCCCGGGATCGTCGAAGGCTTGGGCGTTCGGCGTGGCGACGACGTAGCCAGCCGGCCGGCGGCCATCCTCCAGACTGAACCCGCGCGTTTCGCGGTCGTAGCGCCAGTGTTGCGTTGGTTCTTCATAAGGCGAATTGATGATGAGTTGCTGTATGCCGCTCACGCGAGAGCCTCAATCCTTGACATGCACCGACACAAGCTGTCGGCTCGTTCCCGAGCCCGTGCCGGATTCCAGTGTTGACTGAGAAACTCGCTCATCAAGCCCAAATAGTCCGGGCCGGCTACAAGAGATCCGTCGCGTTCTGAGACGAGCCCCTCCCGAGTGTTGTGTCGCTTCGACTTGCGGGCAATGTTGAAGAAAGCTCTTTTGGGATCGTGCTCCGCCTCCGGATCACGCAGAACCCACTTGCCAATGTCCCCGAAAAAACTACGAAGTCCATCTACGTCAGCAAGCAGCCAGCTTTCCAGTTCTCTGACAGCGACGCGAACCAGCGTCTTTTCATCCCGGTGCAGGGCAATCGAGTCGGGTATGTGCGCCGCACAATCGTCGCCTGAGCCGATCAGATCAACCAAAATCAGTAGCGGAATTCCGCTACCACTTGCTCGTTTGACCAAACCCGGAGCAAGCCGACGCACTTCGGGAATGCCCCTGCGTCCGAATGTGGTTCCCTTTTCGAGTCCAACGTCAGAAAGAATCCGGCTGAGAGCCATTTCATCTGTCGGGCCCTCGACGAGCAGATCAACGAACGTCATTCGAAGGCGAACGCGAGTTGAGGCGCGTCTTTGGGAGCGGCTTGCGGCAACAAAACGTCCGCTGCGGTCAGGCCGCCCTCCGTCATTGCTTTGCGGTCG
>JAGWMX010000053.1 GCA_028871525.1 Gammaproteobacteria bacterium
CGGTAAGGTACGTACGGCCGCCGACAACTTCGGCAGAACGGTAGTGTCGCCCGCCCCCCAGACGAATCGCGGGCGCACGACGATCGACTCCATTTCCGCACTGTTGGCGGCCAGCGCCCGTTCCTCGGCCAGACCTTTGGTCAGTGGATACAGCCCGACAGGGTGCCGCGCGCGCGGCCGCGTCTCGTCGGCGCGCACGATCGGTCGGCCATCGGCCAGCACCGCCTCGGTGCTGACGTGAACGAATCTGCCGACCCCGGCGGTGCGGGCCGCCGACAATGCGTTTTCCGTACCGCGCACGTTGACGCGAAAGAACTCGTCGCGATCGCCCCAATCGTCGACTTTGGCCGCGGCGTGGATCACCGCAGCGCATCCGCGCATGGCGTCGGTCAGGTTGCCCAGCTCATCAAGACTCGCGGCAACGGCTTCGGCGCCCAGGGACTGCAGCCGGCTTGCGGGGAGCGCGCCAGCGCCCGCACCTTCATGCTCCGCCGGAGCAGGTAGGGAATCAACCGCCGACCGAGAAACCCGGAACCGCCGGTGACGAAAACGCGCAAGTCCCGCCCCGCCGCGGCCGGCTAGCGGGCAGCGATGATCGCCAAGCCCTTTAACACCGCCAGACCCTGATAAAGCTCGTAGTCTTCGGCCGCAAGCTTGCGCTCGGAGGCAGCGATCGCCTGATGCTGCTTCTCCTTCTGGTCGAAGTTGCTTTCGTTGGGATTCTTGAACGCGCCGAGCAGATCGTTCTCGTGAACGTCGAGACTGCCGCTATCACCAGCCGCAGCGAGTTTGACCGGCTGGAACTGGATGTCCGGCAGTATCCCCTCACCCTGGATCGAGCGCCCTGACGGCGTGTAGTACTTGGCGGTGGTCAGGCGCAGCGCGGTGCCGTCGGACATCGGCAGGATGGTCTGCACCGAACCCTTGCCAAACGTGCGGGTGCCGACGATCACGGCGCGGTGATCGTCCTGCAGCGCGCCGGAGACGATTTCCGCCGCCGAAGCCGAACCGCCGTTGACCAGCACCACTATCGGCGCACCGGCCAACAGGTCGCCGCGGCTGGCGTACCAGGTGTGATTGGAATCAGAATCGCGGCCGCGAATGCTGACGATCGGTCCTTTGTTGAGAAAAGCGTCGGAGACCTGCACCGCAGCGTCGAGCACGCCGCCCGGGTTGTTGCGCAGATCCAGCACCAGACCCTGCAGGCGCCCACCGGCCTGCTTTTGCAGATCGGCCAGCTGCGAATCGAGCGAATTGCTGGTTTCGGTGGTGAACTGGCTGACGCGGATATAGCCGTAGCCGGGCTCGAGCATCTTCGACTTGACGCTGGCGAGCTTGATGATTGCGCGCGTCAGCGTCATCAGCAGCGGCCGATCTTCGCCCTTGCGCAGCAACGTCAGCGCGACCTTGGTGCCGGGCTCGCCGCGCATTTTTTCGACCGCATCATTGATGTCCAGCCCGGCCACCGGCGTATCGTCGATCTTGACGATCAGGTCGCCGGCCATGATGCCGGCCTTGGCCGCTGGCGTATCGTCGATCGGCGCCACCACTCGCAGCACACCGTCCTGCGGCTGGATCTCGATGCCGACGCCGCCGAACTTGCCGGTGGTCGCCACCTGCATGTCCTGGAACTCCTTCTTGTCCATGTAGGCGGAGTGCGGATCGAGATTGGCCAGCATGCCGTGCAGCGCGTTTTCCAGCAGTTTCCGGTCGGAGATCGGCTCGACGTAATCGGTCCTGACCTTGTTGAGCACTTCGACGAAATTCTGCAGTTCGTCTAGCGGCAACTGGTCGGCGGTGACGTTGGGTTTATCGGCGAATACGCCGCGGGTCACGGTGGCGGCCGCACCGAGCAGGACGCCGGCGGCGAGGGCAAGCGGAACGCGTAGCGAAGAGCGCATGGCGGAATCGGGGAAAGACTTGTAAAGGCCATAAACAATAGCATATTGCCGGTTTCCGCCGTGCGGCCGGCGCCGGCGTCAGTGCGTCAGCCAGCTGCCGGGGTTCAGCGCATCGGTGCCGTGACGAATCTCCAGATACAGACCGCTGCGATCGTAGCCGCCGGTATCGCCGGCGACGCCGATCACCTGGCCGGCGTTGACCACCTGCCCGGTGGTTGCGGCGATGCTCTGGGCATGTCCGTATAGCGTGAAGTAATCATGATCGTGCTGTAGCACCACGATCAGGCCGTAGGCCGACAACCAGCCGACATAGGCTACGCGGCCGCGTGCACAAGCCTGGATCGGCGTGCCGGCCGGCGCACCGATCCACAAGCCTTTCCATTGCAGCCGGCCTTCGGCCTTGGTTTGGCCGAAGCGCGCCAGCAGCGGCCCGCGCAGCGGCCACGGCAGCCTGCCCTTGAGCTTGGCGAACGGCAGTTGATCGCCGAGCGCGAAGCTTTCGCCGCCCAGCGCCTTGCCGAGGCTGGCGAGAAGTTTTTCGAGCTCGTTTTCCGCGGCGCGCAGACGTTTGAGCCGCCGGTTCTCGGCAGACAGGCGCGAGGACAGCTTGGCCACCGCCTGCGCCCGCTGCTGCTGGCGCCGCTCCAACTCCAGCAACGCATCGTGAGCCTGCGCCTGCGCCGCCGCCAGCGTATCGCGCCGCTGTGCAACCGCCGCAGTCAGTTGCGCGAGCCGGTCCAACTCCTGGTGGATACGTTCGATGGCCTGCGCCCGCGCCCGCGCCAGCGCATCGTAGTCGGCGGCCAGCCGCGCCGCACGTCCGGAATCGTCTTCGCCGAACAGCAGCGCCAGCGGTCCCGGCGTGCCGAGCTCGTAAGCGGCGCGCAGCTGCGCCGCCAATTGCTGGCGCTGCGCGGACAGTCGCGCCCGCGCCTGCCGCTGGCTTTCACGCGCCTGTTCCAGATCACCCTGTGCGACAACCGCCTGGCTCTGCAGACGCTGCCAGTCATCACGCGAGCGTGCCAGCGCCTGCTCGGACCGGCGCAGCGCTTCGGTCGCCGTATCGCGTTCGGCGGCATCGGCGGCGATGGCGCGGCTGACGGCTTCGATCTTCCGGCGCACCCGTTCGAGCTGCTCACGGCTGGCCTGCGGCGACGGGGCGGCGGATATCGCGGGCACGGCGATCAGCGCCGAGATCGCCAGCAGCGCGAGCAGCGTCTTTCGAGCAGCGAACACGAATGCGATAATGACAGAATCAATCGTGCGGGAAAGCCCCGCCCGGCGCACCGGCGCCGGAGTCCCCAGCACCTGAGCAGATGACGATGCCCGAATACCTCGCGTTTTTCCATCAACACCCGTTGTTGTTCGCGGCGCTGGCCGCGGTACTGGCGCTGCTGCTCGCCAACGAAATCCACGGCGCGCTCAACGCCGGCACGCGCGTTTCGACGCTGGACGCGGTGCGGCTGATCAACGATCGCAACGCCCTGATCCTCGACGTGCGCCCACCGGCGGAATTCAAGAAAGGGCATCTGCTGGGCGCGCTGAACATGCCGCTGGCCAGGCTGGCCGACCACGCCGGCGAGTTGGGCAAGGACCGGCAGCGGCCGGTGCTGGTCTATTGCGGTCTGGGCAGCGCCGCCGCGGAGGCGGCGAAGAAATTGCGCGCGCTGGGCTTCGCCGAGGTCTATCCGCTGCGGGGCGGAATCAACAACTGGCTGGCCAGCAACCTGCCGGTCACCGCCAAGTGAGTCCCGCCATGTCCCGCGTCGTCGTCTATAGCACCCGCGTGTGCCCATATTGCTTATTGGCCAAGCGCCTGCTCGACCGCAAGCGCGTGGCCTATACCGAGATTCGCGTCGACGGCAATCCGTCCTTGCGCGAAGAAATGACGCGACGCAGCGGCAGGCGCACCGTGCCGCAGATCTTCGTCGGCGAACACCATGTCGGCGGGTTCGACGATCTGGCCGCCGCCGAGCGCAACGGCGCACTCGACACGCTGCTGCGCGATTCAGCCGCCTGAGCGGCGCCCACCCACCGATGCGAGTGAACCTGACCGATGGCTGACAACGACTCCAACCCGATTCCCCCGCCCGCCGGCGATGGCGCCGCTGACGGCATCGACACCGCTGCCGACACGCGCGGCGTCAACCTGCAGCGGATCTACTGCAAGGATGCGTCGCTGGAAGTGCCTCTGGCGCCGCAGATCTTCGCGCGCAACTGGACGCCTCAGGTGGACGTGCGCCTCAACACCGAGGTGGACACGCTGGGCGAGGATTTCTACCAGGTGGTGCTGGCGGTCACGGTGACCTCCAAGTCCGACGATCAAGTGCTGTTTCTGGTCGAGGCTCAGCAAGCCGGCGTTTTCGAAATCAAGGGCTTCGGACAGGGCCCGGAGTTGGGCGCATTACTCGGCGCTTACTGCCCAAGTCTGCTCTTCCCGTTCGCACGCGAGACCATCGCCGATCTGATCCAGCGCGGCGGCTTTCCGCCGGTGCTGCTGCAGCCGATCGATTTCAATGCCGCCTACACCGAACACCTGCGCGCCCGCGCCGCAGCCGCCGAGTCGCAGCCGGCGGCTGGCAACAACCTCAATTGAACCCGGCTGGCGCGGTGTGGACACGCCGGCCGGGCACAACGCCGCGCAGCGGGCCGACGCAGCGCCGATCACGATGACCCGCATCGCCGTGCTCGGCGCCGGCGCTTTCGGCACCGCCCTGGCGATCCAGCTCGCCCGTCGCGGCAGTGCGACGCTGCTGTGGGGACGCGATGCGGCCGCGCTCGGCGAGCTCGGTGAGCGCCGGGTCAACGCGCGCTACCTGCCGGCCTGCCGCTTTCCGCCGGAGCTGACGACGACCGCCGATCTCGATGCGGCGGTCGGCGGCGCCGAACATCTGCTGCTGGCCGTGCCCAGTCATGCCTTCGGCACGATGCTGGCCGAACTGGCGCCGCGGCTACGCCGGGGACAGGGCATCGTCTGCGCCAGCAAGGGATTGGAGCCTGGAAGCGGGCGCTTGGCGCATCAGGTGTTCGCTGCCATCTGCGACGACTCGCGTCCGTTCGCGGTGGTGTCGGGACCGACGTTCGCCGCAGAGCTGGGGCTGGGGCTGCCGACTGCAGTCACGGTGGCGTCGCGTGATCTGCCGTTCGCCGAGACCATCGCCTTGGCCCTGCACGGCGACGGCTTTCGAGCCTACACCACCGACGACGTCATCGGCGTGGAACTCGGCGGCGCAGCCAAAAACGTGCTGGCGATCGCCGTCGGCATCGCCGATGGCCTGGGCCTCGGCGCCAATACCCGCGCCGCGCTGATCACCCGCGGCCTGAACGAAATCATGCGTCTGGCCACTGCGATGGGCGCCCGTATCGAAACCTTGATGGGCTTGTCCGGGCTCGGTGACATGGTGCTGACCTGCACCGACGATCGGTCGCGCAACCGGCGCTTCGGCCTGGCCCTCGGACGCGGAGCCGAAGCCGCGGCCGCGGCCGCCGAGATCGGCACCGTCGAAGGCCTGCGCGCGGCGCCGGAGCTGTTGCGGCTGGCGCGCCAGCACGGCATCGAGATGCCGATCGGCGAGCAGGTGGCCGCAGTGCTCGCCGGCCGCACGGCGCCGGTGGAGGCCCTGCGCACGCTGGCCGACAGGCCGGTGAAAGCCGAGACCGAGTGAGCCGCGAGCCGTCGATGGGAAACCGGAGAATCGCGGTGCTGGTGCTGGGCATGCACCGCAGCGGCACTTCGCTGACTGCGGGTCTGCTGCATCGGCTGGGCTTGCCTTTCGGCCCGCAGTTGATGCCACCGAGTCCGGACAACCCGAGCGGATACTTTGAAGACACCGAGATCGTCGCGCTGCACGATCGTTTCCTGAGCGATATCGGACTTGACTGGTCGGACCCTCGCCTCTTGCCCGAGAACTGGCTCGACGCCCCTGCGGCACTGAAGCTGGCCGAGGATCTGGCTGCTCTGCTGCAACGCAGTTATGGTGCGGCACCGGCGTTCGTCGTCAAAGACCCGCGCCTTTGCCGCCTGTTACCGCTGTGGCGGAAGCTGCTCGCCGCACTCGAAATCGAGCCGCGTTGCCTGTTGGTCTGGCGTCACCCGGCACAGGTCGCGGCCTCGCTGGCCAAGCGCGATGGTCTGGCGCTGGAAGTATCGGCGTTGTTATGGCTGCGGCATTTCCTCGATGCAGAGCTGCATTCACGCAGTTTGCGACGAACCCTGGTCGGCCTGACCGACATCCTGCGCGACCCTGCTGGATGCATCGGCCGCGCGCTCGACGAATTGAATCTGCCCGCCGCGGCGGACATGGCCCCGCACCGCGCCTGGCTCGAAGCTCTGGTGGCGCCGGCCCTGCAGCATCAGCGCCAGCGCACGCTGGCCGAATTTTCCTCGCCGTTGCGAAATTGGCTTGAACGGCTATGCTCGCAGCCGGAGCCGTTGGAATCGCCTAGTGCAACAGCCGAAATTCGACGCGAACTCGACGCTTACGACCGCTTCGCGGGCACCTGCTTCGCCGTCCACCTGCTCGATCTGCAGACCGAACTCCATCGGCGCGACGAGCAGCTCGCTGCCCTTAATCGCCCGATCTGGTGGCGGCTGGGGCGAGGCTGGCCGCGGAAGCGGCGAGCGGACGCCTGACCCGGACAACGTATGTTCAAGCCTCATGCGACCGGGTCGAGCGGACCGCGACGCCGCGATCGGCCTTGAGCCACATCTCAGCCGCCGGCCGGGCACTCGCGCGCGGCCACCAGTGCCGGCGTCAGCCTGGCGGCTGCGATCCGGCCGGCGGCGAATTGCCGGCGCCGCCGGTCTTGCATCAATACAGCCACCAGCCAGCCGCCGACGCCGCCCAGCAGGGTCCGCAGGCGTTGCCGGCGCCAAGCCCGGCAACCGAGGTGCTTGTGCACCAGATACAACTTCGAGGCCGCCAGGCAAAAGCCGCGCCGGCGGTTGATTTCGGGGCTGTTCGGCGACGACGTCTTCGGTGGATGCAGCGCGCTGGCGGCGTGTGCCAACACCAGTGAATAGCCGCGGCTGCGCACGCGCAGACACAAATCGTCGTCCTCGCCGTAGAGGAAAAACCAGGGATCGAAAAAGCCGACGTCGCGTAGCTGCGCCATCCGCAGCAGCAGCACCGCGCCGGTCAGGAATTCGCTGCACAAATCCCCTTGCGGCTCGTGCTGTCGTCGCGGCTGCGGCTTGAAAAACGCCGGGCGATAACAGCAGCCGAGACGTCCCGGCGCATCGTAAAGACGCGGCGCCAGCAGCGCGGCGGTGGGATAACGCGCGGCCGCGCTCAACAGAGCGCCGATCGACGGCGCCGAGATCTGGCAGTCCGGATTCAGCAGTAGCGCGAACGGCGTGCGCAGCCGCTGCAGCGCCAGGTTGCAGGCACGCCCGAACCCGCGGTTTTCCTCGAGCCGCAGGATCTCGGCCTGCGGCAGCAACTCCGCAGCCAGCGCCGCGCTACCGTCGCGACTGTGGTTGTCGACGATGATAAAACGCACCCCGGCGGCGGCCAGTCCATGCACGCACGCCGGCAGTGCGGCTGCGCTGTTGTAGGTCACGATCACGACCGTGACCTCGGCGAGCCGGCCGGGTTCAGGCAGCGCCATATCGATGCGGCAACAGCAGGCGTTTCAGCCGCAGACCGGGCCAGTATTTGACGGCGCGCCGCAGCCGCCGCCAGCCGCGATTGCGGTGGAAGGCATACAGCCGGTGCCGGTAGCGGATCAGCAGCGCCGTCAGCCGCCAGCAGATCCATTGTTGCTCGCCGGCCTGCCACAGGCGGTGGATGCACCCGAACAGTGCCGCTTCGCGACCTTGTGTGTAGCCGGCGAACGCCGCCAATTGCCGGCCGATCAGGTCCATCGCCGCGCGTTTGTCACCGCGCGGACCGCGCCGCCGGCCGCGGCGCCCGGCGAAATCGGTTTGCGCTGCCGCGTGCTGGCGGTACCGCACCAGCACCGCGTCGACGTAAACGATGCGGCCGATCGCGGCGGCGGCGAACGCCAGCCAGCGGTCGTAGAACACCGCCGCCGGGAACGGCAGCGCCCGCTCCAGCAGTTCGCGTCGAAACAGCATCGCGTGTCCGGACACGCAGTTGCCAAACGCAAAACCCAGCGGATCGTCGATGCCGGTCAGCACCAGTTTCCCGGAGACGCGCCGGCCAAGCGATCCCCCGTATTCGTCGAGCAGCTCGGAGTCACAGTAAGCCATCATCACCGCCGGGTCAGCCGCCGTTAGCGCCCCGGCAAGGCGCGACAGCTTGTCCGGCAGCCACAGGTCGTCCTGGTCGCAGGGCGCGATCAGTTCACCCCGGCAGCGAGCGAACGCCCGCGCGAAGTTGCCCACCACCCCGAGGTTGCGTTCGTTGCGATAGCAGCGCAAGCGCGGCTCGCGCGCCGAATAACTGTCCAGAATCTCACCGGTGGAGTCAGCGGAAGCGTCGTCGACGGCGACGATCTCGAAGTCGGGATAGTCCTGTGCCAGCAGGGAATCGAGCTGCCCGCGCAGGTAGCGTTCTCCATTGAAAGCCGTCAATGCCACAGAGATCAGCGGCGTGGTGTTCATCGGCAACGGCGGCAACGCAGAAGGGTTCGACGCGGATTCATGCGCTCTTGCCACAGCTTAAAGCATCCGTCGCGCAAATGGCCCCGGCGCGTCCGCGCCCGGCGGATTGACAGCGATGGCAGGCCGCTCTAGCTTGACGACGGGACATCGATGGGAGCAGGTCTATGACTTGCAGACTCTTGCGTTCAGGCGCGCTGGCGATCTTGTTCGGCTTTTGCGCAGCGGCTGGCGCACAAAGCTACGACACCACACAGTCGCCGCAGCCTGCCTCCGCGCCTTCGGCCGGCGCGATGGCGTTCGATCTGGTGGTGGTGCGCCCGCTGGGCATCGCCGCCACCGCGATCGGCACCGTGCTGTTCATCGTCAACCTGCCGCTGACGCCGTTTGAAAAAGATGCTCCGGCGCAGCCGTTCCACCGGCTGGTGGTCGAACCGGCGCGGTACACCTTCAACCGCCCGTTGGGGGAGATCCAGTAACCGGATCGGGAAGTCGCGGCGGCGGCCGCGGCGCCGCCGCATCGAGCCCCGGACGGCCGCCGGCCGTGACCGGCGCAGCCGGCGGGTGGCGCGGCACGGAGGCAGACGCGTTGCCGGCCGGGGCTCACCTGCTGATCCCGTCAATCAACCGGCACCGGCTAGCCGGCGCGCGCCGGTGCGCAAGCCCGCACCACGATGCCCGACCCGACGCCGCCGACATCAGCCTGCTGGTGATCCACGCGATCAGCCTGCCGCCCGGAAAATTCGGCGGCGCGCGCAATCGCGACTTCATCGATGCCCTGTTCTGCAACCGGCTGGAGCGCACGGCACATCCCTATTTCGCTCAGCTCGCCGGACTGCGCGTGTCGCCGCATCTGGCCATCTTCCGCGACGGCACGGTGACGCAGTATGTGGCCTTCAATCGGCGCGCCTGGCATGCCGGCGAATCCAGCTTCGACGGACGCGCGGGCTGCAATGATTTTTCCATCGGCATCGAGCTGGAGGGCGACGACGTACATCCCTTTGCCGATGCCCAGTACACCAGCCTGGCCCGGGTCAGCGCGGCGATTTTGAACGCCTACCGCAACATTCAGCCGGCGCGCATCGTCGGCCACGCCGACATCGCACCGCACCGCAAGACCGATCCGGGTCCATACTTTGACTGGCCGCGTTTTCTGGGAGAACTGGAATTCCCGCGATGACAGGTGAGCGATGACGCTGTTGGCGATGCTGCTGTCCCTGGCGCCGGACGCCTTCAGCCGCAATACGCTGGCCGAGCTGCGGCAGCGGCTGTGGGCGGGCCTGCGGCTGCGCGCCGGCCGCCATCTGCCCTCGCCGACGTTGTGGCTGACGCTGTGCGCGCTGCTGCCGGCGCTGGCGGTGGCGCTGATCGCGGCACTGCTGCCACCGCTGCCGCGGCTGCTGTTCGCCGTCGCGGCGCTGTACCTGTGCCTGGGTCAGCCGCGCGGCGGCGCCGCGCCCGGCGAGGATGCACTGCCGCAGGCTGAACTCGGCGCACTCGGCCGGCTGTTCATCGCCGAACACGAACGCAGCTTCAGCCTGCTGATATGGTTCGCCGCGGCCGGCCCCGGCGGCGCTCTGTTCTACCGGCTATGCACCGAGTTCGCGCGGCGTACCGGCGCACCCGCCGGCGCCGCCGACCTGCATGCGGCAGCCGCCTGGGTTCCGCTGCGGCTGACCGCGCTGCTGTGCGCGCTGGCCGGATCCAGCGACGACGCTTTCGCCGCCTGGCGCCGGCTGCCGGCGGATCTGCCATGGCCCAGGCGTGGCTGGATGCTGCTGGCGGCGGTCGGCGCCGGTGCCGTTGTCGCCGAGGATCACGGCGCGGCGGTGCTGCCGCCGAACTGGGCCGCCACCGAAGCCGAGGCGCAGCGGCTGCTGCAGCGTGCGCTGTTGCTGCTGCTGGCGCTATGCGCATTACTGCAAGCCGGCTACTGGCTGTCCTAGCCATCGGCACGGCGGCGGCAGCCACCGCTGCGCCGGCGCTGCGGGTGGTGACGCTGGCGCCGCATCTGGCCGAGATCGTCTGTGCCGCCGGCGGCTGCGGTGAGCTGGCCGGCGTCTCGGCCTACACCGACTATCCGCCGCAGGCAGCAAAAGTCAAACGCATCGGCGATGCCTTCGCAGTGAACCTGGAAGCGACGCTGGCTGCGCAACCGGATCTGGTGATCGCCTGGGGTGGCGGCACTTCACCGGCCGCCGTTGCGCGGCTGCGCGCGCTGGGGCTGACGGTGCGCACGATCGACATCCGACGCCCCGACGACGTCGCCGACGCCATCGAACGCGTCGGCCGCTGGCTCGGCACCGACGCCACCGCCGCGCTTGCCGCGCACGCCTATCGCGCACGCCTGGCGGCGCTGCGCCGGCGCTATGCGCAGACGCAGCCGATTCGCGTTTTCTACCAGATCGGCACCGCGCCGGCCTACACCGTCAGCGGGCGCAGCCCACTGGCCCAGGCGCTGACCGTCTGCCGCGGCACCGACGCCTTCGCCGGACTCGGCCAGCTGGCGGCGCCGGTGTCGGCCGAAGCGGTGGCGCGGGCGGCGCCGCAGGCGGTGCTGTACGGCCGTGACGACGATGCGGCGGCGATCGCGCGCTACTGGGCGCGTCTGCCGCAGACTCCGGCGGAGCGCTTCGGCAATCTATACGCGGTCGATGACGATCTGCTGGCGCGGCCGGGACCGCGGTTGCTCGACGGCATCGCCCGCACCTGCGCGGTACTTGACCGCGCGCGGCGGCGACTGCCACAGTTCAGCGCGCCGAATCGCGCCGCCAGGTGACCTCTACGCCATCGGCCAGGCGCAGCACCACCCGCGCGCAGACGAACAGCGCGTCCGACAGTCGGTTCAGATAGGCGCAGGCCAGCGGATTGACGCTTTCCGTCTCGGCCAGACGCCACAACCCGCGCTCGGCCCGCCGTGCCACCGCCCGCGCCAGGTGCGCGTGGGCCGCCGCCGGACTGCCGCCGGGCAGCACGAACTCCTTCAGCGGCGGCAGCCCGGCGTTGAGCCGGGCCAGGCCGTCGTCGAGCCGCTTGACCGCCGCTTCGGTGATCAGCGTCGCCCCCGGCAACGCCAGCTCGCCGCCGAGGTCGAACAACTCGTGCTGTACCCGCCTCAGCAACTCCGCCACCGGGTCCGGCAACGTTTGTGTCAGCAGCAGCCCGACGCAGCAGTTGAGTTCGTCGATGTCGCCGATCGCGGCGATCCGCGGCGCGGTCTTGGCCCGCCGCGAGCCGTCGGCCAGTCCCGTTTTGCCGGCGTCGCCGGTGCGGGTGACGATTTTGCTCAGGCGGTGGCCCATCGATTCAGTTTACCTGTATGTTCGGCGTCCGCCATCCATGGCGCAAGCTCAGTGGCTTTCGGATAGCCCGGCCCGGCCATCCCCGGCCGGGCGTTCGGAGCCGTCACCACCGGTGGTCGCGAATCACGGCTCCTCCCCCAGCGGCAGGTCGTAACGCAGCGTCGCGTAGGCCGCCGATCCCGGCTGGTTGAAGCCGGCGGCGGTCTGGTAGTGCTTGTTCAGTACGTTGTCCGCCCGCACGTCGAGGCGCAACCGTGACGTCAGGCGCACGCTGCCGAGCAGGTCCAGACGGCCGTAACCGCCGTCGGCTGTCGGCGCGCCGGTCAAGGCGTCGATGTCGGCACGCGCACGGGAGGCGACGAACACCGCGCCGAGATCGTAGCGGCCGAAGCGGCGAGTCAGCTGTGCGCTGGCCGACAGCCGGGCGCGGCGCAGCAGCTGGCGGTGAGCATCGCGATCGCGCGGGTCCTGCCACAGCCCGCCGACGCGTGCCTGCCAGTCGCCGCCGGTATAGTGCCAGCTTAGCTGCAGACCTTGGTTGCGCGCGTGAGCGACGTTTTCGCCGCGGAATTCGAACGCCTGGCCCGGCACCGGCAGGAACTGGATCAGATCGCGCACGTCGGTCCAGAACAACCGCGCTTCCAAGCGCTGGTGCCGCCACAGCTGTTGCTGCAAACCGAACTCGTAAGTCTGAGATTTCTCCGGCTCGAGCGCCGGGTTGCCGCCGAAACCGAAGCGGTCGTTGGCGGTCGGTGCGTGGAACGCGGTGCCGGCGCTGACGATCAGGCGGGTGCCGGCGGCGAGGTCGTAACCGTAGCGCAAACTCCAGTCGAAGCGTTCACCGAAGGCGTCGTCGTGCAGATAGTTTACGGCGCCGATCAGACGCTGCGCACCGTAATGGATCTCATCCTGCAGATATCCATAGGCCACGGTTTTGTTCTGGCGCAGCCCGCTGCCGAAGGACAGGCCGTCGACCCGTTCGCGGTCGTCGCGCAGACCGAACGACAGCCGGTTGTGCGCGTCGACGGTGAACACGTTGTGCCAGTCGGCTTCCGGGCGCAGCGTGCGCACGAAGTCGGGCGTCTGCTTCTGCTGCAGGCGGTCCTCGCTCTGGCTGAGCGTCAGGCTCGAGCGCCAGCGCGGCGTGATGCGCCAGTCGGCCTGCACCGCGACGATGCGGTTTTCAAAATCCTCGTCGGCCGGCGAAAAACCGGTGAAGGCGAAGGTATTGGGGTCGAAGGTCTGGTTGAGGAACTGGGTGGCGCCGCGCGCGTCCCACACCCGCGCTTCGAAACGCCAGTCGCCGAGCGCGTAATCCAGCCGCGCATTGACGCTGCGGTTGCGAAAGCCGCGCGCCTGGCCGGCGCCGGCGAAGGTCGGAATTCCGTCGCTGTGCTGCTGCTGCAGCGACAGCGCCGCACCCCAGCCGCCGGCGCCGAGCGCGCCCTGGCCGCGCAGCGCCGCGGCACCGGAAACGGTGCCGAAACTGCCGCCGCCGATGGCGGCCCAGGCGTGTCCCGGTCCCGGCTTGCGGGTGATGACGTTGACCACGCCGCCGATGGCGTCCGAGCCGTACAGCGCGGCGGCCGGCCCTTCGATGATTTCGATGCGCTCGATCATCTCCGGCGCGATGCGATTGAGCGCGGCGGCGCCGTCGGAGCCGTCGTTGACGCGCACGCCATCGATCAGCACCAGCGTGTAGTTGCTGTTGCCGCCGCGGATGAACAGCGAGGCCGGCTGGCCCGGACCGCCGACGCGCGCCACTTCCAGGCCGGCGTACTGGCTCAGCAGATCGGCGACGTCGGTGGCCTGCGCGCGCTCGATCTGCGGGCGGGTGATGACGATGGTGGTGTTCAAGGTGTCGGACGCCGGCAACGGGGTGCGGGTGGCGGTCACGACGACCGGGGTCAGTTGGGCGGTTGTCTGGGCGGCGGCGCCGGTGGGCAGGTTCAACAGGCAGGCGGCGACGCACGCCGCAAACGGTAAACGAGACATGTCGAAAGTCCCCTTGCCTGCGTCCCCGCAGGCCTTAAGGTGCACATCCGCCGCCCGCACGCGGGCAGCCGGGCCCGTCGCGGGCCGGTCTCCGGGCTCGTGAGCTGGAAGCGATATTCCCGACGGCGCCTTCCCGGAAAGCCTGACCTTTCCAGTGGCGGGTTGCCGTCGCCTGGCTCACCTACCGTTGCGGGGGCAGCGCCGGATTGGGCGTAACGAGCGTTCGTTGCGCCGCACCGGCTTCCCGTTTCACCCGCACCGCGTGGCGGTGCGGACACCTGCGACCGGTGCAGTCTAGCGCGACTGCGGCCGGTATGATGGACTGGCGCACCCGAAAACCGTCGCACCCCGATGCCGAATTCCTATGTCCTCGCCGCGCTGGATGCGGCAGCTGCTGCCGGCGCCCTGATCAAAACCCGCTATCGCAGCGGTTTCCGCATCGATTACAAAGCCGACGCCAGCCCGGTCACCGAGGTCGATATCGCCGCCGAGCAGGCGATCAGGCGCGTGCTCTGCCGGTATTTCCCGGAGCACGGCTTTTACGGCGAGGAACTCGGGCGTCAGCGCGCCGACGCCGATTTCCTGTGGCTGATCGATCCGCTCGACGGCACCAAGGCGTTCGTGCGCGGCTATCCGCTGTTCTCGGTGCAGATCGCCCTGCTGCAGGCCGGCCGTATCGTCGCCGCGGTCTCGCACGCGCCGTGCTGGACCGGCGACGCCTGCTCGGCGAGCATGGCCGGAGATCAGAACTCGCGCTCGGCGGGCAGCACCGGCGAAACCATCTGGGCCGAGGCCGGCAGCGGCGCCTGGCGCCTGGCGCGAATCGACGCCGACCCGGCCGCCGGTCAGCGGCTGAGTTGCGCCACCACCGACCGCTTGGATCGGACGATCGCCTCCACCGGCAATCTCGCCAGCCTCGCACGCGGCCCGGGCTGGGCCAAACTCGGCGCCCTGATTCCACAGTTGCACCGCATCCGCGGCTATGGCGACTTCCTGCATTACCACTGGCTGGCCGACGGCCGGATCGACGCAGTGATCGAATCCGACGTCAACGTGCTGGATATCGCGGCGCTGTCCCTGATCGTGCGCGAAGCCGGCGGCGTGTTCACCGATCTGTCCGGCGCTCCGGTACAGTTGACCACCTGCAGCGTGCTGGCGGCCACCCCGGCGCTGCACCCGCTGCTGCTGGCCGAACTGGCCGGCGGCGTGCCATAAAGCTTGACGGAGAACGGCAAGTGTCCCGAACCTTCGATTACCGTGGCAAAACCGTATTCGTCGCCGGCGGCACCAGCGGCATCAACTTCGGCATCGCCGAAGCCTTCGCCGGGGCCGGCGCGCGGCTGGCGGTGGCTTCGCGCCGCCAGGACAAGGTCGATGCCGCGGTCGGCCGGTTGTCCGGCCACGGCGAGGCCGTGCTCGGCTACGCGCTGGACGTGCGCGATTACGCCGCGGTGGAAGCGGCCCTGGCCGACGCCGCACGCCGGCTCTCCGGCATCGACGTACTGGTCTCCGGCGCCGCCGGCAATTTCCCGGCGCCGGCGCTGGCAATGTCCGCCAATGCCTTCAAGTCGGTGATCGATATCGACCTGCTCGGCACCTTTCACGTGCTGCGCGCCGGCTTCGCCCACCTGAACAAGCCCGGCGCCAGCGTGATCAACCTCTCGGCGCCCCAGGCCTACATCCCGATGCCGCTGCAGATGCACGTCTGCGCGGCCAAGGCCGGCGTGGACATGATCACCCGGGTGGCGGCGATGGAATGGGGCCGCGCCGGCGTGCGGGTCAACTCGATCGTGCCGGGGCCGATCGACGACACCGAGGGGATGAAACGGCTGGCGCCGACGCCGCAGGCCCGCAAGCTCACGCAGGACAGCGTGCCGCTGGGCCGTTTCGGCGACAAGCGCGACATCGCCGGCGCCTGCCTGTGGCTGGCCGGCCCGGAGGCCGCCTACGTCACCGGCGCGGTGATCCCGATCGACGGCGGCTGGTCGCTGGCGGGCGTGTCGGTAGCCGGCGCCGGCATGTTCGACCAGTTCGCCGGAGCGTTCCGGTGAGGCGCCGCGCGCCGCTGATCGGGCTGCTGCTCGCGGTACCGCTCGCGGCGGTGGTGGCGGCCGCTCCGACCACCGTCGATCCGACGGTGATACTGGCTCGGCTTCATGCCGGCGACGTGCCGGTGGCCAGCCCGGCGGCGCTGCCGGCGCCGCGCCGCCCAGTCAAAACCGAAAACGTCGCTTACGGCGAGCTCGGCGGCCGGCCGCTGCACGGCTACCTGGCCTACCCGGCAACGGGCGCTCACGCACTGCCGACGCTGCTGGTGTTCCACGAGTGGTGGGGCCTGAACGACAACATTCGCGCCATGAGCCGGCGGCTGGCCGGCGAAGGCTACGCGGTACTGGCGCTGGATTTCTACCACGACCGCATCGCCACCGATCCGGATGCCGCGCGGCAACTGATGCGCGCCGCCCTGGCCGATCCGGCCGTCATCGACGCCAATATCCGCGCCGGCTACGGCTACGCCTATCAACGGTTGCGGGCGCCGGCGGTCGGCACGCTGGGCTGGTGCTTCGGCGGCGGCCTGAGCTTTACGGCGGCGCAGGTGCTGTCCGGCAAGCTGGCGGCGACGGTGATCTACTACGGCCATCTCGACGACGACCCCGCGGTGCTGTCGCGGATCCGCGCGCCGGTGCTGGGACTCTTCGGCGGCGACGACTCCAGCATTCCACGGACGGCGATCGACGGTGTGACGCGCGGCCTGCGCGCGCAGGGTACGCCGGTGGCGGTGCACGTCTATCCCGGGGTCGGTCACGCTTTCGCCAACCCGTCCGGACGCAATTACAACGCCGCCGCCGCGGCCGACGCCTGGCGCCGCACCCAGGACTTTCTGCACCGTTATCTGCAAAACCCGCCGGGCGGCACCGGGGCGGTGCCGCGGCAGTGAGGGTTGCCCAGGCGTTGGACAGCGCAATATTATCGCCACCGCCACGGCTGGCGCCCGGCTTTCGTACCCAGCGGCCTGCGGGCGGACAGCAGCCTACGTCACCGGAGGCGCGGGTCGGGCGTAATCGCCGCCCGGCGCGAAGCTTTTGCAACGAGCGGCGGGTCAGACCACGGCGACGTCTTCCGCCTGCAGTCCTTTTTGCCCCTGGACGACATTAAAGGATACCTGCTGTCCTTCCTGCAGCGTCCGGTAGCCTTCCCCCCTGATATTCCGGAAATGAACGAACACGTCTTCACCGGCGGTGCGCTGAATGAAGCCGTAGCCCTTGGCGTTATCGAACCACTTTACGGTTCCGGTTTCACGATTATCCATAAAGCCAGTTGCATCCCCTTTTCAACGTGAACGACGCGATCGTCGTTCGAGATCCGCGCGGCATTGCCGCACCCTCCCGGGCGGTATAACCCGAAGCCTTAATCTACCGCTTTTCGGCGACAGCGCGAAAGCTCCACGCTGACGGCCGCAAAAGACTCCGGGTAGGATGTTGCCCATGCACGCATGCTGTCGAATCGCAAAAATCTCCATGGCGGCGAGCGCGGCGCTGCTGGGTCTGTTGCTGGCCGGCTGCGCGACCTCACCCCTGGGCCGGCCGCAACTGAAGCTGTATTCGGACCAGACGGTCGGCCGCATGGGCCTGCAGACGTTTCAACAACTGCAGAAGAAGACCCCGCTCAGCACCGACGCCCGCCTCAATGCCTTCGTCAACTGCGTCGCCGGCCAACTGACCGCACAGACCGGTTATCGGGCCAACTGGCAGGCCAAGGTGTTCCAGAGCGACGAGATCAACGCCTTCGCGCTGCCCGGCGGCGAGATCGGCGTCTACAGCGGCCTGTTCAAGGTAGTCGAAAACCAGGATCAACTGGCCGCGGTGCTGGGCCACGAGATCGGCCACGTCATCGCCGGCCACGTCAACGAACGGCTGTCGGACCAGGCGCTGACCCAAGTGGCGCTGACGGCCGCCGGCGCCAGCGGCGCCGGCCAGGGGACGATGGCGCTAATGGGTCTCGGCGCACAGGTCGGTATCCTGCTGCCGTTCTCGCGCACCCAGGAATCCGAGGCCGACCTGATCGGGCTGGACCTGATGTCGCGTGCCGGTTTCGATCCCCGCCAGGCGGTCGTGCTGTGGCAGAACATGCAACAGGCCACTGCCGGCAAGGCGCCGCCCGAACTGCTGTCCGATCACCCGGCCGACGCGCGCCGGATCCAGCAGATACGCGCGCGGCTGCCGCAGGATCTGCCGATTTACCGGCAGGCACGTGCCGGCGGCCGGCAGCCTGACTGCGGCGCTGCGCAGCACGCCCACTAGTAGTACAACACATAAATAACAGAACATTAATATAATGACATCATCTTCCTGTCTCTGCGGAGGGTGTTGCCATGCGCCAAACCGAGTTGCGTCTTTCGAACAAGGCCCGGGAGCGGGCCGAGGAGGTCCGCTCGTCGGGCCTG
>JAGWMX010000054.1 GCA_028871525.1 Gammaproteobacteria bacterium
GGCTTCGTAACTCGCATCGTTAATGGACGCGATCCTGGCCTGTGCGGACATCTGCGTCGCGTTGGGTATATGTCGGCTTTGTTAGCGGAGGCCATCGGCTACTCAGCCGATGATGTGAAATTGATCTCGCTCGGTGCCTGCCTGCACGATATCGGCAAACTGTCCATCAGTGAGTATATTTTATACAAACCCGCCCGATTGACCGCAACCGAATTCGCGGTGGTTTCCAGGCACGCGGAACTCGGCGTCGAGCTTCTGACCCCGTTGGAACTCGATTCCCGTATTTCCGATATCGTGCTTTATCATCACGAAAATTATGACGGAAGCGGCTACCCACGCGGTCTGGCCGGAGAAAAAATCCCGCATTTCGCGCGAATCGTGCGCATCTGCGATTGCTTTGACGCGTTGACTTCCAATCGCCCTTATCAGCAGAGCATCAGCGTGAATGCAGCACTGGAAACACTACAGCGCGATGCTCATTGCTTTGAACCTCATCTACTCGATTTATTTTGTAGGTTGATGACCGGGCCGGCGATGGCGCAGCCCGATGCCGTGCGCGTATTGCGCACCGCGCATACCCGGTGACACCCGCCGGATCCGCAGCCATACACCGAGCGGCCCGCACACGAGCGGAAATCGGGAGCGGCCAGCCGCGACGCAAAACCAGGGCCTCAGCGCCGGTCGGGCGACCTAGGCCGATCGGCGACCCGGCTTGCATCGACCACGAGCGGGCAACTTACTGGTTCGCAACCGTCGCGTCAGCCTGTGAATCGGAAAGGACAGATGACGTTTATCCTTGAAGAGCTGGATTACCAGAAAACCCCGCTGGGCGACATCAGCCTGCGGCGTCGCGCGGAGCCCCGACTCGGCGGCGAGATCCTCTACGAGGTGAAGCTGGGCGACGAATTCCTGATGTCCAGTCTGTTCACCACGGCCGAGAGCCGGCTGGCGAAGCTCGGGCTGGCCGCACTGGCCGGCTCCGCGATGGACATCGTGGTCGGCGGACTGGGGCTGGGCCATACCGCGGCGGCGGTCCTGGAGGATCCGTCGGTGCGGTCGCTGAGGGTGGTCGAGGTCATGCGGCCGGTAATCGACTGGCACCGCCGCGGCCTGGTGCCGCTCGGACAGAGACTTGTATCGGACCCCCGTTGCACCCTGATGCAGGCCGATTTCTTCAAGCTTGCGTCATCCGCTGGCGGCGGCTTCGATCCCGCAGCTCCAACCCGGCCGGTGCACGCGGTGCTGCTGGACATCGACCACTCACCCAGCCATTGGCTGCACCCGGCCAATCAGGCTTTCTATGCCGTCCCGGGGCTTCGCGGCCTGGCTGACAAGCTGCATCCCGGCGGCGTCTTCGGACTGTGGTCCAACGACCCGCCGGATGCGGCGTTCATGCGTGTACTCAACACCGTTTTCCAGTCTTGCGAATCCCATGTCGTGAACTTCGCCAATCCCTACACCGGCGGTGAATCGTCCAACACGATCTATCTGGCGCGCAGGCGCGGATGACGGCCGACCCTGGGTAACCTGCCGCACCGTGTCCAACTCTTTGCAGGCTGCCGATGATCTGCAATCCGATTGCCGCCGGCACCGTGCCGCAGCAGAACGCGACGGCACCGACCTCGACGCGCTGCCGACCATGCAGCGTTCCGCCGGGCTCAGCGTAATGTCGACCGCATCGGGGTTTTCTTCAGCCGCTCCGGCCGCACAGTCCCCGGAATCGGCGCGATGTCTCCTGCCTTGCGCCAGCAGCCGAGCCCGCGCGAGTTGTGACGCGGTGCAGTCCTTGCGCTTCGTCAGTTGACCGATGCGCTCGACCCGTTGCAGGTTCTCGGCGAAATTGTCACCTGTGAAAACGCGGTGAGTTGCGGCGGAACCCGTTTTCGGCCGGGTCTTCGTAACGCTGGAAGCCGCCGCTGAGAGAACCGCGACCCGGCGGGATCCCGGCGATGGCGCTGCTGGCGTAGAAACTCGACAACCTCTACAACCGAAGCCGGGAATCGAAACGCTCAACCCCTGCCGGACGAGCCGGCGCTTTTGCATGCGTCAGGCTCCCGTTTGCCGCCGCCTGGACATAGACCGGCGATCGGCGTGGATCGTTCGGCCCTACTGAATGGTGGCGTAAATACGCAGCAATCCCACCAGCGCGTCGGTGTGTGCGATACCGCCAGCCAACGGCCGGCTGACGTACTGCAGATCCGGTTGCAGATACACACCCGGCAGTATTTGCGCGCTGTAGATCAACTCCGGCACGGTCTCGGCCTTCAGTCCATGCGTGCCGCGAATCCAGTCACGCCCGAGCGCGATGGCGAGTGCGTCGCGTCGCCGCCCGGGTAGCGGCCCGGCCCAGCGCAGGCCAGCCTCGGCATAGTACGGGCTGAAACTCTGCCGCTCCGGTGCGATGCCGACCTGACCGAACACCCGCAGGCGCCCGCCGTACAGCGGCAGCGAGGTGCCAAGTTGCGCCCCCCAGTCGTGACGTGGATTGCCGTAACCGTCACCGCCCGGCCGGCTATAGCGCCAGGTGCCGAGCGAAATCATCGCTCCATTTTCGACGCCGTATTCGATTTCCCCGATTGCCATCGCGCCGCCGCTGAAAGGCCGCGCGCGATGTTCGGGCTGACCCTGGAACAATCCGGCACGGGCGCGCCAATGTTTGCCGAAGCGCTGCTCCAGCGTCACGCCCCAACCGGGTTTCGGAAACGTCGAAGTCGGCACGTTCAGACTCAACGTCGGCACCAGGCCGAACGACGAGTTGATCAGCTCGGCGGTGCCGGGCACGAACATAAACTGGTCGCTGATCTCGATCAGCCCGAAACGCAGCTGCGAACCGGTGACGGTGAAGGTCTGCGAAAAATAGATCTCGTAGAGCCGCAGCGCCCACGGCGCCTCGATGTTGCTGACACCCTGCGCATCGCCAACGTAGTCCAGAGTCGGGCGGCCACCGCCAACCGCCTCGAGGTCCGCAACCAACGAACTGCCCCGCCAACCCAAGCGCTTGTCGCCGTGCAGGCGCAGCCCGGCGTCGAGCGCGAACTCGCAACTGGCGCCGGCGTGCAGGCCACCGTTGAATACGCCGCATTCGGCCACCCCCACACCGCTGATTTCCCCGCTGGGCAGAGGCACAACATCGTAGGGTGAAGTGGCTGGTGCCAGCGCCGGCCACAGACACGCGACCAGTGGCAGCACCGCGTATCGGAGCAGTGACATGGGCAGATCAGATGCAATCGGCGCGACAAGTTTAACAACCGTTGCTGTGAATCCTCGAACCTCCGGCTCACGATGCGAACGGCGTCAACTGGCTATCGCCGGCATCATGTTGACGTCCAACTCGCCACAGCGGGCCGGCTACCAGACGATCTGTGCGCGCGCCTCAACCACATCCGGACTGTCCTTGCCGGCCGCTCCAGCATCGGCTTGTCCATGCTGATAGTCGAGCAGAAAACGCACGTCGGGGTTGAGGTAGTAATTGATGCCAGCGGTGATCGACGACACTTCACAACGTGTCGCCCCGCTGCTTGCCCCGCCGCTCAAGGCGCAAGTCGACAGGTCTTTGTTTTTTATGTCGTCGTAGCGCAGGGCGAGTTCCACCGCACCGTAACTATGCCTCGGGGTCAGCCCCTTGTAGGTGGCGTCACTGGTGCCGTAGCCGCGCGTTTCGCCGGTGATCGCCCAGGCGATGGTCACCGAGTAGGCGAGGATATCGGCCTGCCTGGGCTGCTGCTGCAGATGTGCGACGCCGTACTCGCCCTGCAGATAGATCGGACCGTACGCGCCCGCGATTTCGCCGATCGCGGTGCCGGCACTGGCGCTGTGGCCGTTGCCGAATCTCGCCACATTCGCCGGATTGCCCTGTTTCCCGTACCAGGTGCTGTAGCCGGCCTTGGGCGGGCCGAAACCACTGCCGTCGCCAGCAGCGGTGTCGTAGGAATAATTCAGGCCGAAGTGCAGCCACCCGGCCTTGCCGGCGATCGGCGCGTAGGCGACGCGGCCGTTGGCGCCGAATCCACGCCCGCCGCCTTTGCCGCCCCGGGTATCGCTATACAAGGAGGCACCCAGCCACAGTGCGTCGCCCTTGGCGAACATGCCGCCGCGGTTCCATTTGTAGAACAGGCCCTGGGTGTAATTGCGCCCGCCGAGAATACCGTTGGCCGACAGTACGTTGCGTTCCTGCAACGGCGTGTTGTTGCTGCTGGCCAGTTCGTCCAGGCTGCGCCAGGGCTTGTGCTGGCCGACATAGAGCGTGCCGCCGGAACCCAGAGCGTGCGCGAACCACACGTTTCTCAGCCCGTCCGCAGGACTCTTGGTGTCGGAGAAATCCTCGTCGAGGTGATAGTCGAAGCCGTAGAGTTTCCCCTTGAGCGTCAAAAACGCACGCCGGAAGAAGAACCCGCTTCGATTGCTGGCATCGCTGATGCCGAGTGCACTGCCGTCGTCCGGCGACAGCAGCGAGGCATCGAAGTGAATGCGCCCGCCGACCGCGGCCTCGAAATTGCCGTCGGCCGACTTGATGGTGATACCGCCCCTGGACACGACAGTATCGGCAACCGCAGCCGTGGCGATGCTGCTGGCGGCAACTGCCACCGCCAGCGACCAGAGCACCCGGCTCTTGTTCGCGTCAGCCATCCCTTTTAAGAGTTTCATCGCGTGCTCCTTTCCGATCTTCCGATCTGTCTGCGTTATATATAAGTTTATATAACGCTGCACGTGGCACTGACTCATCCGACCGGTTACCCGCTGCGTGAAGCGACTGCGGGGGCCGACGGTTGATCGGCTGCGATGTCCAGCTCGAACAGCTGCACGTGCGCCGCTGCGATCGTGAGCGACAACCCGTCGCCGACCTGCGGCGCAGTGACCGCGGCCGGCAGCAGCGCCTCGATGACCGGCCCGGCATCCAGCGTCACCCGATGCAACAGACCTTCGGCACGCACCGCAACCGCGCGCGCGGTAAAAGTATTGCTACCGTCTCCGGTCGCCAGCGCCAGCGCTTCGGCACGGATCGCCACGCCGACTTCCTCGCTGCCGCCGAGCCAAGGCGGCACGGCGGCGCGCAGGCGCAGGCCGGCGCAGTCCAACGTCACCTGCCCACCCTCGTGCGCAACGACCCGTGCCGTGTACAGATTGCGGATGCCGGCCAGGCGCGCGGCGGCAAAACTCGCCGGCTGCGTGAACACCTCGGCCGGCGGACCCTGCTGGACGATGCGGCCGCCGGCCAGCAGCGCCACACGGTCGGCCAGCGCCGCAGCGTGCGGATCGTGGGTGGCGGCCAGCGCCGGCACGCCGGCGGCGCGAATCAGACCGATCAACTCGGCCAACAACTGATCCCGGGTAACCGCGTCCAGCGCCGAGGTCGGCTCGTCCAGCAGCAGCAGTTGCGGTTCGCGGGCCAGCGCGCGCGCCAGCGCCACGCGCTGCTGCTGACCGCCGGAGAGTTCGCGCGGGTGGCGCTGGTCGAGACCCGACAAACCCATGCGCTGCAGCAGCGCGCCAGCGCGGCGGCGCTGCTCGGCGTGCGGTCCGTCGAGTGCGAACGCCACGTTCTGCCAGGCGCGCAGATGCGGGAACAGCGCGTAGCCCTGCGGCAGGTAGCCGACCGGCCGGCGCTGTGGCGGCGCGCCGCTCCAAGGCTCGGTGCGCGCTGCGACCAGGCCGGCGATGGCCTTGAGCAGGCTGGTTTTGCCGGAGCCGGAGGCGCCGAGCAGCACGGTGAAGCCGTCGAGTTGCAGGTCCACATCCAGCGGCAATGGCCGCTCCAGGCGGCAGGCGACGCGCATCAGTAGATCGCCTGCCGGCGCGAGGCCAGGCCGAGCACCAGCGGCAGCGGCAGCGCGACGGCGAAGAACGTCCACAGCAGCGGGTAGACGGCGTCCAGGCCGACCTCCTGCAGGTTGACCCACAGCTTGACCGGGATGCCCTGCGGAAAGTAGGCGACGATCAGCACGATGCCGAACTCGCCCAGCGCGCGCACCCAGGCCAGCGCGACGCCGGCCGCCAAACCCAGCGTCGACAGCGGCACGGTGACGCGCCAGAACACGCGCCACGGCGAGCGACCCAGCGACAGGCCGATATGCTCCAGCTCGCGCGGCACGCCCTCGAATGCGGCACGCGCGCTGACCACGTAGTACGGGGCCGAGGCGTAGACCTGCGCCAGCACGAAGGCGGCCGGCGTGTTGGTCAGCAACAGCCCGGCGCGCTGCAGCGGATGGCCGACCCAGCCGTAGGGACCGTAGGAGATCACCAGCAGCAGACCCATGGCCAGCGGCGGCGACAGCAGCGGCAGCAGCACCAGCGCGTCGACCAGCCACTTGCCGCGGAAACGGTGCCGCGCCAGCCACCAGGCCAGCGGCGTTCCGAGCGCCACGACGATGACTAGTGCCAGCAGCGTGTAGCCGATCGACACCCACAGCGCGCCGAGATCGCCGGCGGCGTAGTGCAGCCGCAGCCACGGCGTGGCCCACAGCAGGCCGGCGAACGGCAGTGCCAGCGTTGCTGTGGCCAGCAGACCGAGGGCGGCGATGGTGCGCTTCGCGCTCAATCACGCATCCCGCGGGCGTCAGCGCCGCCTTTCGGCGGCGGGCTGTAACCGAAACCGGCGAAGATCTTCTGGCCGGCCGGGCTGTCGAGGAAGTTGACGAATTCCCGCGCCGCCTTCGGGTTCGCGGCGGTGTTCAGCACGCCGGCGTAGAACACCAGCGGCCGTACTTTCGCCCGTTCGGTCGCGCCATCCGGTTTGGTCAACGTAAAGCCGACCTTGTCGTACCAGTCCGCCGCCATCGCCGGGTTGCCGAGGTTGATCTCGTCCGGCAGCCGGAGGTACGGCAACCGGTGCGAAACCACCGCGCTCAAATAACCGGAAGACGCGTCGACCTGCCCCGCTTCCAGCCGTGACAGCAGCGACGGCTCGGTGAAAATCTGCCGCGGGTTGCGCACCGATCCCAGGATCTTGTGCGCCAGCCGCGGCTGCTTGTAGTAGCGCTCGGCCAACAGCATCGTCAGCACGATGTTGCGGCCCTGCGGATCGGTGGCCGGATCGGTGCGGCCGAAGCGCAGGCCCTTGCGCTCGAGCACCGAATACCACGGGATCTTGCCCGCGGCGGCCGCCCGGAATGCGGCGGCAAAACGGCTGTTCGGGCTGTAGGCGATGACCATCTGCGTGCTGGCCACCGGCTGCGTCGCACCGAGCAGGCCGGCATCCTGCACGATCTTAACCGGCCCCGGCGTGATGGCGACAAACACGTCGGCTTGCAGCTGCTTGCCCGCGAGCAGCCGCGCCAACCCGTAGGCGCCCTGGCCGATGCCCTGGTAGGTCACGCCGTGCACCTTGGCGAACGCCGGCCCCAATCCCCGGTCCATCACCGCGCCCATCGAGCCGGCATAAGCCACGCGCAGCACCGGCTGGCCGGCGGCTATGACGGACGGCGCCAGAATCAGGAACAGGGCGACAGCCAGCAGCTTTCTCGACATACGAAATTCCTCCCGTGCCGCTGCCGCGCTCAGACGTCGATCGCGACAATCACGTGGGACGCCTTGATCAACGCGCAGGCCGGTGCGCCCACTGACAGCGCCAACGTCTCGACACTGGCGTTGGTGATCACCGCGGTCAGGCGCTTGCCACCCGACAGCGCCAGCACCACTTCGGCGTTGACTGCGCTCTTGCGCAGTTCGGCGACCTTGCCGCACAACCGGTTGCGTGCGCTGGTCTTTTGAGCCTCGTCGGCGGCTGCCAGAATCACCCAGGACGCTTTGATCAACGCATAAGCCGGCGTGCCGCGCTTGAGGCCGAGACTCCTGACGCTGGCGTTGGTGATCACCGCCACCACTTCGTCGCCGCCGATATCCAGCACCACCTCGGAGTTAACGGCACCCTTGCGGATCGACTTGATCCGTCCGCCAAACTGGTTGCGTGCGCTCGTCTTCATGCCCAGCCTGCGCATCAGCGCGTAGAAATGTTCAAAGTCGGCGATACCGGTGCCGAGCCGCTCGAGAAACGCCCGGAATTCCTGCTCGGCCGCCCGGTACACTTCGATCAACCGCAGCCCCTGCGGCGTCAGCCGCGTGCCGCCGCCGTGGCGCCCGCCGGCGCTGCGCTCGACCAGCGGCGCGTCGGCCAGGTTGTTCATCGCATCGACCGCGTCCCAGGCCGCCTTGTAGCTCATGCGCATCCCGCGCGCCGCCTGGCTGATCGAGCCGGTGCGGTGAATCTGCTGCAGCAACTCGACGCGGCCGTGACCGATCGAGCCGGGCCCGGCAGCCGCAAACCAGAAGCGGCCGTCCACTTGCATCGATTGTTGTCTCGCCATGCTTCGTTATATAGACAGGTATATATCGCCAGTCAAGCCCAAGCCGCCGGTGACCACCGCCCCGTCATTGCGAGGGCGGGACCATGGTTCCGCCAGCGACGCGGCAATCTCGTGATGCGGACCGTAGCCCTGACTCCGCGGCAACAGATCGAGATTGCCACGGCCGGCTACGCCGGCCTCGCAATGACCCAAGGGTCGGAGCCGCGCCGCGCTAAACTGACGATCGACGGCGTCCGGATACGCCGACGTCGCGAGCCGCGATGCCTAGCCACATTCACTACGACGACCTCATCATCGGCGCGGGGCACAACGGTTTGACCTGCGCCGCCTACCTGGCGCGGGCCGGCCGCCGTGTGCTGGTGCTGGAACGGCGGCCCATGGTCGGCGGCGCGGCGGTCACCGAAGAACTGGCGGCCGGCTACCGCTGCTCGACCGCCAGCTACCTGGTCAGCCTGCTGCTGCCGGAAATCGAGCGCGAGCTGGATCTGGCGGCGCACGGCTACCGGGTGCTGCCGCGCGATCCGTCGTCGTTCACACCGCTGCCGGACGGCCGCAGCCTGCTGCTGGGACCGGACCCGGCGTTCAACCACGAGCAAATCGACCGCTTCTCGGCACGCGATGCCGAAGCCTATCCGCACTACGAGGCCTGGCTGACGCGCATCGCCGAAGTGCTGGAGCCACTGCTGGCGCAGCCGCCACCAGAGCTGCTGCCGCTGCCGGCAGCGTGGCGCCGGCGCTCGCTGTTCGCGCGCATCCGCGCACTGCTGAACGGCCGACGGCTGTGGCGCGCGCTCGGCGCGCTGGGCGACGAGCTGCCGGCCGCGGTGGAGCTGCTAACCGGTGCGGCGACGCCGATCCTTACGCGCTGGTTCGAATCCGACGTGCTGCGCGCGACGCTGGCCACCGACGCCGTGATCGGCACGTTCGCACCGCCGTCGGCACCAGGCACCGGTTACGTCCTGCTGCACCACGTGATGGGAACCGCCGGCGGTGCGCGCGGCGTGTGGGGTTACGTGGCCGGCGGCATGGGCGCACTCAGCCAGGCCTTAGCGGCGGCGGCCCGCGCCCGCGGTGCGCAGATCCGCTGCCAGGCAGAGGTGGCCGAGATCCTCGTCGAAGACGGACGCGCCACCGGGGTACGACTGGTCGGCGGCGAACGGCTGCATGCGCGACACGTGATCAGCAACGCCACGCCGCAGGTCACCTTCGAGCGGTTGACCGCGCCGCAGACGCTGCCGGCGGCGTTCCGCGATGCGGTGGCGCGCATCGACTATTCCAGCGCAACCTGCAAGATCAACCTCGCGGTGTCCGAACTGCCGGATTTTTCAGCACGGCCCGGTCGCGACGCACCGGGACCGCAACACCGCGGCACCATCCACATCGCCCCGACGATGGATTGGATCGAACGCGCCTGCGCTGACGCCCGCGCCGGCCGGCCGAGCCACGAGCCGGTGATCGAAATGACGATCCCCAGCGCCGTCGACGATTCGCTGGCACCGGCCGGCCATCACGTCGTCGGTCTGTTCGTGCAATACGCGCCGTATCGACTGGCGCAAGGCGACTGGGATACCGAGCGCGAGCGCTTTGCCGACCGTGTGATCGAGGTCATCGACCGCTACGCACCGAATTTCGGCGCCTCGATCCTGCACCGCCAGGTGCTGGCGCCTCCGGACCTGGAGCGGCGCTTCGGCCTGACCGGCGGCAACATCTTCCATGGCGCCATGCACCTGCACCAGTTGTTCGGCTTCCGGCCGGTGCCCGGCTGGGCCGACTACCGCACACCGCTGCCCAGCCTGTACCTGTGCGGCGCCGGCGCGCATCCGGGTGGTGGTGTCATGGGCGCCGCCGGCCGCAACGCGGCCCAGGCGGTGCTGGCCGACCGCTGACGGCACTTAAACCGGGCGGCCGGCAGGCGTTATGCTTTGCGGCCACATTCGATCCGGGATCCAAATAATGCCCTCCGCCGCTGAACCGGCTGCGCCCGTCGATTCGACCGAACTGGACCTGTTCCGCGAAACGGTGCGCCGTTTCTTCGCCGCCGAGGCCGAACCGCATTACACGCGTTGGGAAGCCGACGGTATCATTCCGCGGGATTTCTACCGGCGGATGGGCGCCGCGGGCCTGCTGTGCGTCGACCAGCCGGAGGAATACAGCGGCGGCGGCGCCCCGTTCGAGTTCGCCATGGTGGTGCTGGAAGAAGCCGGGCGCATGGGCTACCTGGCGCTGGCTTCGAACCTGACGGTGCACTCGGACATCGTGGCGCCGTACCTCCTGCACCTGGGCAGCGAGGAACAAAAACGCCGTTGGCTGCCGCAGATGGCCGCCGGCGAGTGCATCGGCGCCATCGCCATGACCGAACCGGGTGCGGGTTCCGACCTGCAGGGCATGCGAACCATGGCGATCGCCGACGGCGACGGCTACGTCGTCAACGGCTCCAAGACCTTTATCACCAACGGCCAGAATGCGGACATCGTGGTGCTGGCGACCAAAACCGATCCTGCGGCCGGCGCCAAGGGAACGACGCTGTTTGCGGTCGACACCTCGCTACCGGGCTTCAAACGCGGCCGTAACCTGGAGAAGATCGGTCTGCATGCAGCCGACACCTCCGAACTGTTCTTCGACAACCTGCGGGTTCCGGTCACGGCCGTGCTGGGCCGAATCGGCGGCGGCTTCGGCCATCTGATCGACGAGTTGCCGCGCGAGCGGCTGGCTCTGGCGGTGACCGCGGTCGGCCACGCGGCGGGAGCGCTGGAAAAGACCATCGACTACGTCACCCAGCGCAAGGCATTCGGCGCCGCTGTTGCCAACTTCCAGAACACGCGCTTCGAACTGGCCCGGATGAAGACCGATCTCGAAGTCCACCGCGCGTTCGCCGAAAAATGCACGCGGCTGTATGCCGACCGGCGGCTGGACGTACCCACCGCGGCAATGGTCAAGCTCGCCAGCACCGAAATGGAAGGCCGCGTCACCGACGCCTGCCTGCAACTGTTCGGCGGCTACGGCTACATGACCGAATACCCGATCTCGCGCTACTTCGCCGATGCGCGCATCCAGCGCATCTATGGCGGCACCTCCGAGATCATGAAGGAAGTGATCGCGCGTTCGCTGGTGGGGCGGTGATGAGCGCACGTACCCGCGTGTTCTTCCTGCGGACCCCAATCGGCAATATTGCCGATTGGTGACGGACGCTCTTTGAGCCTCGCCATCACGATCGGTAGAACGCCCATTGCCCGGCACTCGCGTTTCGAAGTACCTGATGCTCTGGTGCCTGGGGCTCTACCTCCGGCTCGGTGTGCTGATCGTGCCGCCTCTGATCCCGCGGCTGGAATCGCTACTCGGGTTCTCCGCCGAACAGGTCGCCGTCGCCGCCAGCCTGCCGGTGTTGTTCATCGCCGCCGGATCGCTGGCAGGCGGATGGGTCACTGGGCGTCTGGGAATCTTCACCACAGTGATTGCCGGGCTGCTGGTCATGGCGGTGGGCGGCGCGCTGCGCAGCGTGCCGGTCGGTTTCGGCGTGTTTCTCCTGTTCACCCTGATCATGGGCATCGGCATCGCCCTGATGCAGACCGGCCTGCCGGCGTTGGCCCGAAGCTGGGTACCCGGCAAGGTCGGGCGCGCCACGGCCGTCTACACCAATGGCCTGTTGATCGGCGAAGTGCTGGCGGCCGGCTTGACCGGGCCGCTGGTTTCCCACGTGCTGGGCAAACGCTGGCTGTGGGTATTCGCCCTGTGGATGATTCCGGCAGTGGTGCTGGCCGCAACCCTGCTCGCGCGACGGGAACCCCGAACAACGCCGGCCGCGCGGCGGCGTTCCGACGTCGCGACGAGCTCGCGCTGGCACAATCCAGTGCTGTGGCGCCTCGGGATCCTGTTGGGCACGGCCGGCGGGCTATACTTGTCCGGCAACATCTTCCTGCCGCAGATACTGGCCGACAGCGGCCGCCTGCGTCTGCTCACGCCGTCACTGGTGTCGCTGAATGCCATGCAACTGGTTTCGTCGGCGGCCTTGGTACTGTTGACCGACCGGCTGCTGGGGCGCCGCTGGCCGATCGCCGCCGCCCTGATCATGGCGCTGGCGATGGTCCCGGCCATGCTGCGACTGCCCGGTACCGGCCCGGTGTGGGCGGCCGGGCTGTACGGGTTCGCCACCAGCGCCCTGCTGACCCTGGTGATGGCGCTGCCGCCCTGGCTGGTCCCGCTGCCGCAGGTCCCCAGGCTGGCGGCCCGTGTCTTCACCGTCGGTTATGCTCTGGTCTTCGTGCTGCCGGTGCTCGGCGCCTGGGCGCACGATCTGACCGGCTTCATCGCCGCAGGCTTCGCTCCCGCTGTTTGCGCCGGGCTGCTGAGCCTGATCGTCACGGAACAATTTCAGCCGCACAACGGCATCGAACAGCATATGATCGGCAAGGAGTTTGACTGATGACGGCGCAGCGCACCGTACTCGTGGCGATCAGTTTGACGGCGGCGATACTGGCGACGCCGGCCGCCGCGCAGAGTCGGCCCGACCTGGAGCAGCGGAACCGGCAGCTCGAGGAGCAGGTCCGCCAGCAGCAGCAGGAAATCGAGCAGCTCAAGGCCCGGATTCTGGAGCTGCAGGCGCAGCCCCGGCCTGCGGCGGCGGCCGCCGCTCCGGCGGCGCCGGCGAGCCGGGCTCCGATCCATGCGCTGGCACCGATCGCCGCGGCCTCGGCACCGCTGCCGGTGCCTCCACCCGGTTACAAGCTGGTGAAGATCGAGCCGCCGGCGCCGAACCTGCCGAAAATTCCGTCCGGCTACAAGCTGGTCAAGATCCCGCCGCCGTACTCGGAGACCGGTTGTCACCACGGCGGGGCGTTCTCGAATGGCCCCGACGCGCCGTGGAAACACGAAGATCCCTGGCTGTCGCTGCAGGTCGGCATGACGCCGCAGGAGGTCGAAAAACTGCTCAGCAAGGAACACTTCGACATCCGCGACGGCGACCGCACCGGCTGGGAGTACGGCAAGTGCGGCAAGGCCTTCTGGGGCATCGTGGTGTTCAGCGACGGCAAAGTCGCCTACTGGAAGAAGCCCTATTTCTGACCGCCGGATCTCTGGACGTATGGATTGTCGCCGCTACGCAACTCCAGCCGCAGCGGCACCCCGCGCAGCCGGAACGCTTCGCGGAATACATTGACCAGATAGCGCCGGTACGTTTGCGGCAGCCTGTCGGTCCGGTTGCCGTGGATCATCACCACCGGCGGATTGCGGCCGGCCTGATGGGCGTAACGCAGTTTGATGCGGCGCCCCACCACCGCCGGCGGCGGATGGCGCTCCAGCGCCTGCTGCAAGACGCGGTTCAACTGCGGCGTCGGCAACTCGGCCAGCGCCGAAGCTCGGGCGCGGACTACGTCGCGCATCAATTCGCGCAACCCGGAACCGTGCAGCGCGGAGATGAAATGCAGCGGCACGAAATCCAGAAACGGCAGGCGATAGTCGATCGCCTGCCGTAGCTCGCGGCGCCGACTCAAAGACAATCCGTCCCACTTGTTGATCGCAATCACCATCGCCCGGCCGTAACGCGCGACCAGGCCCAGCAGATGCGCGTCGTGGGCACCGATCGCCGCCTGTGCATCCAGCATCGCGATCACCACTTCAGCGGCATCGATCGCCTCCAGCGCCTTGACCACCGAGAATTTCTCGATGGCCTGGGCGGTGCGCGCGCGCCGGCGGATGCCGGCGGTGTCCATCAGCAGAAAGCGGTGGCGATCGTATGCGAACGGCACGCGGATGGTGTCGCGCGTGGTGCCCGGCAGCTCGCTGGTCAGAACGCGCGTCTCGCCGAGCAGGCGGTTGACCAGCGTCGACTTGCCGACGTTGGGCCGGCCCACCACGGCGACCCGGATCGCGTCGTTGGCATCCGCTGAAACCGCTTCCGGCGGCCAGTCGGCCAACAGCTCACGCAGCAGCGCCGATACGCCGTCACCGTGTTCGGCGGAAATCGGCCACGGTTCGCCGCAGCCCAGTTCGTAGAATTCGGTGAGCTGGCTTTTCGGCAATCCCTCGGCTTTATTGACCAGGATACGCAGCGGCTTGCCGCTGCGCCGCAGCGACACGGCGATGTCGCGATCGGCCGGCAGCAGACCTTCGCGGGCATCGGTCAACAGCAGCAGCACGTCGGCGTCTTCGATCGCCAGCCTGGCCTGGGTTTCGGCCAGTGCGGCCAGCGGATCGCCGGCGGCCGGCATCAGGCCGCCGGTATCGACGACGATGAAGCTGCGATCGTCATAGTGGCCGCGGCCGTACTGCCGATCGCGAGTCAGGCCCGGCAGGTCGGCGACCAGCGCGTCGCGGGTACCGGTCAGGCGGTTGAACAGCGTCGATTTACCCGTGTTCGGCCGGCCGACCAGGACCAGCACCGGCGCCCGCGCACCGGCGCGCGGCTGCTCTTGAGCGGCGGACATGACTGGCTCAATGGTCCGGCTTGCGGTCCTCGAAAGCGGCGAGATCGCCGTCGGCGTCCATGACGTAGAGACGCTTTCCCGCGGCCGCCGGCGCGGTGATGATCGGGTCAGAATCCAGCCGCGTGCGGCCGACGATGGCGCCGTCCGCAGGCCGCAGCCAGTGCAGATAACCTTCGAAATCCCCGACCACGACGTAGCCGTCGAAGAACGCCGGCGGCGACAGGTCGCGGTACTTCAACGCCTCCTGCTTCCAGGCCTGTGCGCCGGTGGCCGGATCCAGTGCCCAGACATAGCCGTCGTCGTCGGTGACGAACAGCAGGTTGTCGCCGAGCGCCATTCCCGAATAGCTCTTGATGCGCCGCTTCCAGCGAAACTCGCCGCTGTCGGGATCCATCAGTCCGATGTCGCCGCCGTAGCTGACGACATAGACACCCAGCGGACCCGCCAGCGGGTCGGCGTCGACGTCGGTCAGGCGATCGAGGTCCGAACGACCACTGGGGGTCGACAGCGTCTGCTCCCAGTTCGGCTGGCCGTCGTCGGCCGTCAGGCTGACGATCTTGCCGTTGTCCGTGCCGATCAGCACGCGCGAGTCGAACAGTAATGGCTTGGACAGACCGCGCAGGGTCAGATCCGGTTCGCTGCGCTCGAAACTCCAGGCGCGCTTGCCGGTGTCGGCGCTGAGCCCGAAAATGCGGCCGTCCACCGCACGCACCACGACCACGCGGCCATCGCTGACCGGCGGCGCCATCACCTCGCTCGGGGCATCCCCTTTCCACAACAGCTTGCCGTCGGCGCGCTTCAATGCGACGACCTGCGCGTCGAGGGTGCCGACCAACACCTGATCGCCGGCGACCGTCGGCCCGGAAATGACACGCGTGTCGGTGTCGGTGCGCCAGATGGTGTCGCCGTTATCCCGCTTGAAGGCGTAGACGCGGCCATCTTCGGCGGCGGCATAAACCGCGTCTTCGGCCACCGTCACCCGCAGCGAGGACCATTGGCCGCCGCTGCCGTTGCCGACGTCGCTGGACCAGAGCTGGTGCGGCTCGACCGCCGGGTTCTTGATGTCCGTCAGCTTGGCCGGCGTGCGGACAATGCCCTTGGTGCCACAGCCGGCCAGTGTCGCCAGCGCCAGCAACACCGCCAGATACCGCCTGCAGAACCTCACTGGCGGGAACTGGCGGCAGCCGCCGGCTTGGCCGGCGCGGAGCTGGGGTTGCCGGCGTCAGCTAGATCGTCGAGCTTGCGCGTGAGCGTGTCGCGGTCGGAAGAATCCGCCGGAAGTTGATCCAGCGCCTTGTGGTAAGCCCGGTAAGCCTGCTCGCGGCGCCCCTGATCGGCGAGGATGTCACCGCGCAGTTGATCGGCCAGCGCCGCGAACGGCGCCGGAAGACCGCTGAGCTGGACCAGCGCATCGTCCGGCTGGTTGAGCTGCCACAGCACTTGCGCCAGCCGCAGCTTGGCCAGTGCGCGGGTACCGGCGTCGATGCCGTTCTTGACCACCCACTGCAGCCGGCTGCGGGCGTCGTCATAGCGACCCTGGCCGACCGCCAGCGCCGCCAACAGCAACTGCGAGCCACCGGCGTACGGCGTATCGGCATAGTTCTTGATCAGCGTCGCCGCCAGCTGATCGACCTGGTCGTCCTTGCCCGCCTGCACCGCCTGCTGCAGCTCACCGAACATCCGCGAGCCATCGGCTTCGTGTGCGGCACGGTGCGCGTGCCAACGCTGCCAGCCGATGATCGCCGCCAGGCCGATGACCACGCCAAACACCAACGGCTTCCAGTTCTCGTGCCACCAGCGGCGCAGCATCTCGATCTGGACTTCGTCGTCGTAATTAGCACTCAACTCGAATTCTCCGCAGGCCCACCGGGAGCCAGTCGCCGCGCCAGCTCGGCGCCCAGCCGCGACATGGCCACTTCGGCGATCTGTCCGTCGCACAGCGATTTTACTTGAACCGTCCCTTGCGCCGCTTCGCGCCCGCCGAGGATCAACGCCAGGCGTGCGCCGCAACCGTCGGCGCGCTTTAACTGCGCCTTCAGCATCCCGGCGCCGGCGTGCACCACCAGTCGCAGCCACGGCAATTGGTCGCGCAAGCGCTCGCCCTGCTGGGTTGCCTGCCGGCGACTATCCTGGTCCAGCCAGCAAAAATAGGCGTGCGGAGCGCCGTCGTCGATGGCGATGCCGGCCGCGCGCTCGGCCTGCTCGAGCAGCAGCACCAGGCGTTCGACACCGCTGGCCCACCCCACCGCCGGCACCGCGCCGCCGCCGAGCTGTTCGACCAGGCGGTCGTAGCGACCGCCGGCGCAGACCGTGCCCTGGGCGCCGAGTGCTTCGGTGATCCACTCGAAGACGCCGTCGGTGTAATAGTCCAGACCGCGCACCAGCCGCGGATTGACGGTGTATTCGATGCCGAGATCGGTCAGCCCCTGCTGCAACGCATCGAAATAGGTCCGCGCCGGCGCGTCCAGAAAATCCAGAATCGACGGCGCGCCGGCAAGGATTGTCTGCGTCCGGGCGATCTTGCTGTCGAGAATCCGCAGCGGGTTGCTGTGCAGCCGGCGTTGCGAGTCGCCGTCCAGATCGGCGGCGAAGCGTTCGAGGTAAGCCAGCAGTTTCTCGCGATAGCGGACACGCGCCTCGCCGCCGAGCGTGTTGATCTCCAGCCGCAGGTCGCGCAGCCCGAGCATGCGCCACAACCGCGCCGACGCGGCGATCACCTCGACGTCGATCTGCGGTCCTGGTATGCCGTAGGCCTCGACCCCGATCTGATAAAACTGCCGATAGCGCCCGGCCTGCGGCCGCTCGTGGCGGAACATCGGTCCGGCGTACCACAGACGCTGCTGCTGGTTATGCAGCAGCCCGTGCTCGACGCCCGCGCGCACGCAGCCGGCGGTGCCTTCCGGGCGCAGCGACAGCCAGTCGCCGCTGCGGTCCTGGAACGTGTACATCTCCTTTTCGACCACGTCCGTGGTTTCGCCGACCGCGCGCCTGAACAGCTCGGTGCGTTCGACGACGGGCAGCAGGATCTCGCGGAAACCGTAGGCCTGCAGCGCCGCGCGCGCAGCGGACAACAGCCGCTGCCAGCGCAACGTCTGCTGCGGCAGAACATCGTTCATGCCGCGGACCGCCTGCAGCCGCTGGCTCATCGCACGGGAAATTCTAAGGAACCGTTAACCGGGCGGTGGCATCGGCCCGCGTGTAAGTGCCGATGTCGATCGTCCGGCCGGCGTAGCGCAGTTGCACGCCCGGAGCGTTGCCGAGAAAGACCGAATACGGCGGCGTGCCCTGCAGCACCCGTCGTTCGCCGGCCCGGATCAGGCCGGACAGCAGCAACTGGCCGCCGGCATCCTCGATCCGTACCCAGGAAGTCTGGTCGAACTGCAGCACCAGCTGACCGCCCGCCGGCGCGGCGCTGGCCGCGACCGCCGGTGCGGCGGTGGTGATTCGCGCCGGCACCACGGCCGACGCCGCCGCACC
>JAGWMX010000055.1 GCA_028871525.1 Gammaproteobacteria bacterium
GGCTGCTTGGCGAGCGCAAGGATGCGCGAGCTTAGCAGCAGCCCACGAGCCGCCGGCGAGTGGAGCGCTTACGGCTTGCCGGTGGCAAGCCGTGCGAACGCGATGAAAAACCACCTCCGGAAGCTCGGAGCCGCCGGCACGTTATGAGTCAGGAGAAACGCAATGGATCATCCAAGCCCCGATCCGGCGACCGATCCGCTGATCATCGCCGGCCGCAGCTACCGCTCGCGGCTGCTGGTGGGCACCGGGAAATACCGCGATCTGCAGCAGACCGGCGCCGCGGTCGAGGCCAGCGGCGCCGAGATCGTCACCGTGGCGATCCGTCGCACCCCGCTGTTTGCGAAAACAGCGGGCGGACAAAACGCCGCGGGGCCGAACCTGCTGGACGTGCTGCCGCCTCAGCGCTACACGATTCTGCCGAACACCGCCGGTTGCTACAACGCCGCCGAGGCGGTGCGCACCTGTCGGCTGGCGCGCGAACTGCTCGACGGCCACGCACTGGTCAAGCTGGAGGTGCTGGGCGATCCAAAGACCCTGTTTCCTAACGTGCTGGAAACCCTGAAGGCCGCCGAAGAACTGGTCGCCGACGACTTTCAGGTCATGGTGTACACCTCCGACGACCCGATCATTGCCAAACGCCTGGAAACGATCGGCTGCGTGGCGGTGATGCCGCTGGCAGCGCCGATCGGTTCCGGTCTGGGCATCCAGAACCGTTACACGCTGCTCGAGATCGTCGAAAACGCGAAGGTGCCGGTGCTGGTGGATGCCGGAGTGGGCACGGCATCCGACGCGGCCATCGCGATGGAACTGGGCTGCGACGGCGTGCTGATGAACACCGCCATCGCCGAGGCGCGCGATCCGCTGCGCATGGCGCAGGCGATGAAGCACGCCGTCATCGCCGGCCGGCAGGCGTTTATCGCCGGTCGCATGCCGCGCCGGCGTTACGCCAGCGCCTCTTCGCCGCAGGACGGGCTGCCGCAATGAACAACGCGCAGGTCGCCGCGCCACGCCGCGCGGTGCGCAGCTTCGTGCGCCGTGACGGACGGACGACGCCGGCGCAGGCCCGCGCGCTGGCGCGCCTGTGGCCGCGGTACGGCATCGACCCGCCGGCCGCACCGCCGCTGGATCTGGATGCGGTGTTCGGTCGCCGCGCGCCGCGGGTGTGCGAGATCGGTTTCGGCAACGGCGAACATCTGCGGCTGCGTGCGGCGGCACAGCCGGAACAGGATTTTCTGGGTGTCGAGGTGCACCGGCCCGGCGCCGGCCGGCTGCTGCGCGAACTCGAGGCCGCCGGGCTGGCCAACGTCCGCGTGGCCTGCCACGACGCCGTCGAGGTGCTGGGCGAGTGGCTGGCGCCGGAGAGCCTCGACGAGCTGATCCTGTATTTCCCCGACCCGTGGCCGAAGAAGCGTCATCACAAGCGGCGGCTGGTGCAGCCCGGTTTCGCGCGCCTGGCGGCCACGCGCCTGAAGCTGGACGGCGCCTGGCGGCTGGCCACCGACTGGGCCGATTATGCGCGGCAGATGCGCGAAGCGCTGGATGCTGAGCCGCTGCTGATGAATCTCGGCGGCGCCGATGGCTGTTGTCAACGTCCACCGACACGGTTGCCGACGCGCTTCGAGCAGCGCGGCCAGCGCCTGGGCCACGCGGTGTTCGATCTGACGTATCGACGGCGTCAGGGTCCGTGAGCTGCGTGTTCGCGGTTCTGCCGCCGGATCAGCCATAGCACCAGCAGCAGGGACGGCACGCCGATGGCGGCGGTGTAGACAAAGAACGGCGGGTAGCCGAAGGCGTCGACGATGCGACCCCATTGGCTGGCCAGGCTCTTGGCGGGCAGGCTCCACAGCGTGCCGAACAGCGCGTACTGGGTGGCGGTGTAGGCGGTGCTGGTCAAGGCCGACAGGTAGGCGATGAAAGCGGTGCCGGCGATGCCGTTGCCGACGTTGTCGAGGCTGATCGCCGCGGCCAGCCAGGCCAGCGCGGGCGGATGGCCGGCGCGCGTGGCGACGACGGCGTAGAACAGATTGGCCGCGGTCAGCAGCAGTGCGCCCGCGAGCAGTGTTTTGGCGGTGCCGTAGCGCTTGACCAGCGCGCCGGCGGCGAGTGCGCCGGCCAGGGTCATCAGCACGCCGTAGACCTTGGAGACCAGCGCGATCTGGTCGAGGGTGTAGCCGAGATCGAGGTAAAAGGTGTTGGCTGCCACGCCCATGGTCATGTAGTTGAGGCGGTAGGTGACGACCAACGCCAGGATCGGCAGGCCGATCCGCAGCCCCTGGCGGTTGAAGAAATCGACGAACGGACAGACCACCGCACCGATCAACCAGGCCGCCGCATCGCGCAACGCGCCCGGCCAGTGCGCCGAACGCTCGACGAAGGCGACCACGCGCGCCTCCTGAGCCAGGGTTGCACGGTCCATGCTCAACTCCGGTTCCGGGATCAGCAGCACGGTCAGCGGCCCGACGGCGAAACACGCCGTCAACGTCAGGTAAGCCGCGCTCCAGCCGGCACTGGATGCGGTGAGCAGCGCGCCGGCGCCGGAAGCGATCAGCGCTAGCTGGTAACCCACCTGGTAGGCGGCGGCCATCTCACCCTGCCACTCGTTAGCCGCGGCCTCGATGCGCCAGGCGTCGATGGCGATGTCCTGGGTGGCCGAGGCGAAGGCGGTGACGACGGCCAGCCAGGCGATGGTTTCCGCGCTCGCCGCCGGATCGTGCACGGCCATGCCGATCAGCCCGGCGACGACGCCGGCCTGCGCCAGCAGCATCCAGCTGCGCCGCCGGCCCAGGCGGTGCAGCAACGGCAGCGACAGACGGTCGACCAGCGGCGACCAGAAAAACTTCAGTGAATAGGCCAGGCCGACCAGGCTGAAGTAGCCGATGGTGGCGCGGTCGATACCGGCCAGGCGCAGCCGCGCCGACAGCGTGGTCAGCACCAGCGGAAACGGCAGGCCGGAGGCGAAGCCCAGCAGCAGCATCGCGCGCACCCGCGGATGGCGGGCATAGGCGACGAACGCCTCGCGCCAGCGTCCGGCCGGCGTGCTAGAGGACATCGTCGTAGTCGACGACCAACGGCGCGTGATCGGAAAACCTGCGCTGCTTGAATACGCCTGCTGCGCGCAGCTTGGGCGCCAGCGACGGCGTGATCACCTGGTAATCGATGCGCCAGCCGACGTTGTTGGCGTAAGCCTGGCCGCGGTTGGACCACCACGTATAGCCCTCGCCGGTGGCATCGGCATGCAGCCGGCGATACGCGTCGACGAAACCCAGCTCACCGAAGACCTGTTCCAGCCAAGCGCGCTCGTGCGGCAGGAAGCCGGAGTTTTTCTGGTTCGAGCGCCAGTTCTTCAGGTCGCGCTGCGTATGCGCGATGTTCCAGTCGCCGCAGATCACGTAGTCGCGGCCGGCCTTGCGCCAGCGTTCGAGTACCGGCAGGAAGAATTTCAGAAAGCGGTCCTTGCTGGCCTGCCGCTCGGGACCGGCCGAGCCCGACGGCAGGTACAGCGACACGATCGACAGTTTCCCGTAACGCAGCTCGAGATAGCGGCCCTCGTCATCAAACTCCGGTTCGCCGAGCCGATCGAGCACGGCCTCCGGCGCGCGTCTGGCATAGACCGCCACGCCGGCGTAGCCCTTGCGCTGGGCGTGGTTGAAATCGGCGTGCCAGCCCGCCGGCGAAAACGCCGCGTCGTGCTCGAGATCAGCGGCCTGCGCCTTGACCTCTTGCAGGCACAGCACGTCCAGCCCGGCCTCGGGCAGCCAGTCGAACAGCCCCTTGCGGGCGGCCGCGCGAATACCGTTGACGTTGAGCGTGGCGATGCGCACGGGTTCTTGCGGTCCAGACCGCCGGCAAAACCGTATGATACCGGCAGGATTTCAGCAGATACGGAACTGTCTGACCGCGAAGAATTCAGATGCGCGCTTATCAAACCATTTTTATCGAGCTGGCGCTGGAATACGGCGTGCTGCGCTTTGGCGAGTTCAGGCTCAAATCCGGCCGTGTCAGCCCGTATTTTTTCAACCTCGGCGCGATCAGCACCGGCGTCGGCTTGCGGCGGCTGGCGCAGGCCTACGCCGAGGCGATCGAGCAGACCATGCCCGCCTTCGAGGTGCTGTTCGGGCCGGCCTACAAAGGCATTCCGCTGGCCGCCGCGGTGGTGCTGCAACTGGCCGCGCACGGCCGCGATCTCGGTTTTGCCTACGACCGCAAGGAAGTCAAGGATCACGGCGAGGGTGGGGCGCTGGTCGGTGCGCCGCTGCGCGGCCGGCGGGTGTTGCTGATCGACGACGTGCTGACCGCCGGCACCGCGCTGCGGGCCAGCCTCCAGCGGCTGCGCGACGCCGGCGCCGAGCCGGTGGCTGCGCTGGTGGCGTTGGATCGTCAGGAACGCGGCGACGGCACCGCTTCCGCCCGTGCCGAACTGGCCGGGCAGACCGGCCTCGAGATCGGCGCGCTGGTCGGCGTCGGCGATATTCTCGAATATCTGACGGCGAACAGCGGCGCCGTGCCGGCGCCGGCGCTGGCGGCGATCCGCGATTACCAGCGCCGCTATGGAGCCGGCGCATGATGGTGACGGCGCTGGCGGCGTATCTGCTGTTCGCCGGCGCCGCGGCGCCGGACGGCGGACACAGGCTTTACCGCTGGGTGGATCAGAACGGCGTGGTGCATTTCAGCGATTCGCTGCCGGCGCCTGCCGTGGCTCGGCAACGCGAGCAGCTGGCGCCGAACGGTGCGGTGCGGCGGCGGCTGCCGCCGGCCAGCCCGGCGGCGGCGGCTTCGGCGGCGGCACGAGCGCAGGCGGCCCGCCAGCGTGCCGACTATGACCATTTCCTGCTGCAGACTTACGATTCGGCCGCTGCGCTGCGCGCCGCCCGCGACGAGCGGCTGCATCTGCTCGACGCACGCCTGGCGCAGGCGCAACGCCAGGCCGACCAGGCCGCCGAGGCCGAGCGGAGCATGCGCGCACGGCTGGTGGCCGGCGCGCCGCACGACGCGGCGGCTCAGCGGCTCGAACCCTACCGGCGCGCCGCCGCGGCAGCCGCGTCCCGAGTGCAGACTCTGCGGCGCGAGCGCGCTGACACTGCCGCGCAGTTCGCACGCGATCTGGCGCGCTGGCAGGCGCTGCAGGCGGCCGCTGCGGCGCCGCGATGAAGCCGCAGTTACTGCTGGCCTCGCGTTCGCCGCGCCGTGCGCAGCTGCTGCGCCAGGCCGGCTTCGCCTTCCGCGTCCATCCGACCGACCTGCCGGAACAGCCGGCGCCGGGGCAGGCGCCGGGCGACTACGCGCTGGCGCTGGCGGTGGCCAAGGCGCGTGCGGCGCCGGCTGGCGGGCTGCCGGTGCTGGGTGCGGACACCGACGTCGCCGTCGACGGCGAGATTCTCGGCAAGCCGCGCGACTGCGCGCACGCGCTGGCGATGCTGGCGCGACTGTCGGGCCGGACGCACCAGGTGTTCAGCGCGGTGGCGGTGGTCGCCGGCGACGGTTTCGACAGCGTGCTGTCGGTCACCGAGGTGACGTTCGGCGGCATCCGGCCTGAAGAGGCGCGCGCCTACTGGGACAGCGGCGAAGCAGCGGATAAGGCCGGCGCGTACGCGATCCAGGGGCGGGCGGCGCGCTGGGTACGCACGCTGCGCGGCAGCTATTCCGGCGTCGTCGGTCTGCCGCTGTACGAAACCTGTCAATTGCTGGGACGCTTCGGCGTGACGCCGCGATGAGCACCGAGATCCTGGTCAACATCGGCCCGCAGGAAACGCGCGTGGCGCTGGTCGAGGGCGGCGTGGCGCAGGAGATCTTCGTGCAGCGCGCCGCGCGCCACGGCCTGGTCGGCAACGTCTACAAAGGCAGCGTTGCGCGCGTGCTGCCCGGCATGCAGGCGGCGTTCATCGACGTCGGGCTGGAGCGCACCGGGTTTCTGCATGTGACCGACATGCTGCGCCAGACCGAATCGCCGCCGCCGCCGGTGGATCAACTGCTGCGCGAAGGCCAGGAAGTGCTGGTGCAGGTGCTCAAGGATCCGATCGGCAGCAAGGGCGCGCGGCTGACGACGCTGCTGTCGATCCCGTCGCGCTATCTGGTGCTGCTGCCGCACGAGAACAACCTCGGCGTATCGGCCAAAATCGGGGACGAGGCCGAGCGCGAACGGCTGCGCGGGATGCTGGAGCGGCTGATGCCGGAACTGGCGCCGCGCTGGGGCGTGATTGCGCGTACTGCCGCCGACGGCGCCGATGAGGTTTCGCTGACCAACGATCTGCGTTTCCTGACGCGGCTGTGGCTGGCGGTGGAGGAGCAGGCGCGCTTCGCTCGGCCCGGCCAGTTGGTTCACGGCGATCTGCCGCTGTCGATGCGCATCCTGCGCGATCTGCTCGGCACCGACGTCGAGCGTATTCGCATCGACAGCGCCGACGAGTGCCGGCGGGTCAAGCAGTTCGCGCAGGTATTTCTGCCGCAGGCCGCCGACAAGATCGAGCCCTACACCGGCAGCGCGCCGATTTTCGATCTTTACGGGGTCGAGGATGAGTTGAACCGCGCCCTGGCGCGCAAGGTCGAGTTGAAATCCGGCGGCCATCTGGTCATCGACCAGACCGAGGCGCTGACCACCATTGACGTCAACACCGGTACCTTCACCGGACACCGCAATCTCGAGGAGACGATTTTCAAGACCAACCTGGAGGCGGCGCAGACCATCGCCCGGCAACTGCGGCTGCGCAACCTGGGCGGCATGATCGTGATCGACTTCATCGATATGAACGACCAGGATCACCGCGTCCAGGTGTTGCGCACGCTGGAGAAGGAATGCGCGCGCGGTTCGGCGCGCACCCGCGTCCATTCGTTCACCCCGCTCGGCCTGGTGGAGATGACCCGCAAGCGCACCCGCGAAAGCCTCGGTCATATCCTGTGCGAGCCCTGCCCGGGCTGCGGCGGCCGCGGCGTGCTCAAGACCGTCGAAACCGTGTGCCACGAGATCGCGCGCGAAGTCCAGCGTGCGGCGCGCCAGTTCGAAGCCAAGGCCTTTCTGGTGCTGGCGGCGGCGGAAGTCACCGGCCGGCTGCGCGAGCAGTCCGGCGGCCTGGCCGAACTCGAGGCGCTGCTCGGCCGGCCGATCCGGGTACAGGCCGAGAGCCTCTATCAGCGCGAGGATTTCGATGTCGTCCCCCTGTAGAACCAGCGGCACCTTGCGGACGCCTGGCGTCGCCGCGGCCGCACAGGATCCTGAGCCAGGCTGCTGATGGAAGCTTCGCGTCGGCGCTGGTGGCTGCGGCTGGAAACACTGGTGGCGGTGCTGGTCATCGCGGTGGCCAGCATCGACGCGCTGCTGCGCCTGGCCACCGCCGCGGTACCGGCTTATCGCCATCAGCTCGCCGACTGGGTCGGCGGCCAGCTGCACGCCAGGGTCGGCATCGGCAGTCTGCGCCTGGCCTGGGAGGGTACCGCGCCGGCGCTGGCCGCCACCGATGTCGATTGGCTGGACCCGGACGGCCGGCCGCGGCTGCGCGCGATGCGGGTGACGCTGGGGTTTCCCTGGTCACGGCTGGTGACCGGCGATCTGCGGCCGAACAAGCTGGCGCTGGCCGGACTCAGCCTGCGTCTGCAGCGTCAGCCCGACGGCAGCTGGCGTCTGCCGGATCTGCCGTTGCCGCAGGCCTCGGATCCGCAGCGCCTGCGCCGCCTGGTGCAGGCTTTCGCCGAGCTGCGGCTGCGCGGCTGTCGCGTCGAACTCGACGGCGTGGCGCCGGCGCCGGTCAAGTTCGCGATCGATCATCTGCGCCTGACGCGGAGTGCTGCAGGATTCTCGCTGACCGCTGAATTGAATCCTTCTGCGCCCAGCGCCCGCCGGCTGCTGCTGCGCGCGCGACTGGCCGGTGATCTGCTGGCGCCGTCCGGTTGGAGCGGCGATTGGCACGTTGATCTCGACGGCCCGGAGTCGTTGCCGTGGCTGGATGCCGCCCTCGGTGCCGCCGTCGGTTTTGCCGACGCCCGGGTCGGGCTCGATGGCCGGTTGGCCGGCGGCCGCGTCCAGCGGCTGCGCCTGCTGGCCAGTATCGGCGCGGTCTCGGCACGCCGGGACGGCCGCGCGCTGGCGACGCTGCTCGACGTCTACGCCAGCGGCGAATATCTGGCGACGACCGGCGGCGGCAGCGTGCGCATTGACGGCGTTACCGCCGCCGGCGCGCGAGGCGTCTGGCCGCGGGCCGGCGGCCGTATCGTTTGGCAGCGCGGTGCCGGCAGCGCCAGCCTGGACGCACAGCTGGATTTCCTGCGGCTCGATGATCTGGCGCCGTGGCTGGCGCTGTGGCCGGACGCGCCTCGCGCCGTGGCCGCACTGCGGCAGGTGCGCGGCGACGCGCGGCGCATGGTGCTGCGATTGGAGCGTGCGCCAGGCGGCGAGCCGCATTGGCGCCTGGCGGCGGCGCTGGATAGTGCCGGCTGGCGCGATGCCGACGGCCGCGGCATCGACGGCCTGTTCGGGACGCTGCGCATCGGCGACGCCGGCGGCGAGTTTCACCTCGCCGATTCGTCGCCGGAACTGTCCTGGCCCGGACAGCTCGCCGCGCCGCTGCGGTTCGGGCACGTCACCGGCAAGCTGGTGTTCAGCCGCGGCGCGGACGGTCTGCAATTGGCCACCGACGGCTTCGTCTGGGCGGCGGCCGGAATCAGCGGCAGCGCCGACGCGCGGCTCGAGCTGCCGGATGCCGGCGCCGCCCAGCTGTCGCTGCAACTGCAGTTGCGCGCACCGCAGATCACCACCGCCGAGGTGGCGCTGCCGCAAAGTCTTGGCGCCGGGCTGCGCCGGTGGCTGCCGCGCGCGATCCGCCGCGGCCGCATCGACGACGCCCGCGTGCAGCTGGAGGCGCAACTGGGGCCGCAGGCGCCGCCGGCGCGATGGAACGCGGATCTGAATCTGAGCGGCTTCGACCTCGATTACGCGCCGGGCTGGCCGCCGCTGCAGAATCTGGCGGCCAAGCTGCACCTCGATGACGGCGGTCTGGCGCTCGACGCCGGCCGCGCAAGCCTGGCGGCGTTGACGGTCAACGCCATCCGCGGCCGCATCGTCGGCTGGCAGGCGCCGCAGCTGACGGTCTCCGGTCATCTCCAGGGCGATGCCGCGCAGTTTTACGCCGCGCTGTCGGGCAGCCCGTATCACCCGCGGCTGGCTGGACTGCTCGATCACACCAAGGCCAGCGGCCCGGCGGCGTTGGATGTCAAGTTGACGGTGCCGCTGACTGCTGCCGGCGACGTCGGCGCCGCCGGCAGCGTCGATGTGCACGACGGGCGGCTGACGGTGACCGGCGTCGCACAGCCGTTCGATGCGATCGCGGGTCAGATACAGTTCGGCCCGCAGGGCCTCGCCGCCAGCGATCTGAGCGGGCGCTGGTACGGCCTGCCGCTGACCGGCGCCATCGGGCAGGCCGCCGGTGTGCCGAGCCTGCACCTGAGATTCGACGCCGCGCCCGGAGCCGATAACGGCCCGGCCGGCGCGTTCGTGCCGGCCTGGTTGCGCGCGCACCTGCACGGCAGTGCGCACTGGCAGGTCGAGATGCCGCTGGCCGGCGACGACAGGGTGGTGACGCTGACCTCCGATCTGATCGGCGTGGCCAGCGATTTGCCGCCACCGCTGGGCAAGCCGGAGTCGGCCGCACTGCCGCTGACGCTGCGGATCGATACCGGTTCCCCGCTCGGCGTCGATGCGGTGATGGCGCCGCAGGCCAATCCGCTGGCGCTGGCGCTGCGCTTTGCCGATGGCGGCGGGTTGACCGGGCTGGCGCTGCGGTTGGGCACCGATGTTCCGCCGCCGGTGGCCGACGGCGTGCGCGTCGACGGTCGCAGCCAGCGGCTGGATCTGCGCTCGGCGTTGGCGCTGCTGCGCCTGTTGCCGGACGGCGGCAGCCTGGCTTTTCTCGGTGCCGACATCCACGCCGACCGGCTGGCGTTCGGGCGTGCGGTCAGCGACGACGTCAGGTTGCAGTTGCGCGCCGAACCCGCGGCGGCCGGCATCACTGCGCAGTGGTCCGGAGGCATCGAAGGGACGCTGCGGTGGCAGGACGCAAGCCGCGCGGTGTCCGGCGAGTTCGACCATATCGCGCTGGAGGCGCTGCCGACGTCGAACGCGCCGGCGGGTGCCGCGAGCGCCGGCGCGCCGCTGGACCCACGGCGGGCGCCGACGATGAATCTGCGCAGCCGGCGGGTGAGCATCGGCGGCTACGATCTCGGCACGCTGCAGTTGACCAGCGAGCGCATCGCCCAGGGGCAGCGGCTGACCGGGCTGTCGTTGTCCGGCGGCCAGGCGAAATTTTCCGCCACCGGTACCTGGACCCGCAGCAGCGGCGTCTCCTCGGCCGGCGCGCAGTTCACGCTGGACAGCGGACACCTCGGCGATCTGCTGCAGGCATTCGGCTTCGTCCGCACGCTGACCGCCGAGCGCGCGCGGATCGATGGCACGCTGACCTGGCCCGACGTCGGCGACGGGCTGGATCTGGCGTTGGCCAAGGGTGAGATTCATCTGCAGCTCGATCACGGCGTATTGCGCGCGGTGGATCCCGGCGCCGGGCGGGTACTGGGGCTGTTCAACCTGTATGCGCTGCCGCGCCGGCTGACGCTGAATTTCCACGACGTCGTCGGCAAAGGTCTGTCCTACGATCACATCGACGGCAGCTTCGCGCTCGGCGACGGCCAGGCCGTCACGCACGATCTGACCATCGCCGGGCCGTCGCTGCGGATCAGCGTCGACGGCCGCATCGGGCTGGCGGCGCGCGACTACGACGAGCGCGTCAGGGTTTATCCTCACGTGACTACCGGCGTGACGCTGGGCGCCGCGCTGGCCACCGGGCCGGCGGCACCGATCGTGGCGCCGCTGGCGTTGTTGGCACAGTGGTTGCTGAACAAGCCGTTGGACAAGATCACGCATCTGGACTATCGCGTGACCGGTTCCTGGGACAATCCGACGGTGACACACAGCGGTGCCGAGCCGGCATCCGCCGCCTCGACCGCCGGGTCCGCGGCCAAGGTCAAGGAGCACACCGATGACTGACAGGACCGACAGCCCGCCGCTGGCCGCGGTGGTGCAGATGCAAAGCGGCGCCAGCGTCGCCGCCAACCTGGAGCGCGCCACGATGCTGCTGGCCCAGGCGCGGCGCGACGGCGCGCGGCTGGCGGTGCTGCCGGAGAATTTCGCGTTGATGGGCGCTCACGAGCGCGACAAGCTGGCGGCGGCCGAGACCGACGGCGACGGCCCGATCCAGCGCTTCCTGGCCGCCAGCGCGCGCGAGCTGGGTTTGTGGATCGTCGCCGGGACGGTGCCGCTCGCCGCCGGCGCGAATCACGTCTATGGCGCCTGTCTGGTGTACGACGACGCCGGCCGCCGCGCCGCGCGCTACGACAAGATTCACCTGTTCGACGTGCAAACGCCTGACGGCAGGGTGTATCGCGAATCGGCCAGTCTCGCCGCCGGCACGCCGCAAGCGGTATGCGTGGACGGCCCGCTCGGCCGGCTGGGGTTGTCGGTGTGCTACGACCTGCGCTTTCCCGAGCTGTATCGGCGGCTGGCCGCCGGCGGCGCGCAGGTGCTGTGCGTACCGTCGGCGTTCACGGTGCCGACCGGCCGCGCGCACTGGCTGGCCCTGCTGTCGGCGCGGGCGATCGAAAACCAGTGCTACGTGCTGGCCGCGGCGCAGTGCGGCCAGCACCCCGGCGGTCGCCTCACCTACGGCCACAGCCTGATACTCGACCCCTGGGGCGAAGTGCTGGCGCAGTTGGCCGGGGACGAGGGCGTGGCCTGCGCGCGGCTCGACCTGCAGCGCCTGCGCGAAGTGCGCGCCGACTTTCCGGCGCTGGCGCACCGACGCTTGTAGGACAGCGATGGATCTCGCGCAGCACCTGCTGCTGGTGATCGGCGCGCTGGTGCTGGCGTCGATCCTGGCGGCGGCGTTCACGCCGCGTCTCGGCGCGCCGCTGCTGCTGGTGTTTCTGGCCGTCGGCATGCTGGCGGGCACCGAAGGACCGGGCGGCATCGTTTTTTCCAGTTACCCGCTGGCCAACCTGGCCGGCATCGCCGCGCTGGCGGTGATTCTGTTCGACGGCGGGCTGCGGACCGAACTGGAGGATTTCCGCACCGGGCTCGGACCGGGGCTGTCGCTGGCCACGGTCGGCGTGCTGGTCACCGCCGCGGTGACCGGAGCCTGCGCCGCCTGGCTGTTGCATCTGCCCTGGATCGAAGGATTTCTGGTCGGCGCCATCGTCAGTTCCACCGACGCCGCGGCGGTGTTCTCGCTGCTCGGCGGCGCTTCCGGCGGCTTCAATCAACGCGTGTCCTCGGTGCTGGAGATCGAGTCCGGCACCAACGATCCGATGGCGGTGGTGCTGACGCTGGGAATTCTGCTGTACCTGGCCGATCCGCAGGGTTTCGGCTGGTGGCAAGGCCTGCTGTTTCTGGTCAGCCAGATCGGCATCGGTGCGTTGATCGGCGTCGCCGGCGGACTGGCGCTGGGTTATGCGATCGAGCATCTGGAACTGGGCGGCGCACTGTACCCGCTGCTGGCGCTGTTCGGCGCGCTGGTGCTGTTCGGCCTGACCGGCACGCTGTCCGGCAGCGGATTTCTGGCCGTGTACCTGGCCGGGCTGGTGCTCGGCAACCGCGGCACCCGGCAACTGGCCGCGATCCGCCGTTTTCTCGACGTGATCGCCTGGCTGGCGCAGATCGGGCTGTTCCTGCTGCTGGGGCTGCTGGTGGTGCCGTCGCGGCTGCTGCAGCTGGCGGTGCCGGCGCTGGCGGTGGCGCTGGTGCTGATCCTGCTGGCGCGGCCGCTGGCGGTATGGCTGGCGATGGCGCCGTTCGGCTTCAAGCGCAACGAGCGCGGTTTCATCGCCTGGGTCGGTTTGCGCGGTTCGGTACCGATCGTGCTGGCGACCTATCCCTGGCTGGCCGGGATCAATCATGCCGAATTGATTTTCGACGCGGTGTTTTTCATCGTGCTGGTGTCGCTGGTGCTGCAGGGCTGGACGGTGTCGCTGGCGGCCCGGATGACCGCGCTCGACGTGCCGGCGCCGGCGGCGCTGGTGCACCGCGTGGATTTCGATTTGCCGGGCAGCCGCGGCTACGAGATCGTCAGCTATCGGCTGGCGTCGGGCAGCCCGCTGGTCGGACGCCCGGTGCGCCGGATTCCGATCAAAGACCTGTCGCGCATCGTCTGCATGGTGCGCGGCGGCCGGGTGCTGCGCGGCGACGAATGGGATGACCTGCGCGCCGGCGACCGCGTGTCGCTGTTGGCCACGCGCGACGAACTGACCGAGCTGGACCGGCTGTTCCGCGCGGCGTCGAAGGCGCATCCGCAGCGGCTGCGCGCCTTCTTCGGCGACTTCGTCATCGCCGCCGACGTACCGGTGGCCGAGCTGGCACGGGCCTATGGCGCGCAGCTGCCGCCGCACGCCGACGCGCAGACGGTGGCCGAATTCGCCGCCAGCTACCTGCCGCGCCCGGTGGTCGGCGACCGCCTGCGGCTGGGTCCGGTCGAGCTGGTGATCCGCGAGATGGACGGCGGCCGGCCGACCGCGCTCGGCTTGCGCTTCCCCGACGACGAAACGGACGGCCAGCGCACCGGCGGTACGCCGCCGGCGGGCGGTGCGGCGGCGCAGGCCGAGCGGTGAAAGGCTAGGATAGATTCCCGTTTCACGATGGTTGCCGATGACCGAGGCCTTGTCTTTGGCCCGCGCCACGTTGCTGGCGCCCGCCGCGCTGGATGAGCCGCAACTGACGCAGGCGCTGGGGGCGCTGATGCGGCCCGGCATCGATGCCGCCGACCTCTATTTCCAGTACGCCGTGGCCGAAAGCTGGGTGTTCGAGGACGGCATCGTCAAGTCCGGCTCGCATCACGCCGAGCGCGGCGTCGGCGTGCGGGCCATCGCCGGCGACCGCCAGGGGCTGGCTTACACCGAAGACATCGCGTTGCCGGCGCTGCATGAGGCTGCGCTGCAAGCCACCGCCGTCGCCGGCGCCGGCGCTGCCGCCACGAGCGTTCCGGTGCCGCGTCGCGCGGCGCCGGCGCTGTATCCGCCGCAGGATCCGCTCGTCAGCCTGCCGACCACGGCCAAGCTGGAGTTGCTGGCGCGCGCCGCCGCCGCCGCGCGCGCCGCCGATGCCCGCGTCGCCCACGTCAGCGCGACGCTGTCCGGCAGCTACGAGATCGTGCTGATTGCCGCCGCCGACGGCCGGCGTGCCGCCGACGTGCGGCCGCTGGTGCGTCTGGGTCTCAGTGTGATGCTGGAAGCCGGCGGCCGCCGTGAGCAGGGCTATGCCGGCGCCGGCGGCCGTGGCGGCTACGACACGCTGTTTGCCGGCGACCTACCCGAGCGATTGGCTCGCGAAGCGGTGCGTCAGGCGCAGGTGGCGATGGAGGCGGTGGCGGCGCCGGCCGGCGAGATGCCGGTGGTGCTCGGCCCCGGCTGGCCCGGCGTGCTGCTGCACGAGGCGGTGGGTCACGGTTTGGAGGGCGACTTCAACCGCAAAGGCAGCTCGGCCTATTCGGGCCGCATCGGCGAGCAAGTCGCAAGCCCGCTGTGCACCGTGGTCGACGATGGCACGCTGCCGGGGCGCCGCGGTTCGCTGAACCTCGACGACGAGGGCACGCCGAGCCAGCGCACGGTGTTGATCGAAAACGGCGTGCTGCGGGGTTATCTGCAGGACCGGCTCAACGCCCGGCTGATGGGCATGGCGCCGACCGGCAACGGCCGCCGCGAGAGTTTCGCCGAGCTGGTGCTGCCGCGCATGACCAACACCTACCTGCTGGCCGGGCCGCACGATCCGGCCGAGATCATCGCCAGCGTCGAGCGCGGCCTGTATGCGGTCAATTTCGGCGGCGGCCAGGTGGACATCACCTCCGGCAACTTCGTATTCTCGACCACCGAGGCGTACCTGATCGAACACGGCAGGGTCACGCGGCCGGTCAAGGACGCGACGCTGATCGGCAACGGCCCGCAGATCCTGTCGCGGGTATCGATGGTCGGCAACGATCTGCAGCTCGATCCCGGCATCGGTGTCTGCGGCAAGGACGGCCAGAGCGTGCCGGTCGGCGTCGGGCAGCCGACGCTGAAAATCGATGCGCTGACCGTCGGCGGCACGCAGACGTGAGCGGGCGGATTAGACGCCCGCATCGCGCCGCGCGACACTAGCAGCCGGGCTCGTCCGAGGTTTGCGCATGAACGAAGCGCTGTCCCGCCGCACCAGCGTCGCCGCGGTACTGTCGATGGTGTTCGGCATTCTGACCTGGTTTGCATTGCCGCTGGTCGGCGCCGTGATCGCGGTGATCTGCGGTCACGTCGCCCGCGCCGAAATCCGCAATTCCGGCGGCAGCATCGACGGCGACGGTCTGGCGGTGGCCGGGCTGGTGCTCGGTTGGCTGAACCTGGGATTCGCGCTGCTGATCGTGCTGCTGGTGTTCGGCGTGATCGGCGTGACCATCGGCTCGGTCGGGCTCGGCGGCCTGCTGCACCATCTGCAGGATCTGCGCGGCTGCGGCATTGCCACTTAGGTCGATCTGCGCCCGCCCGGACGCAGCGCCGCGATGAGCCGACGTCCGCCCGGCGTGCTGCGCGTGATCGGCGGCGCCTGGCGCAGCCGCCGCGTCGTTTTCGCCGACCTGCCCGAATTGCGGCCGACGCCGGATCGCGTGCGGCAGATCCTGTTCGACTGGCTGACGCCGATCGTTCACGGCAGCCGCTGCCTGGACGCTTTCGCCGGTTCCGGGTTGCTCGGCATCGAGGCGCTGTCGCGCGGCGCCGCGACGGTGGTTTTCGTCGAGCGCGCCGAAGCCGCTGCCGCGGCGATCCGGCAGGCGCTGGCCGCGCTCGACGCGCAAGCGCCGGCGCAGGTGCTGTGCACCGACGCGCTGGCGCACCTGCAGCAGCCGGGTCCGGCCTACGACGTGGTCTTCCTCGATCCGCCGTATCGATCGGACCTGCTGGCCGCAGCGCTGCCGGCGGCTGCCGCACGGCTGGCGCCGCACGGGCGACTCTACCTGGAGTGGCGCGGCGCGGCGCCGGCGCTGCCGCAGGGGTTCGCGCTGGTCAGAGAAAAACGCGCCGGTCGGGTAAGCTTCGGTCTGGCCGCGCACGCCGCGTGAGGCCGTCTTTCGAACCGCTTGGGGAGTGCACCAGTGAGCAGCATCATCGCCGCCTACAGCGGCACTTTCGATCCGATCACGCTGGGACACAACGACATCATCCATCGCGCGGCGCGGATGTTTCCGCAACTGATCGTCGCGGTCGGCCTGAACCCGGCGAAGAATCCGAGGTTCAGCCTCGAGGAACGTTGCGAGCTGGTGCGCGCCGCATCGGGCGATCTGCCGAACGTCGAAGTGAAAGGTTTCGAGGGGCTGGTGGTGGATTTCGCGCGCGACAACGGCGTCACCGTGCTGGTGCGTGGCGTGCGCACGGTCGGCGACGTCGACTACGAGAAGCAGATGGCGGTGATGAATCGAGATCTGTACCCGCAGCTCGACACTGTGATGCTCGCCCCGAGCCCGGAATACGCGCACCTGTCGTCGTCGCTGGTGCGCGAGCTGACCAGCCTCGGCGCGCCGGTGGCCAAGCTGGTGCCCAAGCCGGTGGTGCCGGTGCTGCTCGAGCGTTTCGGCCGCAAGGCGTCGCGGCGCACGCGCTGAGCCGGCTTCCTTGAGCGGGCACTCCACTGCCGCCGCGCAAACCGACTGTAGTGTGCTTCGACCGCGCTGCTGCAACGGTGGCATGGCTATACTCTCGCCGCCGGGGTCGAAACCGGCGGCGCTTGGGCGCGTGCTACGAACCGTCGTTTTTGGCATGACCCCATGATTCAATGACGAACGGGTCGTGCCGGGCGATCGATTTCAAGAACGTCCGTAGCTGCGGAGCCGGTGACGTGATCAGCAAGATGCGCTGCCGGGGCGGTGAACGGCAGCGTGGCGCCAGCCTCCTCGCAGTCTGTGCCGGCTGGCTGCTGACGATGCCGGCCGCCGCGGCGATCCGACCATCGGCTTTCGGCGATCGCCGACGGTCAGGTTAAACTGATCTCATGGCACTGAAGATCACCGACGAGTGCAGCAACTGCGACGTCTGCGAACCGGCGTGCCCGAACCGCGCCATCTCGCAGGGGCCGTTGATCTACGAAATCGACCCCGCGCTGTGCACCGAGTGCGTCGGCCATTTTGACGAGGCGCAGTGCCGCGTGTTGTGTCCGGTGGATTGCATCCCTCTGAATCCGGGACACGTGGAGATCCGGGAGCAGGTGTTGGCCAGGTATCGACGGCTGCAGGCGCAGACGGCAGAGTGGGCGGCGGCGTGAACACCTCGTGGCGTCGGCCGTCGGTCCTCGGCGTTTTGTTGTTCGCGGTCACCGCGCTGTTGGTGCAGCCGCCGGCTCGGGCCGCCGGTGCCGCGGGCGGCGGCGCAGCGCGAGCCTCTCACCCGCCCGGCTTCGCGGTGGCCAGTGCGCAGCCGTACGCCACCGCCGCTGGGATTAAGATTCTCAAGGCCGGCGGCAATGCGTTCGACGCTGCGGTGGCGGTGTCGGCGGCGCTGGCGGTGGTGGAGCCGTATAGCTCCGGCATCGGCGGCGGCGGGTTCTGGCTGCTCGGCCGCGCTGCCGACGACCGCCAGGTGATGATCGACGGCCGCGAGACGGCGCCGGGCGCGGCGTCGCGCACGATGTACCAGGATGCGCAGGGCCGTGCGGTGGCCAGCCTTTCGCGCGACGGGCCGTTGGCCGGCGGCATCCCCGGCGAACCGGCGGCGCTGGCCTACATCGCCGCGCACTACGGCGTGCTCGGCCTGGCGCGCGATCTGGCACCGGCGATCGAGCTCGC
>JAGWMX010000056.1 GCA_028871525.1 Gammaproteobacteria bacterium
GCCACTGCCAGAAACGCGCGTAAACCAGCCAGTTCCACGAACGATCTCAAATAAATATCTGGAATTCATTATATGAAAACGATTCATTAGAGTAATCTGATCGAGCGCTCTAGAATCGACGGCTTCTGGAGATTCGGGATCGGGTATGGCTGCGCGCACGCTGTACGACAAGCTCTGGGACGCGCACGTCGTGAGGCGGGAAAGCGACGGTGCCGCGCCGCACGGCGACAGTGCAATCGCCGCGACCGAACTGATCTATATCGATCGCCAGTTGCTGCACGAGGTCACCAGCCCGCAGGCGTTCGAGGGATTGCGCCTGGCCGGCCGCCGGCCGTGGCGAATCGACGCCAATCTCGCGGTACCCGATCACAACGTGCCGACACTGGATCGCGCCCGCGGCATCCCGGATCCGATCGCCCGCGCGCAACTGCAAGCGCTGGACGCCAACTGCGCCGAGTTCGGCATCCGCAAGATCGACCTGCTGGATGTCCGCCAGGGCATCGTGCACGTGATCGGCCCGGAGCAGGGCGCCACACTGCCGGGCATGACCATCGTCTGCGGCGACTCGCACACATCGACCCACGGCGCTTTCGCTGCGCTGGCCTTCGGTATCGGCACCAGCGAAGTTGAGCACGTGCTGGCCACCCAGTGCCTGCTGCAGAAAAAGGCCAAGAATCTGCTGATCCGCGTCGAAGGCGTGCTGGGCCGCGGCGTCACCGCCAAGGACGTGGCGCTGGCGATCATCGGCCGCATCGGCACCGCCGGCGCCACCGGCTGCGTTATCGAATACGCCGGCAGCGCGATCTTGGATCTTTCGATGGAAGGCCGCATGACAGTGTGCAACATGAGCATTGAGGCCGGTGCGCGCGCCGGGTTGATCGGAGTTGACAATAAGACGATCGATTACCTGCGTGGCCGGCCGCTAGCGCCTCAGGGTGCGCTGTGGGAGCACGCCGTCCAAGCCTGGCGCGAGCTGGTCACCGATCCCGACGCGCGCTTCGACCGTGAGCTCATGATCGCGGCCGCCGACATCGAGCCGCAGATCACCTGGGGTACCTCGCCGGAGATGGTGGTGCCGGTGGGCGATCGCGTGCCAGATCCGGCCTCGTTCGCCGATCCGGTCAAGCGCGCCGGCGCCGAACGCGCACTGACCTATATGGGACTCAAACCGGGTACGCCGATGGCCTCGATCGCGGTGGACCAGGTTTTCATCGGTTCGTGCACCAATGCCCGCATCGAAGATTTGCGCGCTGCCGCCGCGGTGGCCGCCGGCCACCGCAAGGCGAACACCGTCATCCGCGTGCTGGTGGTGCCGGGCTCCGGTCTGGTCAAGCAGCAGGCCGAACGCGAAGGTCTGCACGAAGTGTTCCTGGCGGCCGGCTTCGAGTGGCGCGAGCCGGGCTGCTCGATGTGCCTGGGCATGAACGCCGATCGCCTAGCGCCCGGCGAGCGCTGCGCCTCCACCAGTAACCGCAACTTCGAGGGCCGCCAGGGGCAGGGTGGGCGCACGCATCTGGTTTCCCCGGCGATGGCCGCCGCCGCCGCAATCGCCGGCCATTTCGTTGATGTGAGGCGTCTGTGATGGAGCCGTTCACTGTGGTCCGCGGTAAGGCGCTGCCGCTGGATCACGCCAACGTCGATACCGACGCGATCATCCCCAAGCAGTACTTAAGGTCGATCCGCCGCACCGGTTTCGGACCGTTCCTGTTCGACGACTGGCGTTACCTCGATCCGGGCGACCTGGACGTCGATCCCGCGGCGCGGCGACCAAACCCGGATTTCGTCCTCAACGACTCGCGCTACGCGGGCGCGGTGATCCTGCTCGCGCGCGCCAATTTCGGCTGCGGCAGCTCGCGCGAGCACGCGGTGTGGGCACTCAAGAATTACGGATTCCGCTGCGTCATCGCGCCGAGTTTCGCCGAAATTTTCTTCAATAATTGCTTAAAAAATGGATTACTTTCTATTGTTTTTAAAGATAATGACATCGACGATTTTTTTGCCGCGGCGAACCGCGGCGAAGACTTTATGGTGGATTTGCCGGCGCAGCGGGTGGTCGTCGGTGGGCGCGTCTATTCCTTCGAGATCGATCCGTTTCGCAAACGCTGCCTGGTTGAAAGCCTCGACGAGATCGGCCTGACGCTGGATCACGCCGACGCTATCCATGCCTACGAGGCGCGGCGACACCGCCAGGCACCCTGGCTGTTCAGCTCGTCGTGAGTCACCCCGCGAAGGGCAGCTGGGATCCTGCGCGCTACGCTGCAGTGGCCGGCTTCGTGCCGCAGCTTGGCGCAGCCGTATTCGAATGGCTGGCGCCGCGCGCGGGCGAGCGCATCCTCGACTTGGGTTGCGGCGACGGCCAGTTAACCCTCCGGATCGCGACGGCAGGCAGCCGAGTGACCGGCGTCGATGCCAGCCCCGAGATGGTGGCCGCAGCGCGAGATAAGGGACTCGATGCGCGCCTGATGGACGGCCAGAGCCTCGCCTTCGAGGCCGAGTTCGACGCGGTGTTCTCAAATGCCGCGTTGCACTGGATGCGCGAGAATCCCGACGCGGTGCTGCGCGGCGTGTTCAAGGCGCTCAAACCCGGCGGCCGCTTCGTTGCCGAGATGGGCGGGGATGGCAACATCGCGGCGGTCGAGCGCGCGTTGCACGACGAATTGACGGCGCGCGAGATCGAGCCACAGGCGATCCCGCGTCGCTACTATCCGAGCCTTACGGGTTATCGCGAGCGCCTGGAACGCGCCGGCTTTGAAGTGCAGCGGATCGAACGCATGCTGCGGCCCACTGAATTGCCGGGGACGTTGGCCGACTGGCTGTCGATGTTCGCCCAGGAGCAGGCCTTGTTGTTGCCGGCCTCGGAACGAGACGACTTCTTTGCCGCCGTCGAAAAGCGAGCGGCGTCCGAGCTCAAAACACCGGCCGGGCGCTGGGTGCTTGACTACGTGCGGCTGCGTTTCATCGCTCGCAGACCGGCCGCTAACGACCAATGAAACCGCACCGAATCCTATTGCTGCCCGGCGACGGAATCGGACCCGAGGTGACCACGCAGGCGCGACGCCTGCTGGAGACGCTCGCGGCACGCGGCGAAATCGCCTTCGAGTTCGAGGAAGGTTTGATTGGCGGTGCGGCGGTCGATGCCAGGGGCAAGCCACTGCCGGAGGAAACGCTCGTCGCCGCCAGACGCGCCGATGCGGTGTTGATGGGGGCGGTCGGCGGGCCGAAGTGGGATGGCGCGCCGCGCGCGGCACACCCCGAGCGTGGGCTTCTGGCGATCCGCTCGGGTTTGGAGCTTTACGCCAACCTGCGGCCGGTGCGCTGCGCGGACGCGCTGGCCGATGCTTCCAGCCTAAAACCCGAGTTGATCCGCGGGGTCGACGTGCTGATCGTCCGCGAGCTGACCGGCGGCATTTACTTCGGAGAACCGCGCGGCATCTTTGAGGAGGACGGTGAGCGCGTCGGCATCAACACCGAGCGCTACCGCGAGTCGGAGATCGCGCGCATCTGCCGCAATGCGCTCGAACTCGCACGCCTGCGCCGCGGGCAGGTGGTGTCGGTGGACAAGGCTAACGTGCTGGAGTCCTCGCAACTCTGGCGCGAGGTGGCGAAGACTGTCGCGCGCGATTACCCGGACGTGCGGCTGACTCACCTTTACGTCGACAACGCGGCGATGCAATTGGTGCGCTCGCCGAAGAGCTTCGACGTCATGGTGACCAGTAATCTGTTCGGTGACATCCTGTCGGACATCGGCGCGCAGTTGACCGGCTCCATCGGCCTGCTGCCGTCGGCCTCGTTGAACGCCGATGGGCGAGGGCTGTACGAGCCGGTGCACGGCAGCGCGCCGGACATCGCCGGACGCGGCCTGGCCAACCCGCTGGCGGCGATCCTGTCCGCGGCGATGATGCTGCGCCACTCGCTCGGGCGCAGCGACCTGGCCGAGCGCGTCGAGCGCGCGGTCGAGCGCGCGCTTGCGCGGGGAATCAGAACGGCGGATATTGCGCGCCCCGGCCAAGATGTTGTCTCCACCGTACGGATGGGACAGGCGGTGGCCGAGGCGCTCTATTGATGCGGCATGCAAACGGTATTAACCCATGGTGCCGCCGGCAACCATGGCGATGGCGGGCGTACTCGGTGCGGCCGCATCAATAGCACGGGGCGTCATTGGGTTATTGAACCGGCACCCCTGCGGCGACCTGTACGGTTCGACAACAACGCCGTCCGCGTATGCGTTGATACTGTATTAGGTGCCGGTTCAATAAGTTGATCTGATCGACGGATTAAGCGGACGTGCCGGGGATGAATCTGAAGACGAACGTGGCGGTGGTCGGTGCGACAGGCGCCGTTGGCGAGGAGATGTTGCGGCTGCTGCACCAACGCCGTTTTCCGATCGGGCGGGTATATGCAGTGGCGTCGACGCGCTCGGCCGGAGACTGGGTTGAGTTCGGCGACGACAGCCTGCAGGTGCAGGATCTGGCCGAGTTCGATTTTTCGCAGGTGCAGATCGGGCTGTTCTCACCGGGCGCCGAAGCATCGGCGATCTACGCGCCGAAGGCCGCCGCCGCCGGCTGTGTCGTGATCGACAACACCAGCCAATTTCGCCGCGAGGCGGACGTGCCGCTGGTGGTGCCGGAAGTCAATCCGCAGGCGATCGCCGGGTACCGGAATCGCGGCATCATCTCCAACCCGAACTGCTCGACAATCCAGATGTTGGTGGCACTGAAGCCGATCTATGACGCCGTCGGCATCAACCGCATCAACGTGGCAACTTATCAATCGGTTTCCGGCACCGGCAAACCGGCAATCGAGGAGCTTGCGGCGACCTCCGGCCGCGCGCTCAATGGCTTGCCGTCCATCGGAGCGGTGTATCCGAAGCCGATCGCTTTTAACTGTTTGCCGCACATTGACGTGTTCATGGAAAATGGTTACACCAAGGAAGAAATGAAGATGGTCTGGGAAACCCGCAAAATTCTGGAGGACGAATCGATCCAAGTGAATCCGACCGCGGTACGGGTTCCGGTTTTTTACGGCCATTCCGAGGCGATCCACCTCGAAACGCGCGACAAGATCACCGCCGAACAGGCGCGACAATTGCTGGCCGCTGCACCGGGAGTGACGGTACTCGACGAGCGTTGCGACGGCGGCTATCCGACCGCGGTGACCGAGGCGGCGCATGCCGACGCCGTGTTTGTCGGGCGCATTCGCGAGGACATTTCGCACCCGCGCGGACTCGATCTGTGGGTGGTGGCCGACAACATTCGCAAAGGTGCCGCGCTGAACAGTGTGCAGATCGCCGAGCTGCTGATTGACCAGCATTGGTCGGGCCGCCCTGCGCCTGGGGCTTGGGCAGGCGCGCCGAGTATTGTATAAAGTCTCTGCAGCCAAAGGGTTTACAATCCAAATTTGAGACGCCACTCGCATGTCGATGGACGTCGGTACAGCATAGGGAGCAGCGATGAAAGCAGCGCTCAAACTCGCGCTGGTAGCGCTGACGCTGGTGGCCGGGACGGCCCAGGCGCTGGGGCTCGGCAGCGTTCAGGTCCACTCCTATTTGAACCAGCCGCTATCGGCGACGATTCCGGTAATGGTTGATTCGAAAAACGAGCTCGACAGCCTTTCGGTGGGACTCGGCTCAGCAGACGCGTTCACGCGCGCTGGCGTTCCGTTTGACGATGCGTTGGCTTCGCTGCAATTCAAGCTGGTCACCGGCTCAGGAGCGCCGTACATTGCGGTGACGTCGAGCCGGATTATCCGCGCGCCGTTTTTGAATTTCCTGCTGCAGGCTCAAACCGCGCAGACTACGCTGATACGCGAATATACCGTGCTGCTCGACCCGCCGCCGGCCGCGACCCAACCCCAGGCTCCACCGCTGCCGGCCGCTGCGCCTCCGGCTCCCGTCGCCGCGCCGGTCGTCACCCAACCACATCCGGCGCCAGCGCCGCACCGCACACCGCCTGCAACTGCGCCCGCTGCAGCTGCGCCCGTGGCGTCGACGGCCGCAACCACCGTCAACGCCGGTGAAGGGTCGAGCTACGGCCCCGTGTCGGCGCAAGACACGCTGTGGAGCATCGCCCGGAAACATCGTCCCGCGTCGAAACTTTCGGTCGCTCAAGTCGTGCTGGCGATCTACCGCGCCAACCCTCAGGCCTTCGAAAACGGCAGCATCGATAGCTTGATGAAAGGCGCCGTGCTGAATATTCCTGATGCCGGATCCATGGCGGCGGTTTCGCCGGAACAGGCGGCGCGTGAACTGCGGGCGCTACTGCATCATCAGGTCACTCCGGCGGCGGAAGCGGCGCCGACCACATCCGAACCGCAGCGGCCTGTCCGTCAAGAGCCCGAACAATCAACTCCTTCTCAGCCCGCGACGGCGGCGCCACCCGCAGCCGCCGCGGTGCGGATCCAGACGCCCTCAGCCAGCGAAAAAGCGACGTCGAACCCGCCCGCCGAAACGGCTCATGCGGCCTCACCGTCCATGCCGGCCGGCGCCGGCACGGGCGCCGCCGCATCGATGGCCGGCACCGGTTCAGGCGCCACCGCAGCGCCGGCAGCGGGCGGCGGCGGTGCAAACCCGCCCACGGCAGCGCCTGCGCACAAGCCGGCGTCCGTAGCCGGCAGTGCGGTGCATCCGCTGCGCCCGGGCACAGCGATGAAGCCGGTCAAGCCGCGCGGTAAGTCGGCCCTAGGCCTGCTGGCACTGTGGCAGCTTGCCTTGCTGTTGCTGGCGGTCGTGGCCGGCGCCGGTCTACTACTGTATCGGCGCAACCAGCGGGCCAGAGCGTCTTCTGGTAATGACGCGCGTCAGCGGCTGGCGCCTATAACGATGCCTGCGGCACCTCTGGCCGAGCAGTCTCAGCCGGATCACCTAGAGGCACCGACCGTCGCCGACGAACCGGGCGACACTGGATCGACACCAGTGCATGTGCCCGAGGAGACGCAGCATGACGAGGGCGGCAGAGCGGCACTCGACGACGGCGATTTCGAGGTCGCAGGCGGGACTGCCGCCGAACCACTGCAGCTCGATGCGGCGGTTGGCGATGTGTTGGCAGACGCCGATTTCCATATCGCCTACGGCCTTTACGACGAGGCGATCGCCATGCTCAGACAGGCGATCGAGACGCATCCTTCGCATCTCGAATTGAAGCAGAAACTGGCCGAAACCTATTTCGCCGCCGGCCGACCGTCGGAGTTCCAGCAGGTGGCCGAACAGCTGCACGACACGTTGCCGCCGGCCGCCTGGGAGAAAGTGGCGGAGATGGGCCGCAAGCTGGTGCCGTCTGCGGCTGTGTTTGGCGACCCGGAAAGCGAGGCGGCGAACGCAACCGAGGCTACCGACGATTCGGCGGCAACCGGACATCCAGAGGCGTTGCAGGCAAACTCTGATCCGACGGCGGAGCCGCAGGTGGATCTGTCGCCGACCGAACCGTCCGGCGAACAAGTCACCGAATTCGATACCATCGCCAGCACCCAGGATCAGGCCGCTGCAACCGAGCCGGCGACGCTCGATCTGAGCGAGTTCGAGCTGCAAGCGGATTCCGAAGCGGTCCCGGCCGCGCCGGATGAACCGGAGCGCATTGACTTCCAACTCGATGATTTCGATCTGGAAGCTCGCACCGAGAACGAGCCAGCGGCGGCCGAACCGGCAAGTGTGGCCACCGACGATGAGAACAGCACCAAGCTGGATCTTGCGCGCGCCTACGCCGATATCGGCGATAACGCCGCCGCGCGCGCGCTGCTCGATGAAGTATTGCAGGGCGGTACGCCGCAGCAGCGCCACGAGGCCGAAGCGCTGGCGCGTCGCCTGTCGGCCTGACTGGCCACAGCGATCCCGTGCTGCCCTGCGAGCATGGCGCGCTGGGCAGCCGGCGTCGAATACGATGGCGGCGTCTATGCCGGCTGGCAGGCACAGCCTGACCGGGTGAGCGTGCAGGCCACGGTAGAGCAGGCGCTGAGCAGCGTCGCGGCGCATCCGGTGGCGGTTCAGGCTGCCGGTCGCACCGACGCCGGCGTGCATGCGCTGGGGCAGGTGATCCACTTCGACAGCGGCGCCCCGCGCGCGCCCCATGCCTGGCTGCTGGGTGCCAACTCGCGACTGCCGCAGGACATCAGCTTGCGCTGGGTGCGGCCGGTGCCGGAAGATTTTCACGCCCGTTATTCGGCACTGGCGCGCCGCTACCGCTATCTGATCCACAACCAGCGTGCGCGCTCGGCGTTGCTGACCGGCCGCTCGGCACGCGTGGCGCTGGCACTCGACGAACGGCGCATGCACGCAGCCGCCCAGACACTGCTCGGCGAGCACGATTTTTCGGCGTTCCGTGCCGCCGAGTGTCAGGCACGCTCGCCGTGGCGCGAGCTGCAGGCGATCGGTGTGCGCCGGCGCGGCGCATGCGTGATGCTGGACATTTGCGGCAACGCTTTCCTGCACCATATGGTGCGCAATATCGCCGGTGCCTTGATCGAAGTCGGGCTCGGCCGGAAACCGGTGGAATGGATCGCCTGGTTACTGGCCTCCCGCGACCGCCGGCAAGGCGCGGCCACTGCAGCGGCCGCCGGACTCTACCTGCTCGGTGTGGATTACCCGGCTCGCTACGCATTGCCGGCAACCGACGACGTTACGCTGCCATGAGACGCACGCGAATCAAGTTCTGCGGCATCCGCCGTCCCGAGGACGCCGACGCGGCGGTGGCTCTCGGCGTCGATGCGATCGGATTGGTACTGGTACCGGGGGCCGCGCGCGCGGTCGACCTGACCCCGGCAGCGGCGATCCGCCGTCGGTTGCCGGCGTTCGTCGCCTGCGTCGCATTGCTGCGCGATCCGCAACCCGACTGGATCCAGCAGGTGATCGAGCAGATTTCACCGGATCTGCTGCAGTTTCACGGCAGCGAACCGGCTGCGCTATGTTCCGGGTTCGGATTGCGCTGGCTCAAGGCTTTGCCGATGGGCGAGGAGCCGCGTTGCGCCACCACTGCTCGCGGTGGCCCTGAACGTCCAGCCAGAGATGAGCCGGGTCAGGGCCAAGCCGCCGACAGCGGACAAGGGATGGCGGACACACAAACATACGCGGGCACGAACGACCTCGAACGGCAATTGGCCGAATACCGCAATGCCGCCGGCGTGGTGCTCGATGGCCACGTACCCGGTCAGCCGGGCGGACAGGGACGCAGCTTCGACTGGCGCCGCGTGCGCGACTGGCATGGCCCGCCGTTGATCCTGGCCGGTGGGCTGAGCGCGGATAACGTGAGTAGGGCGATCGCGCAGGCGACGCCATTCGCGGTTGATGTCAGCAGCGGTATCGAAACCGACGCCAGGCTGCGACCGGGAATCAAGGATTTTGGCAGAATGGCCGAGTTCGTCGCAGCGGTGCGTCAAGCCGATGCCGCGACAGCCCGACCCATGGACAGCCACAATTAATTTCGTGACTCGATTTCAGCAACGTTTTCCCGATGACCGCGGTCATTTCGGACCCTACGGCGGGCGTTTCGTCGCCGAGACGTTGATCGACCCGCTGCAGCGGCTCGAAGCCGCCTATTGGCGTTTGAAGGATGACCCGCAGTTTCGCGCCGAACTCGATCGTGATCTGTCGCTCTACGTCGGCCGGCCGAGCCCGCTGTACCCGGCCGAACGGCTTTCCGCCAAATGGGGCGGCGCGCGCATCTTTCTCAAGCGCGAGGATTTGAACCATACCGGCGCGCACAAGATCAACAACACCGTCGGTCAGGCGTTGCTGGCCCGGGCGTTAGGCAAGACCCGGATCATCGCCGAGACCGGCGCCGGCCAGCACGGCGTGGCCAGCGCTACCGTCGCCGCACGCCTGGGCTTGAAATGCGTCGTCTACATGGGCGCCGAAGACGTGCAGCGGCAGAGTCCGAACGTCTACCGGATGAAGCTGCTCGGCGCCGAGGTGATACCGGTGACCGCCGGTACGCGCACGCTCAAGGACGCCTTGAACGAAGCGTTGCGCGACTGGGTGACCAATGTCGACGACACGTTTTACATCATCGGCACCGTCGCCGGCCCCCATCCCTATCCGATGCTGGTGCGCGACTTCAATGCCGTGGTCGGCCGCGAGGCGCGGCGGCAGTCATTGGAAATGCTGGGGCGGCTGCCTGATGCGCTGGTGGCCTGCGTCGGCGGCGGCTCCAACGCAATCGGCCTGTTCCATCCGTTCCTCGACGATACCGGGGTGGCGATGTACGGCGTCGAGGCCGGCGGCCTGGGGCTGCCGTCGGGCAAGCACGCGGCGTCGCTGTCGGCCGGGCGGCCGGGCGTGCTGCACGGCAATCGCACCTATGTCATGAGCGACGACGATGGTCAGATCCTGTCGACGCACTCGATCTCTGCCGGCCTGGATTACCCCGGAGTCGGGCCCGAGCATGCCTGGCTCAAGGATATCGGCCGCGTCACCTACACCACCGTCACCGACGAGCAAGCGCTGGCCGCGTTCCACGAATTGGCTCGCGTGGAAGGCATCATTCCGGCTCTGGAATCCGCGCACGCATTGGCCTACGCCGCCGAACTGGCGCCGCGGCTGCCGCGTGACGCCGCGCTGGTGGTCAACCTGTCCGGCCGCGGCGATAAGGATATCTTCACCATCGCCAAGCGCGAAGGGATCGAACTGCTGTGACGGCCGTCGCAATCCAGTCCCCCGCCGGCGGCGGTTCGCGCATCGACGTGCGGTTGCGGCATCTGGCGTCTCAAGGGCGCAAGGCGCTGATCCCGTACATCACCGCCGGCGACCCGACTCCGCGGATGACGGTGGAATTGCTGCATGCGCTGGTAGCCGGTGGTGCCGATCTGATCGAGCTGGGCGTTCCGTTTTCCGACCCTATGGCCGATGGCCCGGTGATCCAGCGCGCCTGCGAGCGTGCCCTGAACCAGCGTACGGGTCTCGGCCGCGTGCTGGAGATGGTGACCGAATTCCGCCGACGCGACGGCGATACGCCGGTGGTGCTGATGGGGTATCTGAATCCGGTCGAGACGATGGGAATGGAGTGTTTTGCCGAGCGCGCACACCGGGCCGGCGTCGACGGCGTGCTGATCGTCGATTGGGCCGTGGACGAACTCGAACCGATGGTCGCGCCGCTGCGCACCCACAATATCGACCGCGTGCTGCTGCTGTCGCCAACCAGCTCCGAATCGCGCGTCGCCGAGATTGCCGGCCACGCCAGCGGTTATCTTTATTATGTCTCGTTGAAAGGCGTTACCGGTTCGGACCGGCTGAACGTCGACAGCGTCGCCGAAAAACTGCAGCAGGTACGCCGGCACAGCCGCCTGCCGGTGGCGGTCGGCTTCGGTGTGCGTGACGCCGCCACCGCGCATGCAGTTGCTGCCGTGGCTGACGCGGTGGTCGTCGGCAGCGCACTGGTGGCCACGGTCGAGCGCCACCTCGGTGCGCCGCAGCAGTTGGCGGGCGCATTGACCGCCCAGCTTGCAGAACTCCGCAGCGCGATCGACAGCCAGCGGATCATCTCATGAGTTGGCTGGAAAAGATCAGCGGTTCCAAACTCCTGACCGAAGGCGTACGCCGCAAGAGCGTGCCGGAAGGCCTGTGGAGCAAATGCGAGGCATGCGGATCGATGCTTTATCGTGCCGAACTGGAGCGCACGCTCGAAGTCTGTCCGAAGTGCGCAGCGCATCGACCGATCGCTGCGCGGGTGCGGCTTAATCATTTCCTCGATCCCGAGCCGCGCGAGGAAATAGGCCGCGGCCTGCGCGCCACCGACCCCCTGCACTTCAAGGACAGCCGGCGCTACCAGGAGCGGCTGGAGGAGGCGCGTCGCGACACTGACGAAGACGATGCGCTGGTGGTGATTCGCGGCCAGCTCAAAAGCCTGCCGCTGGTGGCCTGTGCGTTCGAATTCGGCTTCATGGGCGGGTCGATGGGCAGCGTGGTCGGCGAGAAATTCGTGCGTGGCGTCAACGCCTGCCTGGAACACGGCTGCGCGCTGGTGTGCTTTTCCGCATCCGGCGGTGCACGCATGCAGGAATCGTTGTTCTCGCTGCTGCAGATGGCCAAGACCTCGGCTTCGCTGACCCGATTGGCCGAACGCGGCCTGCCGTTCGTCAGCGTGCTGACCCACCCGACGATGGGCGGTGTGTCGGCCAGCCTGGCGATGCTCGGCGATGTCAACGTCGCCGAACCCAGGGCCTTGATCGGTTTCGCCGGTCCCCGTGTGATCGAGCAGACCGTGCGTCAGAAGCTGCCGGAAGGGTTTCAGCGCGCGGAGTTTCTGCTCGAGCACGGTGCCATCGACCTGATTGTCGATCGCCGCGACATGCGCGAACGCATCCACCGCCTGTTGTCGATCCTCGGCCAACGCAGTCCTGCGTAAATCCCGCAACCGGTGAACGCGACTGCGCCATCCGACTGGGATTTGCAGCACTGGCTGGTTTATCAGGAGCGCCTGCACCCACGGCCGATCGAACTCGGCCTGGAGCGCGTTGCCGCAGTCGGACGCCGACTCGCAGTGCTGCCCGCACGAACGCGCACCCTGACGGTGGCCGGCACCAACGGCAAAGGGTCCAGCGCAATGCTTGCCGCCGAAATCTATCGTGCCGCCGGCTACCGTGTCGGTTGCTATACCAGCCCTCATCTGCTGCGCTACAACGAACGCATCGTCATCGACGATTCTCCGGTGGCAGATGCCGAATTGTGCGCAGCCTTCGCCGCGGTGGAGCATGCGCGCGAAGCCGTTTCGCTGACCTATTTCGAATTCGGCACGCTGGCCGCGCTGTGGCTGTTCGCCCGCCACTCGGTCGAGGTGCAGGTGCTGGAAGTCGGCTTGGGCGGGCGACTGGATGCGGTCAATATCGTCGATGCCGACGGCGCGCTGCTGACCAACGTCGGTCTCGACCACCGCGACTGGCTGGGGCCGGACCGCGACACGATCGGTACTGAAAAAGCCGGCATTTTCCGCGCCGGACGGCCAGCGGTGGTCGCCGACACCACACCACCCGACAGCGTGCTGATCGAAGCCGAACGGCTCGGTGCGTCACTGCAACTGGCCGGTCGCGATTTCGGTTACACCAAGCAGCATCGGGGTTGGCGCTGGCAGTCACATGAAATCAGCTTCGACGCTCTGCCGCCGCCTGGCCTGCCGGGCGAGTTCCAGTTTGCCAACGCGGCCGGGGTGCTGGCCGTCATCGTTGCATTGCAACCCCTGCTGCCCGTTGACGAAGCGGCGATCCGTGTCGCCTTGCCGCGACTGCGCCTGCCGGGGCGCCTGCAACGGGTCGGCCGCCGGTTGTATGACGTCGCCCATAACGCCGAGGCAGCCCGGGCTCTGGCCGCCTATCTGGCTTCGACGTGCCGCGGGCAACGCGCCCCGGTGGTGCTCGGTATGCTGTCGGACAAGCCAGTGGAAGCGGTGGCCAGCGCACTGGCGCCGCAGGCAGCGTGTTTTTATTGCGTCGGCCTGCCGCCGCCGCGCGGCCTGTCGGCAGCGGCGCTGGCGCTGCGCTGCGCGGGTGCCGATGTGCCGCTGCAAGAATTTGAGCATCTGGATCAGGCGCTGGCGGCGGCCGAGCGCGCGGCCGGGCGCGCAGGTCCGGTGGTGATCTGCGGATCTTTTCTAACCGTCGCCGCCGCGCTGGCGGTGGCTTGAACCCACCTGGCAGGAGGGCTGTGCGATGAACGAAACATTGAGCAAGCGGCTGATCGGTCTGGCTTTGGTTCTGGTCGTTCTGTTCCTGTTGAGCTTTTTGCTTCCGCGCCGGCATGCGCCGCCGGAAGATCATGCAATTCCGCTCAGCGCCGCACCGGTCGGCTCCCGCTCGTCGGCCGCGGTTGCTGAATCAGCGGCGGCCGCGAATTCCGCAGCCGCGGCGACCACCCCGGCCTCCGCTGCCAGCGCGACAACCTCCATCGCTGCGGTTCCTAAACCGGTGGTTCATGGGGCGAGGGCGGCGGCGGCACGTAAACCGGCGGCACCGGCGGCAGCCTGGTGGGTGCAAGTGGCGAGCTTTTCGAACGCACACTCAGCCGACAAGGTGTTGGCCAGCGTCAAACCGGCAGAGATGCATGGCGAGGTCGCATCGGCGGTGGTCGGTCGACATACCTACTACCGCGTCCGCTTGGGTCCGTTCAAGAGCGGTGCCGCCGCCGAACAGGCGCGTCAGCACGCCGCGGCGCAGGGCTTCCCGCACGCGCGGGTGCTGGCGCCCAATTAGGCGCTGAGCCTGGCAGCGATACGCGCCACATGTCCGCCCTGGGCACGGGCGATCGCCAGTTCGTTGTCGCTCGGCTGGCGCGAGCCGTCGCCGCCGGCCAGGGTGCTGGCGCCGTACGGCGATCCACCGCTGACCTGGTCGAGCACATACAGTTCTTTGACCGACGGCGGCACCCCGACGATGACGAAGCCATGGTGCAACAGCGTGTGATGAAAACTGGTGATTGTGGTTTCCTGGCCCCAATGCTGCGAGGCGGAACTGGTAAACACGCTGCCGACTTTGCCGATCAACTTGCCGGTGGCCCACAACCCGCCGGTCTGATCGAGGAAATTGCGCATCTGCGCGGCCATGTTGCCGAAGCGCGTCGGCGTCCCGAAGATGATCGCATCATAAGCGGGCAGGTCGTCGACGGCGGCGATGGGGGCGGTCTGATCGAGCTTGTAATGGAACTTGTCGGCCACCTCCCTGGGCACCAGTTCCGGGACGCGCTTGACCGCGACCTCGGCACCGGCGGCGCGGGCGCCTTCGGCTTCGGCACGCGCCAACTGTTCGATGTGTCCCCAGCTGCTGTAATACAGGATCAGCACTTTAGCCATCTGCAATTCTCCTTGAATCGGTTGGATGCCCAGCGGGCAGAATAGAGCCAATCGGCTCAAGGTCAACTCCGACTCGAATGCTCCCTGATCCGAGGAGAGCTCCCGCTCAACCGCCGTTGGGTTGCTGTGGATTCGAGAGCCCGGGCGCCGGCTGCAGCGGCGGGGATGCGGGCGGCGGCGGAACGCTGGCGGGCGGACTGACTCCGCCGGTGCCGATGCCGTAACTGAACATCCAGCGGATCTGACCCCAATCCCTGGCGGTGAACTGGAGTTCCACCGCCTGCGGCGGGGGAGCGTCGCCGGCGCTTCGGGTCTGCACCGCCCCGGTGTCCGGCCACACATCGTGCCACTGCCCATTGGCGTCGAGGAAACGCCAATGAACCTGGCTGATCCGATCCAGCAGCAGCGTATCAACAGGCTGCGTCTGTGGCGCACGGTCCAGTACCGGCCAGGTGCGGCGCAGCAGTTGCTGCTTGTCGTAATCGAATACATAGCCGACGCGTTGCAGCGTCGAGCGCGGCAGATCGGTCGGGTTGCCCCAGCCACCGCGAGTAAAGCCCAGCCGCCGGTCCAGCGGTACGTACAACAGCGCGGGTTTGCGCTGGCCGTCACCGTCGGTGATCGGCCGTGCGTCGGCGTTGATGAAATCATCGCGCATGACCCAATAGGCTTTCTGGAACGCTGCGGTGCGTGCCAGCGACGCCTCGATGCGGCCGCGCGCATTGAGCACGGAACGCAGCCCGCCGTACGCCATCGCCGCCATGACCGCAAAGATGCCGATAACGACGATCAGTTCCAGCAGCGTGAAGCCGTCCGGGCGCCGGTTCACTGATTTGAGCGACCAGTCTGGCTGATAAAGGCGGACAGTTTCACCACACTGGCGTCGCTGTTTTTCAAAGTCACAAAGAGATCGGCGCGTCGCAGTTGAGGATCCGACGTTTTTTTGACCTCCACATGCCAGGTCCAGGTGCGGCCGGACATATCGACGTCATCGTCGCTCTTGCCGAGGTCGGGCCATGCCGGTGCCAGTTCGATCTCGGTCAACCGGTTATGGGCAACCCACAGCGCGACGGTTTTCTGGCGCAGCCGTTCGGCGGCATCGGCATAACGCGCGCCGCCGGCGATGATCGCCGCCAACGCCACCGCCAGCACCACCAGTGCGACCAGAACCTCGAGCAGCGTGAAGCCGGATGCGCGCGGCGAGCTCACGAACCGGTCTCCGCTTCGAGTTTGAGGCCGCCCAGAGCGTCGGCCTTGAGCCGGTAAGCAAAGCTCAGATCCGGTGCGCTGAGCACGGCGGTGAACGGCGTCATCTGGCCGCTGGAGTAAATCAGTACCTGCGGCTTGGTTTTTTGGGGCGGCTGTTGGCTGGGCGCCGACGGCATCTGCCGGTCGTCGATCCGCAGTTCGATGCGAAACGGCGGCGGCAGTGCCCGCGGTCGCAATGGACCGCCGGTCTGGTATGGTCGCCAGAGATTGGATTTGTCGTCCAGCGTCAGGAAACGGTACCCCTGGTCGGTGAACTGCAGTCCGAGCTGCACACCTTTGAGCTGCGATTCCTCGGCGGCCAGTTCGATCAACTGCTGCAGGCGCTGAGCCTCGGTCTGCATCCGGTCTTCGGTATCCCGGCTGCCGATCGACAAGGTGATGAAGCCGGCGAGGATGGCGACGATCACCGTGACCACTACCACCTCTAGCAGCGTGAAGCCGCGGCTGGATCGCGCTTTCATCGCCGGCGTGGCAGCGAGCGGGCGACGTTCAGCCGCCCAGATCCCAGTTGCCGATATCAGCGTTGATGCCGTCGCCGCCCGGTTTGCCGTCGGCGCCGAGCGTATACAGATCGTAGCCGTTGGGGTCTTTGACTCCGGGATACAGGTATTGGTAAGGATGGCCCCAGGGATCCGTGGGCAGCTTCTGGATATAGCCGCCGGGTTTCCAGTTCGGCGCCGGCGGATCACCCTGCGGCGGGTTGACCAACGCCTGCAACCCCTGCTGCGTCGACGGGTAGGCGTAGTTATCGAGTTTATAGAGATCCAGAGCCGTGCCGAGCACCTGGATGTCCTGCTTGGCCTTGGCGACCCGGGCCTTGTCGGGCTGATCCATAATCCGCGGCACAACGATCGCGGCCAGGATACCGAGGATCACCACCACCACCATGATTTCGATCAGGGTGAAACCCGCAGCCCGACTGCGGCGTAAAGAAGGATTCATCGGGGCTTGAGATCCGCTCATGACGCACCTGTGCCTTTGGGTTTTTATGATAACAAAGCGCCTGCAAGGTTCCCTGAACATCTGGGGAGGGCCGTTGCTGTTGTCAGCCGTCAGCGGGCTGTTGCTGCTGGCGCCGTCGACCTGGGCGGCAGCGCTGTCCTATCAGCGTCAGGCGGTCACGGATGGCCAGTGGTGGCGCCTGCTTACCGACAATTTCGTCCATCTGGGGTTCTGGCATTGGCTGTTCAATGCGCTCAGCCTGGTTCTCTGGGGTTTTTTGTGTCCGCAGCCATTGACGGCAACTGACTGGAGCCTGCGCCTACTGCTGATCGGCATCGGTATGAGTCTTGGCCTGTACTGGTTCACGCCGCAGCTTGAAACTTATGTTGGCTTGTCCGGTGTAATCTACGGGTTGTTCTTGTTGGATCTTAGCGCTTACGCACTGGCTGGCGACGGTATTGCTTGGGCGTGTATCGTGTTTTTGCTGTGCCGGGTCGGCTGGGAGTGGGGGGTCGGCATCCCTGCCGCTGAAGAGCGCCTGCTCGGCGGCCAGGTGGTGC
>JAGWMX010000057.1 GCA_028871525.1 Gammaproteobacteria bacterium
AAGCAGAGCCGCTACAGCGAAGAGGACGGCGCCGATCTCGCCGGACGGAATCGATTTCCGAGGCGAATTCGCCTCGGCCTCATTGAAGCATCGATCAGCAGCAGTGGGGCGAAGCGATCTGCGTCCATTTCCGAGGCGAATTCGCCTCGGCCTCATTGAAGCGAGCGATCAGTTCGCGCTCCGGGCTCGTTGGCCACGGCATTTCCGAGGCGAATTCGCCTCGGCCTCATTGAAGCAGTGATCGTCCTGCTGTGCTCGAGGAGGCGCGCTCGTATTTCCGAGGCGAATTCGCCTCGGCCTCATTGAAGCCGACATGCTTCTGGCGCTATCGGGAACGATCTGTGCCGCGGTTACACTTCGTCCGGTCGCCGAGCAGGCGCTGGGCGGACGCCGGAGATGAAGCGGCATGGTCGCATCATACCGGCGCCGTCGATCGATTAGGCTATTGGCCCCAGCGCTCACGCTGGAGGCAGGAGGTCCGAGCAATGCGAACGCGAGGGTGGTTCGCCGCCGGGTTGGTCGCGGCGGCGTTGGCGGTAATGCCCACCCATGTTGCGGCTGGAGGCGCCGCGCCGGCCGACAGGATTCTCGGCTACTGGTTGGTCGATACGCGCGACGCTATCGTGCAGATTCAGGCCGCCGGCAGCGGTGCCGCGCGCCGCTACGAAGGCCGGCTGGTATGGCTCAAGCAGAGCCGCTACAGCGAAGAGGACGGCGCCGATCTCGCCGGCAAGCTGATTCTCGACAGCAACAATTCCGATCCGGGCCTGCGCGATCGCCCGCTGCTGGGTCTGAAGATGTTGTGGGGCCTGCGTTACGACGCCGACGACCGCCAGTGGCATGCCGGCCGCATTTACAACTCCGACAACGGCCACACCTACCAGTGCCTGGTGTGGCTCAAAGACGCCAAGCATCTGGTGTTGCGCGGGTATGTCGGCATGCCGGTGTTCGGCGGTTCAACCACCTGGACCCGGGTCCATGGTCCGCAGCCGCCGCCGGGCTGATCTACAATTCGGCGTCCGCCTCTTACCTCCGACCCGTGTCCACATCGGCTGATCCGGCGCCGCTGTCCGCTGCCGCGCAGGCACAGCCCAACATTGCGCTGATCAAGTATTGGGGCAAGCGCGACGCGCGCCTGAACCTGCCGGCGGTCGGCTCGATCTCGATCACCCTCGACCGGCTGTGGACCCGCACTTGCGTGCGTTTCGATCCGCAGCTTGCCGTCGATCAGGTGCAGCTCGATGGCCGCACCGACGCCGGTGGAGCGACGCGGGTTTGCGCCTGCTTGGATCTGCTGCGCCGGCGCGCCGGCATCGATCTGCGCGCGCGGGTGGAATCGTGGAACAACTTTCCCACCGGCGCCGGGCTGGCGTCGTCGGCCTCGGGGTTCGCGGCTCTGGTCACCGCTGCGGACGCCGCACTGGGCCTGGGGATGTCTCCGGCCGAGTGCTCGGCGCTGGCCCGCCAGGGCTCCGGTTCGGCGGCGCGGTCGATTTTCGGCGGTTTCGTCGAATGGCACCGCGGCCAGCGCCCGGATGGCGGCGATTCGGTCGCCGAACCGCTGTTGGCGGCCGCCGACTGGCCGCTGTCGGTGCTGGTGGCGATCACTTCGCGCGCGATCAAGAGCGTCGGCTCCACCGAAGGCATGAATCGCACCGCGGCAAGCTCGCCCTATTGGACCGCCTGGCTGCAGGCGCAGATGGCCGATTTGGCGCAGGCGCGCGCGGCCATCGCCGGCCGCGACTTCGAACGGCTGGCCGAGGTGGCCGAGCATTCCTGCCTGAAGATGCACGCGCTGGCGCTGGCCGCGCGTCCCGGGTTGGTGTACTGGAACGGCGCCACCGTGGAGGCGCTGCACGCGGTGCGCGCGCTGCGCGCCGGGGGCGTACCGGTGTTTTTTACCAACGATGCCGGACCTCAGCTCAAGGCGATCTGCCTGCCGTCGGCCGCCGAGCGCGTGGCGCGGACGCTGCACGCGGTGCCCGGGGTGCTGGAAGTGGTCGCCGCCGGGCTCGGCGAAGGCGCGCGGCTGATCGGCGCCGACCAGGTCGGTGCCGCTCGGGCGGGTGCGGTTTGAACATTGCCGCCAGCGCGCCCGGCAAACTGCTGCTGCTCGGCGAGTACGCGGTGTTGGAGGGCGCACCGGCGCTGGTGCTGGCAGTCGAGGTGCGTGCCCGGGCCCACCTGAGCGTCACCGGCACCGGCGACAGTTGGATCGAGGCGCCGGAAGTCCTGTCGCAGCGGCTGCATTTCACACGCGACCCGGAGGGATCCCCGCGCTGGCCGGACGCCGATAGCCGGACGCGGCTGGCGCTGGTGGATCAGGTGCTGCGCGGACTGGCGATGCGGGCTCAGGTGCCCGCTGGCGGGCTTGCGCTCGAACTCGATACGGCGGCGTTCTTCGTCGGCGGGTCCGGTGTGCGCCGCAAGCTGGGGCTGGGTTCCAGCGCCGCGCTGACGGTGGCGCTGGCTTCGGCTTTGGCCGCGGCGGCCGGCGCGCCGCTGGCTGACCGCGACGCCTGGCTGGCGCAACTGCTGACGCTGCATCGGGCATTTCAGGGCGGCCGCGGCAGCGGCGCCGATCTGGCGGCGGCGGTCCATGGCGGCTGTCTGGTTTACCGGCTGACGACCGGCGATCGGCCGCAGGTTGCCGCCTGCGCCTGGCCGGTGAATTTGCCGCATCTGTTCGTCTGGAGCGGCCGGCCGGCCTCCACCGGAGATTTTCTGGCCCGGCTGGCGGCTTGGCGCGAGCAGCAGCCGCGCCGCTATGCCGCGCATTTCGCCGAGCTGGAAACGCTGGCCGAAGCCGGTGCCGAGGCGGTTGCGCGCGGTCAGAATGACGCGCTGCTGGCGGCCTGCGCCGAGTACGCTGTTGCGCTGCAAAAACTTGGCGATGCCGCTAAAATCGCAATTTATTCCGCCGCGCACTGTCGTATCGGTGCGCTGGTGGCGGCCGCGGGTGGCGTTTATAAGCCCTGCGGTGCTGGCGGCGGCGATCTGGGTGTGGCGCTGTGCGCCGATCCGGAGCGCATTGTAACTATCCGCCGCAAGCTCGCTCAGGCCGGGTTCGCGTGTCCGCAGCTGACGCCGGCGCGCCAGGGATTGGAGCTGCAGGTTTTCGGAGCAAGCTGATGACTGAACGCGCGCGATTCCCCGAGTTCTACAAATTGTCGGTCTTCAACCGCGTGCGTTTGATGCGCGAGCGCGGCTGGCTGACCGAAGAGGACTATCAGGCCCTGGTCAGCGGCGAGCACACGCTGCCGCTGCACAAGGCCGACAAGATGATCGAGAACGTGGTCGGCGTGATGGGACTGCCGGTCGGTCTCGGCATGAATTTCCTGATCAACGGCCGCGACTACATCGTGCCGCTGGTGGTCGAGGAACCGTCGATCGTTGCCGCGCTGTCGTCGGCCGCCAAGATCGTGCGTGCCGGCGGCGGTTTCGCCACCGAATCCACCGAATCCATCCTGATCGGTCAGGTGCAGGTGGTGGACATCCCGCACGTCGCCAAGGCGCAGGCCGCGCTGCTCGCGCGCAAGCAGGAGATCCTTGACCTGGCCGACAGCCTGCACCCGCAGATGGTGGCCCGTGGCGGCGGTTGCCGCGACCTTGAGGGACATCTGCACCGGCTGCCGGACGGTCGCGACATGCTGGTGGTGCATCTGCTGGTGGACACCCGCGACGCGATGGGCGCCAACCTGGTCAACACGATGTGCGAGGGCGTCGCCGGGCTGGTGGAGACGATCACCGACGGCAAGGTGTTCCTGCGGATTCTGTCCAACCTGACCGACCGCGCGATGGTGCGTGCACGCGCGGTGATCCCGGTCGACACGCTCAACGGCAAGGGTTACCGCGGCGAGGATGTTCGCGACGGCGTGATCCTGGCCAACGATTTCGCCAGCGTCGATCCGTACCGCGCGGCGACCCACAACAAGGGGGTGATGAACGGCGTCGATGCGGTGGCTATCGCCACCGGCAACGACTGGCGCGCGATCGAGGCGGCGGCGCACGCTTATGCCGCGCGCAGCGGCCGCTACAGTTCGCTGACGCGCTGGTACCAGGGTACCGCGCCGGGCGAGGAGGGCGCGCTGGTCGGCGAGATCGACCTGCCGCTGAAGGTCGGTACCGTCGGCGGGCCGTTGCAATCGAATCCGACGGTGGCGCTGAATCACCGGCTGCTCGGCGTCGGCAGCGCCCGCGAACTGGCCGAAGTGATGGGCGCGGTCGGCCTGGCGCAGAACTTCTCGGCGTTGCGCGCGCTGGTCACCGACGGCATCCAGCAGGGCCACATGACGCTGCACGCGCGCAGCGTGGCGATGGCCGCCGGCGCCACGCCGGAAATTTTCGACGCGGTGGTGGAAAAGCTGATCGAGTCCGGCGACATCAAGGTGTGGAAGGCGCAGGAGGTCATCGTCGGTCTGCGCAAGACCGCGCGCGGCGCGCAGGCGTCGGAAAAACCTGACCCGCGGCTGTGTGGCCACGGCAAGGTGATCCTGCTCGGCGAGCACGCGGTGGTCTACGGCAGCCATGCGATCGCCGCGCCGGTGCCGCTGGCGATCCAGGCCAAGGTGCACGAAGCCGAATCCGGCGGCGTCAACATGCTGATTCCGCGCTGGGGCGTCGAATACCACCTGCACACCGACCCGGCGCACCGCGATTCATTCCAGCGCTCGCTGGGCATCGTTTTCGACAAGCTGGAGCTGACCCAGCGCTCGATGCGCATCGAGGTATTCCCCAACGTGCCGCGGGCGATGGGTCTCGGCGGCTCGGCGGCGATGGCGGTGGCGATCATCCGCGCGCTGGATCAGCATTTTCACATCGGATTGTCCGACGAGCAGGTCAACGCGCTGGCGTTCGAGTGCGAAAAAGTGGCGCACGGGACGCCGTCCGGGATCGACAACACGCTGGCCACCTACGGCCGTTTCGTGCTCTACCGGCGCGGCGCCGACGGTGCGCCGTCGAAGATGAAGCCGATCATGGTGCCCAAGCCGCTGCCGCTGGTGATCGGCATCTCCGGCAAGGAGAGCCTGACCGCCAAGACGGTCGGTCGGGTGCGCCAGGCCTGGCAGAAGAGTCCCGCCCTCTACGAGCGCATTTTCCGCGAGATCGACGGGCTGACGCTGGCCGGCGTGAAAGCGATCGAGGCCTACGACCTCGAGCGCCTCGGCGAGCTGATGAATATCTGCCACGGCCTGCTCAACGCGCTGCAGGTTTCGAGCTGGGAGCTGGAAGAGCTGGTGCAGATCGCGCGCAACCACGGCGCGCTGGGCGCCAAGCTGACCGGCGGCGGCGGCGGCGGCTCGATCGTCGCCCTGTGCCCGGAACCGGCGCCGGTGATTGCCGCGCTGCGCGAAGCCGGCTATCAGGCGATGGAGGTGTCCGTTGGTTGACGGCTCCAACGCGGCAGCGGCCGGCCGGCGCCGGGTGGTGTCGTTCGACGACGAACCGCTGATCCTGGTCGATGCCGATGACCGTGAGATCGGCTACTTGGACAAGGCCGCGGCGCACTCCGGCACGGGCAAGTTGCACCGGGCGTTTTCGGCATTCGTATTCGATCGCCGCGGCCGGCTGCTGTTGCAGCGGCGCGCTGCCGGCAAACGGCTGTGGCCGGGATTCTGGTCCAACACCTGCTGCAGCCACCCGCGCCGCGGCGAGACGGTCGAGGCGGCGGCGCACCGGCGGCTGGTCGAGGAGCTGGGCTTCGATTGCCCGCTCGAGTTTCTGTTCAAGTTCGAATACCAGGCACAGTTTGACGCGGACGGCGCCGAACGCGAGCTGTGCTGGGTATTCGCCGGCGTCAGCGACGACGCGGCCCAGGTCAATCCAACCGAGATCGAGGCGGTTCGCTATGCCTCGCCCGCAGCGCTGGACGCGGAGATCGCCCGCGCGCCGCGCAATTTCACGCCGTGGTTTCTGATCGAGTGGGCGCGCATCCGCGCGCGGCATTCCGGCGGCGGTTCAGAGCACGGCAACGGCGCCTTCTGTAAACTGCAATCAAGTGGTGGCGCGGCCGCAAGCCGCGCCGAATGAAGGAGTCCCCGATGGCTGTTCCACTGATCCAACAAGTCAAAGTCGCCCGCTATATTCTGGGCAAGAAGCTCAGCGGCGAGAAACGTTACCCGCTGGTGCTGATGCTGGAGCCGTTGTTCCAGTGCAACCTCGCCTGCGCCGGCTGCGGCAAGATTGACTATCCGAAGGAGATCCTGCAGCAGCGCGTCAGCGTCGAGGACGCGCTGCGCGCGGCCGACGAGTGCGGCGCGCCGATGGTGTCGATCCCCGGCGGCGAGCCGTTGATCCACAAGGAAATGCCGCAGATCGTCGCCGGGCTGGTCGAGCGCAAGAAGTTCGTCTACCTGTGCACCAACGCGATTCTGCTGACGAAGCACATCGACGAGTACGCGGCGAGCCCATATCTGACGTTCTCGATCCACCTCGACGGTCTCAAGCAGCGTCACGACGAATCGGTCTGCCAGGAGGGCGTGTTCGAGAAGGCAGTGGAGGCGATCAAGCTGGCGCGCGCGCGCGGATTCCGGGTCACCATCAACTGCACGCTGTTCTCCGGCGAAGCGCCGGCCGAAGTCGCCGATTTCTTCGACTACGTGATGACGCTGGGCGTCGAAGGCATCACCGTGTCACCGGGCTACAGCTATCAACACGCGCCGCGCCAGGACGTTTTCCTCGGCCGCACCCAGTCCAAGAGCCTGTTCCGCAACGTGTTCAAGGAAGGCAAGCGGCGCCACAGCAAGTGGGTGTTCAACCAGTCGCCGATGTTCCTCGACTTCATCGCCGGCAACCAGAGCTACCAGTGCACGCCATGGGCCAACCCGACCTACAACGTGTTCGGCTGGCAGAGGCCGTGCTACCTGCTGGTCGACGAGGGCTATGCCAAGTCCTACCGGGAGCTGATGGAGACCACCGACTGGGACAGCTACGGCGTCGGCAAGAATCCGAAATGCGACAACTGCATGGCCCACTGCGGCTTCGAAGGCACCGCGGTCAACGACACCTTCGCGCACCCGTTGAAGGCGGCGAAGGTGGCGATGTTCGGCCCCAGGACCGACGGCCCGATGGCACCGGATCTGCCGATCCTGTACGGCGATCGCGCCGCAGCCACTGCAGTGAAGGTGCCGGTTGCGGCGATCCGCCGGCCGGCGGTCAGCAGTTCCGTTCGCTGAATCCGCAGTTGAAGCCGCCGCCGATGCCGCGGCCGCGGCGATGAGCGGTGCCTGGTGGCTGGGCCTTCCGGGCGCGTTGATCTGGTGGGCGACGCTGGCGGCGCCGTGGCGGCCGTGGAGTACCCGCGAGCATCTCGAGCCTGACGGCCCGCGGCCGGAGGCCGATCTGTCGCAAGTCACTGCGTTGATTCCGGCGCGCGATGAGGCTGCGGTGATCGGCCGCACGCTGGCGGCGCTGACCGCGCAGGGCCGCGGGCTCCAGGTCGTCGTCGTCGATGATCAATCCGGCGACGAAACCGCCGCGATCGCGCGTGATTTCGCCGGCGTCGCCGTGCTGGCGGGGCGACCGCTGCCGGCCGGCTGGGCCGGCAAACTGTGGGCGCTCGAGCAGGGACTGGGCGAGGTGCGCACGCCGTTGACGCTGCTGCTGGACGCCGATATCGAACTGGCGCCCGGCCTGCTGCCGGCGCTGGCGGCGCACAAGCTCCGGCAGGGCGCGGCGTTGGCTTCGTTGATGGCCTGGCTGTCGCAGCGCTCGTTCTGGGACCGGCTGCTGCTGCCGGCTTTCGTCTATTACTTCAAGCTGCTGTACCCGTTTGCCCTCGCCAACGCCGGACGGCCGCGCTGGCTGGCCGCAGCCGCCGGCGGCTGCGTCCTGGTCGATACCGCGGCGCTGCGCGGCCTCGGCGGGTTTGCCGGCCTGCGCGATGCGCTGATCGATGACTGCACGCTGGCGATGCGGCTCAAGCGTGCCGGCAACCGCACCTGGGTGGGGCTGTCGCGCGGCGTGATCAGTCTGCGGCCTTACGGCAGTCTGGCGTCGATCCAGCAGATGGTCGTGCGCTCGGCGTTCACGCAACTGCGTTACTCGACGGGTCTGTTGCTGCTGGTCACGGCGGTGTTTGCGGCTGCTTATTGGCTGCCGCTGGCGGCACTCGCGCTGCCGGGCGCGCGCACGCTCGGCGCAGCGGCGCTGGCGGCCATGGCCCTCAGCTATCTGCCGGTGCTGCGCTACTATCGGCGCAGCCTGGGCTGGGCGCTGCTGCTGCCGTTGACCGGAACGCTGTTTCTGGCGATGACCTGGTCCTCGGCGCTGCGCTACTGGCGCGGCGTGCGCTCGCAATGGAAAGGCCGCAGCTACGCCCGCTGAAAGGGCCGCTTTGTAATTGTAATTTAGTTAATCGGGTGTTCAGCGCCCTGCATTAGACTGGAAAACATGATCAAGAAAATCCTGATTTGGACGCTGCTTCCCTGGTGCTTTGCGGCCGCCGCCAATGCCGCTAATGCCGCCGATACCGCCGGCACGACAGCGGCCGCGGATGCCGCGCCGACGGCCGCTGCGGTACCGGTCGAGCAGTTGCACCGGGCGCTGATCGCGGCGATGAAAGGCGGCAAGCGGCTCGGCTACCGCGGCCGCTACGACAAACTCAAGCCGGTGGTCGAGAACAGCTTCGACTTTCCGTTCATCGCGCGGCTGATTCTGGGGCCGGACTGGGACAAGCTCAGCGGCCCGCAGCGGCAATCGCTGGAGGCGGCGCTGGCGAAGCTGTCCCTGTCCAGCTATGCACGCGAATTCGACGGCTACTCGGGCGAGAGCTTCCAGCGGATGTCGGCGCGGGCTCTGGGCAACGACGTGCTTGAGCGCTATCTGTTCAAGCCGTCCAGCGGCGATGTCATCCATTTCGATTATCAGCTGCATCGCTCCGCCGCCGGCTGGAAGATCGCCAACGTCGTCGTCGACGGCGTTAGCGATCTGGCGCTCAAGCGCGGCCAGTACCGCAAGCTGTTCCAGGAAAAGGGTTTCGAAGGCTTGATCGCCTGGATCGACAAGCAGATCGCCGACAACGCCGGCGACGATAACGCTTAGCGCGCTGTCGGCGGAGCGGCAGACAGCGGCGCGGTTTTATGTGAGAATCTCAAGCCTTCTCGCGCCGTGGCTGCGGGCTACCCCGCAGCGTGGCGGTGCCCGGCGCGGCGCGCCGAGGAACGAGGTGTCCGTGCCACCATGCGGCCGAACGGCCGGTTTCGGGGGATAGTTGCAGATGAGTTCCGGCAAAATCGTGCAGATCATCGGCGCGGTCATCGACGTCGAATTCCCGCGCGAGGCGATTCCGAAAATCTACGACGCGCTGGCCGTCGACGGCCAGAGCCTGGTGCTGGAGGTCCAGCAGCAGACGGGCGACGGCGTGGTGCGCTGCATCGCGATGGGCGCCAGCGAGGGCGTCAAGCGTGGCCTGACGGTGACCAACAGCGGGCAGCCGATCTCGGTTCCGGTGGGCCGGGCCACTCTGGGACGCATCATGAACGTGCTCGGCGAGCCGCAGGACGAGCGTGGCGAAGTCAAATCCGAGGAGCGCTGGGCGATTCATCGCGATGCGCCGAGTTATGAGGATCAGGCCGGCTCCACCGAGCTGCTGGAAACCGGCATCAAGGTCATCGACCTGCTGTGTCCGTTCGCCAAGGGCGGTAAGGTCGGCCTGTTCGGCGGCGCCGGCGTCGGCAAGACCGTCAACATGCTCGAGCTGATCAACAACATCGCCACCGAGCATTCCGGCCTGTCGGTGTTCGCCGGGGTCGGCGAGCGCACCCGCGAGGGCAATGACTTCTATCACGAGATGTCGGAAGCGGGCGTCATCAAGCTCGACAATCTGCCGGAGTCGAAAGTGGCGATGGTCTACGGCCAGATGAACGAGCCACCGGGCAACCGCCTGCGCGTGGCGCTGTCGGGGTTGACCATGGCCGAATATTTCCGCGACGAAGGTCGCGACGTGCTGTTCTTCGTCGACAATATCTATCGCTACACCCTGGCCGGCACCGAGGTCTCGGCGCTGCTCGGCCGCATGCCGTCGGCGGTCGGCTACCAGCCGACGCTGGGCGAGGAAATGGGCGTGCTGCAGGAGCGCATCACATCGACCAAAAAAGGTTCGATCACCTCGGTGCAGGCGGTGTACGTGCCCGCCGACGACCTGACCGACCCTAGCCCGGCGACCACCTTCGCGCATCTCGATACCACCGTGGTGCTGTCGCGCGACATCGCCGCGCTGGGCATTTATCCGGCGGTCGATCCGCTGGATTCCACCAGCCGCCAGCTCGATCCCAACGTCATCGGCCAGGACCACTACCAGACCGCGCGCGACGTGCAGAGCGTGCTGCAGCGCTACAAGGAACTCAAGGACATCATCGCCATCCTCGGCATGGACGAACTGTCCGAGGATGACAAGCGCATCGTCGCCCGCGCGCGCAAGATCCAACGCTTCCTGTCGCAGCCGTTCCACGTCGCCGAAGTGTTCACTGGCTCGCCCGGCAAGTACGTGTCGTTGCAGGACACCATCCGCGGTTTCCGCGGCATCGTCGACGGCGAGTACGATCATCTGCCCGAACAGGCGTTCTACATGGTCGGCGCCATCGACGAAGCGGTCGAGAAGGCCAAGCGGCTTTGATCGCCGGGGCCCGCGGATGAGCACAATCCACGTCGACATCGTCAGCGCCGAGGGTGACATCCACCACGGCGAGGCGGCGATGGTGTTCGCGCCGGCGGAGATGGGGGAAGTCGGCATCGCGCCGCGTCACGCGCCGCTGTTGACCCGCCTCAAGGCCGGCACTGTCCGCGTCAAGCAGCCGGACGGGGAGGAGCTGGCTTTCTTCGTCGGCGGCGGGATCCTGGAAGTGCAGCCGCAGCTGGTCACTGTGCTCGCCGACACCGCCCTGCGCGCCAGGGATGCCGACGAGGCGGCTGCGCTGGACGCCAAGCGCCGCGCCGAAGAGAAGCTGGCCTCGGCCAGCGGCGATATCGATCTGGCGCGCGCCCAGGCCGAGTTGGCCCAGGCCGCGGCGCTGGTCGCTTTTCTGAAAAAGGTCAAAAGGGGCCGTTGAGGCCCTTTGCGGCGAGCTGTCGCCGCTGGAGCACAGGGGCGCCGGCCTCTACGATGGTGCTTCGACCCACCGCAACCTCACGCCGCCATGAACCAGTCACAAGCCATCATTCTCGCCGCCGGCCAGGGCAAGCGCATGCAATCGGCACTGCCCAAGGTTCTGCATCCGGTCGGCGGCACGCCGATGCTGGGGCGCGTGCTCGCGGCGGCGCGCACGGCCGGCCTGAGCGTCGGTCACGTGGTGCTGGGCGATGGCGCCGAGCAGGTGTGCGCATGGCTGCAGGCGCACGCCGGCGGCGTGCACACGGTGCTGCAGCCGCTTCAGCTCGGTACCGCCGATGCGGTGCGGCAGGCGCTGCCGCAGATTGACGATGACGCGCTGGTGGTAGTTCTCTACGGCGATGTACCGCTGATCCGCCCGCAAACCTTGCGCGCGCTGGCCGCCGGCGCCGGCGACGGCCTGGCGCTGGTCACCGCGGCGCTCGACGAGCCGGGCGGCTACGGTCGCATCCTGCGCGATGCGCGCGGCCGCGTCAGCGGCATCGTCGAGGATCGGGACGCCAGCGTCGAACAGCGCGCGATTCGCGAAATCAATTCCGGCCTGCTTGCCGCGCCGGCCCGCAGGCTCAAGCACTGGCTCGCAAAAATCGGCAACGACAACGCCCAGGGCGAGTATTACCTGACCGACGTGGTGGCGCTGGCGGCGGCCGACGGGATCGAAATCAAGACCGTGACCGCGACGCGGGACGAGATCGAAGGCGTCAACGATCGTGCGCAACTCGCGCGCGCCGAGCGTCGTTTCCAGCGTGCGCAGGCCGACACGCTGCTGCGCGAAGGTCTGCAGCTCGCCGATCCCGGGCGATTCGATCTGCGCGGCAGGCTGCAGTTCGGGCGCGACGTGTTCATCGACGTCGGCTGCGTGCTCGAAGGAGAGATCGAGCTTGCCGACGGCGTCGGCATCGGTCCGCACTGCGTGCTGCGAGACGTGGCGCTGGGCGCCGGCACCCGGGTGGCGTCACATTGCGTGCTGGAATCGGCGCGGGTCGGAAAGAATGCCCGCATCGGCCCTTTCGCCCGCCTGCGGCCGGGCGCCGAACTTGCCGACCAGGTGCACGTCGGCAATTTCGTCGAGATCAAAAACAGCGTGCTGGGCGAAGGCGCCAAGGCCAATCATCTGTCCTATCTCGGCGACGCCACCGTCGGCGCGCGGGTCAACGTCGGCGCCGGCGTCATCACCTGCAACTACGACGGTGTGCTTAAGCACCGCACGGTGATCGGCGACGACGCCTTCATCGGTACCGACAGCCAGCTCGTTGCACCGGTGACGATCGGCGATCGCGCCTACATCGCCGCCGGCAGCACCATCGCCAGAGACGCCCCGGCCGATGCGCTGACCGTGTGCCGCGCCCGCGAGCAGAAATCCTATTCCGACTGGCAGCCGCCGGCCGGCAAAAAGCGCAGAACCTGAAAACCGCGCGGTAGCCCGGCCGCCGGCCGATGCAGGGTTCGTAGCGCGCGGCTGCGGCGTCGCGCCAGCGGGGCGATTCACGTTATCGTGTGACGCCGCGCGCCGACGGGCGCGTTCCAGGCACCGGCTGCGTCTTCGCCGCGGCCGGCGAAAACACCCGATCGGGAGGAGACCTTACTTGAGCGCACCACTGCCAGGCGGCCCCGGGCCACGCACCGAGCTGACCATCCGCGGCGTGGTCATCGGCATCGCCATCACGCTGGTGTTCACCGCCGCCAACGTCTATTTCGGCCTCAAGGCCGGATTGACCTTCGCGACCTCGATTCCGGCCGCGGTGATCTCGATGGCGATGCTGCGCGCCTTCGCTGACGCGACGATGCAGGAAAACAACATCGTGCAGACCGTGGCTTCGGCGGCCGGCACGCTGTCGGCGATCATTTTCGTGCTGCCGGGGCTGGTGATCGTCGGCTGGTGGCAGGGTTTCCCATTCTGGCAGACGTTTTGGATCTGCGCGCTCGGCGGCGTGCTCGGCGTGATGTACACGATCCCGCTGCGCCGCGCGCTGGTGACCGATTCCGACCTGCCGTACCCGGAGGGCGTGGCCTGTGCCGAGGTGCTGAAAATCGGCAGCGTCGACGCCGCGCAGGCCGACGCCACCGGCACCGGCCGCGCCGGTTTCCTGGCGGTGGTGGTCGGCGCGCTGTCCTCGGCGGTGTTCGCGGTGATCGTCGGCACGCGGCTGTTCGCCGGCGACGTGGCGCAGTATTTCCGGCTCGGCGGCAACGGCGCGGCGACCGGTTTCGACTTCGCCCTGTCCTACGCGCTGTTCGCCGTCGGTCACCTGGTGGGCCTGACGGTGGGTGTCGCGATGCTGGTCGGCGCGCTGATCGGCTGGGGCTGGGCGGTGCCGCACTACACGCTGCTGCATCCGGTCGCCGGCGCCGCCGCCGACGTCGCGCAGGGCGCGTGGAGCCGGCAGGTGCGCTTCATCGGCGCCGGCACCATCGGCGTGGCCGCGATCTGGACGCTGATCGGACTGGTCAGGCCGGTGGCCGGCGGGCTGGCCTCGGCGATGGCGGCCTCGCGCGTGCGCGCCGCCGGGCGCGCGGCCAGCCTGCCGCGCACTGAACAGGATCTGCCGATCGGCCGGGTGGCGCTGATCAGCCTCGCGTGCCTGATACCGATCGGCTGGCTGCTGTACCGCTTCGGCGTCGCCAGCGGCCTCGGCGCCGCGGCGGTGGCGCTGGTCGTGGGCGGGCTGGTGTTCGTCGTCGTGATGAGCTTTTTCGTCTCCGCGGTGTGCGGCTACATGGCCGGGCTGATCGGCTCGTCGAACAGCCCGCTGTCCGGCATCGGCATCCTGGTGGTGATCGTCGCCGCGCTGCTGCTGGTGCTCGGCGTGCAGGACGCGCTGCCGGCGACGGCCGCAAAAGGGTTGGTCGCGTTTGCACTGTTCATCACCTCGGTGGTGTTCGCGGTGGCCACCATCGCCAACAACAACCTGCAGGATCTGAAGACCGGCCAACTGGTCGACGCCACGCCGTGGAAGCAGCAGGTGGCGCTGGTGATCGGCGTGGCTGCCGGTGCGGTCGTGATCCCGCCGGTGCTGGATCTGCTCAACCACGCCTACGGTTTTCTCGGCGCGCCGGGCGCCGATCCGGCGCGGGCGCTGCCGGCGCCGCAGGCCGGGCTGATCTCGGCGCTGGCCCAGGGCGTGATCGAAAACAACATCGACTGGAGCCTGATCGGCATCGGCGCGGTCATCGGCGCCGGCGTCGTCGCGCTCGACGAGTTGCTCGCCCGTTTCGTGCCGAAGCTGCGCCTGCCGCCGCTGGCGGTGGGGCTGGGCATCTATCTGCCGACCTCGACCACGCTGATGGTGGTGGTCGGTGCCGTCGCCGGCTGGTTCTACGACCGCCGCGCCGAGCGCGGCCCCAGACCGGAAGCGACTCAACAGCTCGGCGTGCTGCTGGCTTCCGGCATGATTGTCGGTGAAAGCCTGATCGGCATCCTGCTCGCCGCGCTGGTCGTGTTCTCCGGCAGCGCCGCGCCGCTGGCGCTGGTCGGGCCCGGTTTCGCCGGTGTCGCGGTGTGGATCGGCGGCATCGTTTTCGCCGCCAGCATCCTGATGCTGTATCGCTGGATCGCGCGGCTGGGGCGAGCGGGTGCGTCGCGCTGAACCGCCGATCGCCGCTGCGATGCCGAGTGAACCCAAGCCACGCTCGCCGCCCAGAATCGCGGTGAAACGGGTTTATTCGCCGCCGGCCGTGGACGACGGCTGTCGGATATTGGTCGATCGGCTATGGCCGCGCGGGCTCAAGAAAGACGCGGCGAAGATCGACCACTGGCAGCGCGAAGCGGCGCCGAGCGACGCGCTGCGCCGATGGTTTGACCATGATCCGGCGAAGTGGGACGAGTTTTGCCGCCGCTATTTCGCCGAACTCGGCGCCAGCGCCGCCGCGCTGGCGCCGCTGCGCGAACGGCTGCGTCAAGCAAGGAAAGTGACGCTGTTGTTCTCCGCCAAGGACGAAGCGCACAACAACGCCATCGCGCTGGCGCAGTATCTGCACGCGCACCGCGCCGCGGTGCGTCGGTACCGACGCGACTGACTGTGTTGCCGGGCGGCGGCCGCTGGAGCGCCGAATCGCTGCTGCGGCGACGGTTACGGGAGGCCGGCGGGTCGCCGCCGCCGGCCCGGTTTCCAGTCTTTGTGTCGGCCAGGGTGGTCGAAAGTCAGGCGCTGGCGCCGCACCGGGCTTAAGCCTGCGTAGCGGGCGGCATCCGCCGCCGGCTTGACTATCGTCAAAGCCAGGGCGGCTTCCCGACGCTATGCTAACTTGTCTCGATTGCCTTATTCGGACGTTCGTTTCCGGGTCCGCGGGGAGATGGGTTATGGATATCCAGGATCCAGAGTTCTGGAAAGCGGGTGCCGTCAGCACCACTGTCGTCATGCTCGTGGTGCTGGCGTTTCTGACCATCGACAGCCTGCAGGCGACGCGTGCCGGCGGGTCGCACGTGCCGACCTACGACGTCATCAACGACCAGATCGGTTACCGCTACGACTGGAGGCGCCACGAGGACGTTCCGACCATCGGCGGCGAGCAGCTCTTGTTCGGCAAGCGCTATACCGAAGCGCAGGCCACGGCGTTGATGGTGAAGGGCAAACTGGTCATTCAAAGCCGCGCCTGCATGGATTGCCATACCTTCTTCGGCAACGGCGCCTATTACGCGCCCGATCTGACCAAGGCATGGCTCGATCCGGCCTGGCAGCAGATCTGGATGCCGATGACCGGCGCCAAAACCAGAGCCGATGCGATGGTGATGTTTCTGATGAACCCGGAGAAGTATCCGACCTGGAATCGGCAGATGCCGAATCTCGCGTTGTCGCAGGAAGAGGCGCGCGCGGTGGTCGCTTATCTCAAATGGATGTCCGCCATCGACACCAACGGCTTCCCCGCCAATTTCGGCAAACCGACGAACCTGCGCTAGCCAGGAGACGGCCGATGTATCGTTCACAAAAGCTCGCACTGCGCTATTTCACCGCCGCCGCGCTGTTGTTCGGGGTGATGGTGATCGCCGGCCTGTTGTCGGCGATCTATTACGTGGTGCCCGGATTTCTGCAGGACGTCTTCAACTTCAGCACAGCGAAGATCCTGCATATCGACACTTTGATCATCTGGCTGCTGATGGGCTTCATCGGTGCCGTCTACTGGTTTCTGCCGCGGGAGCTGGAGACGGAAGTGGTCGGAATCCGCCTGGCGGAAGCGCTGTTCTGGGTGTTCTGCGCCGCGGTGCTGGTCGTCGCCGCGGTGTTCATCTTCGTCCAGTACGGCGGCAGCAGCGAGTTCAGCCTGTGGTTCATCAACCAGGGGCGCAAGTACGTGGAGGCGCCGCGCTGGGCGGCGATCGGGATCGTCGCCGTCGTTCTGGTATTCATGTACAACGTCATCGCCACCGCAGTGAAGGCGCGCAAGATGAGCGGCATCCTGTGGGTGCTGATCATCGACCTGATCCCGCTCAGCGTGCTGTATCTCGACGCCTTCCCGGCGCTGACCAACATGTCGCACGACCTGTACTGGTGGTGGTGGCTGGTACACATGTGGGTCGAGGCGACCTGGGAGGTGCTGATCGGCTGCATCATGGCCTGGTCGCTGATGGAGTTGATGGGAACCTCGCGGCGCATCGTCGAAAGCTGGCTGTACATCGAAGTCCTGCTGGTGCTCGGTACCGGCATTCTCGGTCTCGGCCACCATTATTTCTGGATCGGCACGCCGCGCTACTGGCTCAGCATCGGCGGCTTCTTCTCGGCGCTGGAACCGCTGCCGCTGCTGGGCATGGTGGTACACGCCGTCTACGATGCCGGCAGCCATCGCATGAAGACCAGCAACCGTCCGGCGTTCTACTGGCTGCTGGCCGAAGCTTTCGGCAATTTCATCGGCGCCGGCGTCTGGGGATTCATGATGACCTTGCCGCAGATCAACCTGTTCTCCCACGGCACGCAATGGACCGTGTCGCACGGCCACTTCGCCTTCTGGGGCGCTTACGCCTGCGGCGTGATCGCGGTGTTTTATCTCGCCGTGCAAAAAGTGCGCGGAGCGCAGTCGCTGGACAACCGCGCCTGGAAGTGGAGTTTCGGCCTGCTGAACTTCGGTCTGGTCGGCATGGTCGGCGCGCTGCTGATCGCCGGCATCGCGCAAGCCTTCTACGAACGCGCGATGGGTGGGTCCACGCTGCAGGCGTTCGTCATCGCGCAGGAAAACCCGTGGTTCGTGAGCGGCATGTACGCGCGTCTCGGTTTTGGCGTGGTTTTCGCGATCGGCTATTTCACCCTGCTGTACGACTTGCTGACGGCCGGCCGGTGCGCTGCCGTCGGCGCCGCCACGCAGCCGGCCGCGACGTGACCCCGGACGCGCTGATCCTAACCGCCGCCTT
>JAGWMX010000058.1 GCA_028871525.1 Gammaproteobacteria bacterium
TCCGTGGTCGGCGAGAAATTGCTGCGCCTGGAACAGCGGCTCGGTTACGTGCACAAGGGCATCGAGAAGTGCTTCGAGTCGCTGTCGCCGGCCGACGGCGCGCGGCTGGCCGCGCGCATCTCGGGCGATTCGGCGGTAGTGTTTTCGTGGGCTTATTGCATGGCGCTGGAAAGCCTTTGCGAATTAATTCCGCCGCCGCGCGCGCTGTGGCTGCGCGCGCTGTGGCTGGAGCGCGAGCGCGTCGCCAACCACCTCGGCGATCTCGGCGCGCTCGGCAACGACGCCGGTTTCGCCCTCGGTTTGTCGCAGTTCTCGCGCCTGAAAGAGGACTGGCTGCGCGCCAACGCGAAAGCCTGCGGCGCGCGCTATCCGATGGATGCGGTCGTGCCGGGCGGCGTCGCCCGTGATCTTTCCGACGAATCCCGCGAACGGCTGCGCGCGCAGTTGCCGGCGATCGAAGCCGAGGTGCGGCGGCTGCGGCAAATCTACGACGAGCACGCCGGCGTGCAAGATCGATTCCTGGGCAGCGGTGTGGTGACGCCGCCGTTGGCCCGGCGCCTGGGCCTGACCGGGCTGGCCGCGCGCGCCAGCGGGCAGGCGCGGGACCTGCGTTGCGATCGTCCGTGCGCGCCTTACGACCGGCTCCAGGTGCAGTGCGCGGTGTGCGAGGAAGGCGACGTCGCCGCGCGCGCGGCGGTGCGTTTCGACGAATTATTCGAGTCGCTGCGCCTGTGCGAACAAATCCTGGCGCAGTTGCCGGAGGGTCCGATCCGGAGCGAACTGCCGCCGCCTGCGGCCGGCAAGCTCGGCATCGGCCTGATCGAGGGCTGGCGCGGGCCGGTGTGGGTTGCGCTGGAGTGCGGCGACGGCGGCGCGATCCGCCGCTGCCACGCGCACGATCCGTCGTGGCAGAACTGGCCGGCGCTGGAGCACGCGGTGATGAACAACATCGTTCCCGATTTTCCGCTGATCAACAAATCGTTCAATCTGTCTTACAGCGGCCACGACCTATGATCCCCACGCTCAGGCAGATCGTCCGCGTCGGCCTCGTCACCGAAAAACCGCCGCCGCCGGCGTCGGAAATGAAGCGGCGCGAAACCCTGCACGCCGAACTGCTGCGCGTGCTCGGGCGCGCGCTGTGCATTCGAGCGGTCGACGCCGGCTCGTGCAACGGCTGCGAGCTGGAGATCCACGCGCTCAACAACCCCTATTACAACCTCGAAGGGCTCGGCATCCGTTTCGTCGCCAGCCCGCGCCACGCCGATCTTCTGCTGGTGACCGGCCCGGTGGCCAAGAACATGGCGGTCGCGCTCCAGCGCACCTACGCCGCGACCCCGGACCCGAAGCTGGTGGTGGCGGTCGGCGACTGCGGCACCTGCGGCGGCGTGTTCGGCGAGTCCTACGCCAGTTGCGGGCGCGTCGCCAACGTGATCCCGGTGGACGTCGAGGTCCCGGGCTGCCCGCCGTCGCCGACCGCGTTGCTGCAAGGCATTCTGGCGGCGGTGACCGCCGCCGGGCCGCAGGCACGCTAGAATCGCCCGCAGCATCCATTGCCGATCCGCATTTGAATCCGGAATTTTGCGAGCTCCACGCCGACGATCGAACTCGCCTATCGCGCTGCCTGGCGGTACACCGGCAACTCAGACCGCAGCTTGCGAACGATCCCGACGACTACAGCCGGCGCATGGCCGAGATCCTCGGCGCGGGCGCGCGCATGACCGCCGCGACGCACGGCGACGCGGTGGTCGCCCTGGCGGTGTGGCGGGTGCTGGAAAAGACCTTCTGTGGCCGCGAATTGTACGTCGACGATCTGGTGACCGACGCCGAGCGGCGTTCGAAAGGCATCGGTGCGAAGCTGATCGCTCACCTCGCCGCTCAGGCGCGCAAACTAGATTGTGGGCTGCTGGCACTGGATTCCAGCACGCAGCGCCACGCGGCGCATCGGTTCTACCTGCACGAAGGCTTTTCGATCGTCGGGTTCCGTTTCACCCGCCGGCCATGATCGCGGCCTCATGAACCCGAGCATCAAGGCGGGATTCTCGCGTTTTCTAGCCGATCGTTCCCGACTGCATTTCGCCGCCCACAGCCACCACCCGTGGCCGGACGTCAGCTTTACGGCGCACCAGCAGGCCTGGCTCGACGCAGCGCAGCTGCAAGATGCCAAGTGGGGCAAAGTGTTCAGCGAGATCTGGCCGGCGGCGCAGCACCACGTCGCGCGGTTGTTGCGCCTGCCCGATCCGTCCAGCGTCTGCTTTGCGCCCAACACACACGAGCTGGTCGTGCGGCTCGCCTCCTCGATCGAACGCCGCCCGCTGCGGGTGTTGACCACCGATGCGGAATTTTGGAGCTTCGACCGCCAACTCAGGCGCTGGGAGGAAGCCGGTGCGGCGGTGGCCACGCGCGTGGCCGCCGAACCGTTCGCAAGCTTCGAGGCACGCTGGCAGCTTGCGGCGCGACGCGGCGGCTACGATCTCGTGTATCTGAGCCAGTGTTTCTACGACTCCGGCTTCGTACCCGGCGGGCTATCCGCACTGCTCGCTGCGGTGTCCGACGATCGGGCGATCCGGCTGGTCGACGGCTATCACGGTTTCATAGCCTTCGATACGGATCTGTCGTCGCTGGCGGAAGGTGTGTGCTACCTCGCCGGCGGCTACAAATACGCGATGTCCGGTGAGGGCTGCTGCTTCGCGTATGTGCCGCCCGGCGTCGCCTCGCGCCCGCTCGACACCGGCTGGTACGCCGGCTTCGATACCCTGAGCGACACGCCGTCACAGATCGCCTACCCTGCCGACGCGCGCCGCCTGCTCGGCGCCACCTTCGATCTGGCGCCGCTGTACCGCTTCAACGCGGTGATGGACTGGCTGGCTGCCAACGACTTGTCACCGTCGTTGATCCACGCCCACGTCGGTGAACTGCAGGCGCGCTTTCTGGGCAAGCTCGACGCGTTGCGATTGCCGCTCACCCGCGGCGCGCTGATCCCGCCGGCCGGCTGCGCCCGCGGCAATTTCCTGTGCTTCCGGCTGCCCGACGCCGGCGCCATCCGCGCTGCGCTGGCGGCACAACGGGTGACGGTCGACCACCGCGGCGACCGGCTGCGCATCGGCTTCGGCGTCTATCACGACGCCGAAGACGTCGACGAACTGCTGCGCCGGCTGGCGCGGGCGCCGGGCTGACAACGCCGCCCCGCTCCTGCGATCATCGCGCAAACCAGATACAGGGAGTCACTGTGGCCGAATCCTCGCCGATCCGCCGCGACGTCGGCGCCATCGCGCTGATGTTCACCGGGCTGGGCTCGATCATCGGTTCGGGCTGGCTGTTCGGCGCCTGGCGCGCCGCACAGCTCGCCGGGCCCGGCGCCACCTACGCCTGGCTGATCGGCGCCGCCATCATCCTGGCCATCGCACTGACCTATTCCGAGCTGGGCGCGATGTTCCCGGAGTCCGGCGGCATGGTCCGTTACGGCCAGTACTCGCACGGCTCGCTGGTCGGCTTCGTCGCCGCCTGGGCCAACTGGATCGCCATCGTCTCGGTGATTCCGGTGGAAGCCGAGGCTTCGGTGCAGTACACCTCGAGCTGGCCCTGGCCCTGGGCGCAGGCGCTGTACGTCGGCCACGAACTGACCGCTCCGGGCCTGGCGCTGGCCGCGGCGCTGGTGCTGGTGTATTTCCTGCTCAACTACTGGAGCGTGCAACTGTTCGCGCGTGCCAATTCGGCGATCACGCTCTACAAGCTGATCGTGCCGGCGGCCACCGCCGTCGCGCTGATCGCCACCACTTTTCACCGACACAACTTCTCGGTCGGTGTGCACGGCGGAGCGCACGCGATCAATTTTCCGGCGGTGCTGACGGCGGTGGCCATCAGCGGCATCGTGTTCAGCTACAACGGCTTCCAGAGCCCGGTCAACCTGGCCGGCGAGGCGCGCAATCCCGGCACAAGCGTACCGTTTGGCATCCTCGGCTCGATCTTTCTGGCCACCATCGTCTACGTGCTGCTGCAGGTGGCGTTTCTCGGCGCCGTCGATCCGGCGCAGATCGCCGAACGCGGCTGGGCGGCGATCAACTACCGCTCGCCGTTCGCCGAGCTGGCGCTGGCCCTGAATCTCAACTGGCTGGCGCTGCTGTTGTATTCCGACGCCTTCGTCAGCCCATCCGGCACCGGCCTGACCTACACCGCCACCACCGGCCGCATGCTCTACGCGATGGAGAAGAACGGCTCGCTGCCGGCGCTGTTCGGCCGCGTCCATCCGCGCTGGGGCGTGCCGCGACCGGCGATGTGGCTGAACCTCGGCGTGGCCTACCTGTTCATGTTCTTCTTCCGCGGCTGGGCGGCGCTGGCCGAGGTGATCTCGGTGGCCACCATCATCTCCTACCTGACCGGCCCGGTCAGCGTGATGACGCTGCGCCGCACCGCCCCCGACCTGCACCGCCCGTTCCGCTTGCCGGGACTGGCGGTGATCGCCGGACTCGCCTTCATCTTCTCCACCGAACTGCTGTACTGGGCCCGCTGGCCGCGCACCGGCGAGATCATCCTGCTGATGCTGGTGGCGCTGCCGCTGTACTTCTACTACCAGGCCAGGGCCGGCTTCGCCGATTTCCGCCGCACCCTGGCCGGCGCCGCCTGGCTGATCGCCTACCTGCCGGCGGTCGCGCTGCTGTCCTGGCTCGGCAGCGCGCGCTTCGGCGGCAGCGGGCGCATCCCGTTCGGCTGGGATCTGGCCTTGGTCGCCGCCGCCGGCCTGGGCTTCTATCTGTGGGGCCTGCGCTGCGGCTGGCGTACGCCGGACGTGCAGCGTGAGATCGCGCTGCGCAACGACCGTTAGAACGGAATGTACGAGCGCGTGGGGGTGAACTTGAGATAGCCGACGTCGGCCCCGTAGCGCAGACCGACGCCGGTACGGATCGGCGCCATGGTGATGTTGTTGGCGCGCACGTAGTTCAGGCCGAGGCCAGCGACGAAATACAGGCTGCCGTCGACCCCTGGAAAGCGCTGGTAAAGATCGTTGGTCCAGTGCAGGTTGTAGACCAGGATGAACGCTTTGGACGCGTTGCCGCCGAAATCGAAACCGGCGCTGGGGCCGTTCCAGTACACCCTGGTCTGGCCGCCGCCCTTGTAGCTCAGCCAGCCAGCGCCGTAGCGCAGGCCGACGATGAACGCGCCCGAGCCTTCATTGCCCGTGATGTACGCGTTCGGACGGCCGTTGTCGGCGAACGCCTTTTCGATCACCTTGGCCAGCCCCCCGGACGTGGAGCCGAAAAAATTACCGGCCGCGATGAGGATTTCCTTCGCCGTGTACTGCTGGTCCGAAACCGGCTGGCCCTTGCCCTGCGTGCCGGCGCTGGCGCCGGACGTCGGCGCGGCGGCGCCGAATGCCGACGTCGCGCCGCATACCGCGATCGCAACGGCAGCGAGCGAAAGCTGAAGATGTTGTTTCATCGGCGATCCTCTCTTGTGAACGAAAGTCCGAGCGTAGCCGCCATAGGTTAACAGCGCCTGAACCGGTTGGTCGCGCACCGACCGGCGTCACCCCGCCGCGATGTCTCGCGCCACGGCGGCCGATGTGCCGGCCGGAACGATGGGCGGCGGCGGCCATCCGCCTCGATTAGGCTATACACACCATGGTGGAATGCCGGGTTGACCGGCATCATTGAATTCATTTCCGGTGGATCGATAGCCGAATGGAGGTCCACCTCGGACACCGCGGCTCAGACAGGGAGAAAGCGATCGTGTTCATGCGAATTTGCCGCGCTGCGTCCGGCGCTGCCGCACTGCTGTTTCTCGGCCACGGCTGGGCCGCCACCGCTTCGCTCTATCCTGCCGAGCTGGTTCGCGGCACGACGCCGGTGGCAGGCTCGCAGATGGCCGCCGCCGACCTGAACGGCGACGGCCTGACCGACATCGTCGTCGCCGATAACCAGGCCAGTGGCAGCAACCGGGGCGGCGTGTGGGTATTCCTCGCTCAACCCGGCGGCGGCTATGACGCCCCTGGGTTTTACGCCACGGCGTCACAGCCGTATACGGTCGCCATCGGCGATCTCGACGCTGACGGTCACCCCGACATCGTCACTGGAAACGATGGCTCCGCCACCGCCAACCAGGTCAGCGTGCTGATCAACAACGGCGACGGCACGTTCAAGACTCACGTCGACGACTCGCCGCAGCCCGCCGCCACTTTTACGGCCGACGCCGTCACCGTCGCCGACGCCACCGGCGACGGACTGGCCGACGTGGTGCTGGACGCCAGCGATTCGACCGTCTACGTGATTCCCGGCAGCGGCGCCGGCAGTCTGAATACCGCCGCGGTGCAGGCGCTGACCTTGACCGGCAGCTCCGCCGACGGCTACGGCGTCGCGGTAACCGATGTCAACGGCGACGGCGTGCCCGACCTGGTCGTCACCAACGGCTGCTCGGCGGCCGGCACCGCCGACACCGTGGACGTGTTCATCGGCCGAGCCGGACAACCGTTTTCGGCCGCTCCCAGCCAGCACCTGTCGGTCGGCGCCTGTCCGACCGTTGCGATCGCCGACATCAATCGCGACGGCGCTGCCGACGTTGTCGTCGTCAACCGCCACGACGCCAGCGCGCAGGTGCTGCTGGACACCGCCGGCAGCCTGCTGGATTCCGGAACCACCTACGCGCTCGCCGGCGGCACCCTGCCCGCCTGGGCCCGTGCGGCCGACGTCGACGGCGACGGCAAGCTCGACATTCTGGCCGCCAACGCCGGCTCCGATTCGGTCGGCGTGCTGTACGGCAACGGCGACGGCAGCTTCGACCCGTCCCCGGCGATCATCCCCACCGGCTTCGACGCCGCCGACGTTGCCGCCGCCGACGCCAACGGCGACGGCAGGCTCGAACTGATCGCGCTGGACCGCAGCGCCGGCGGCCTGGTGGTGGCGCGCAACCTCGGCAAACGCAGCTTCCTGAGTTACCTGGATCACACCTACCAGGACGGCGGCGGTAACGGCAAGCAGGCCGCCGACATGGCCAGCGCCGATTTCAACGGCGACGGCAAACCGGATGTGGTCACGGCCAACAACCAGGACAACTCGCTCAGCGTGCTGCTCAACGACGGCCAGGGCGGGTTCAAGGCCCCGCTGGTGCTGACCTCGACCAACGCCTCCGGCGTTCCCAACGCGGTGATCGTCGGTGATCTCAACGGCGACGGCAACGCCGACATCGTCACCGCCGACAGCGGTGGCAATCTCAACGCCTACCTCGGCAACGGCGACGGCACGTTTCAGCCCAAAATGACCAGCCCGATCGTCGCCAACAGCGTCAACGGCCTGGCGCTCGGCGACCTGGACGGCGACGGCAAGCCGGATGTGGCCGTCACCGAGAACGCAGCGGCCCAAATCCAGGTCTGCAAAGGTGACGGCGCAGGAGCCTTTGACTGCAGCGCTTTCGCGCCGGTACTGATCGGCACAGCGGCGGCGAAAACGGGTCCGTTCCGCGTCGCGTTGAGCGACGTCAACGGCGACGGCAAGCTCGACCTGATTGCCAGCAGCAGTGTTCCCGATACCAACGTCGCCCAGGCCTGGGATGCCTATGTTTTTCTCGGCGACGGCAACGGCGGCTTCGTCACGCCGGCCAGGGCCGTGCTGCCGGTGGTCGGAGAAGGCTTGAGCGTCGACATCGGCGACGCCAACGGCGACGGCCGGCCGGACCTGCTGTTCGGCAGCTTCGGCGCCAGCGTCGAGCTGTTCACGGGCAACGGCGACGGCACGTTCGGCATCGGCGTGCCCTATGCCACCGGCGTGAGTGCCGGCGACCAGCCGCGATTCGCGATCTTCGCCGACGTCAACGGCGACGGCCATCCCGACATCGTCGCCGCCAACAACAAGACCGACAGCCTCGGCGTATTGCTCAACGACGGCACCGGCCGCTTCGGCGCCGCACAGGACTTCGCCGCCGGCCTGGCTATCGCCCCGGTGCTGGCACTGGACATGCACGGCAGCGGCGTGCTCGATCTGGTCGCCGCCAGCAGAGGCGACGGCTCGGCGATCAACTCGAACATCAGCGTGTACCGGCACAACCGGCCGCCGACGGCGCAGGGCACCAGCCTCACCGTCACCGGCGGCGGCTCCGGCAGCGGCGCCGTCACCGGCAGCGACCCGGAGCAGGATGGGCTCGCTTTCGCCGTGGCGGCCCAGCCGACTCACGGCACGGTCAGCCTCGACGCCGCCAGCGGCCAGTTCACCTATACCCCGGCCAACGGCTACATCGGCGCCGACAGCTTCACCGTCACCGCCAGCGACGGCGTCAATCTCTCGGCGCCGGCAACCGTCAGCATCACCGTGCTGCAACCCGCAGCACCGACACTCGGCGGCTTCTCGGACGTCAGCGTCGCCGCCGGCCAGAGTGTCACCGAAACCTTCAGCGTGAGCGGCGGCGGTCCGCTGACGATCAACGCCATCAGCTCCGACCAGAGCCTGCTGCCCGACAGCGGCATCGCCGGCGCTTCGAGCTGCACCGCCGCCGGCAGCTGCACGCTGACGCTGACCGCGGTCAGCGACAAACTCGGCACCGCCACCGTGACGGTGACCGCAGCCGACGGTTTCGGCCAGAGCGCGCAAGGCAGCTTCAAGGTTACGGCGACCAAGCCCGCACCGCCGACGCTGGGCGGGCTGGCGGACGTCACCGTCGCCTTCGGCAGCAGCGGCACCCAGACCTTCACCGTCAACGGCACCGGCACGCTGTCGGTCAGCGTCACCAGCGCCGACCAGAACCTGCTGCCCGACAGCGGCATCGCCGGCGCTTCGAGCTGCACCGCCGCCGGTAACTGTGCGCTGACCCTGACGCCGGCAACCGTCAGCGGCGCCACCTCCGTTACCGTCACCGTCACCGACAGCTTCGGTCAGAGTGCCCAGGGCAGCTTCAGCTTCACCGTAAAACCGAAACCGCCAAGCGGTGGCGGTGGCAGTGGCGGCGGCATCGGCGGGTTCACGCTGGTCGGCCTGGCGGCCTTCGCCTGGCGCCGGCGGCGCGCTCGGAGTTGACTGAAGCGGATCCGGCCGCACGGGCGACCCGCCGGCGGTTGCAACAACGCGTTAAAACCGCTGGAAACAGCGTTTCGGCATGCTAAGCTGCCGGCCGGATCCGTGTCCTGGCCCCGCCTGATCGCGGCGATGTGCAGCTTCGAACCCGTCGAATCGGAAACAACGCCGGCGCCGCCGGACGTAAGGCTGGTCGACCGGCTCGTGGGCGGGCGGCGGCCCCACCGCGTCGGCGGCGGAAACGTCGCTTCGTCGCCCGGCGTGGTGGCGCGAACCGCGGAGACGGCTCCGCGCGCATCGGATTCATTCCCGTGACGCATCTAACCGTGGCGCAGTCTAAACTGCTCGCGGCGGTTCGATCGCGACTTGCCGCGCCAATGAAACCCGGGGACGAACCGAATCGATGAAATCCAAACTCGTAACGCTGTGCATTTGTGCAGGACTGGCGCTGCCGGGTGTGGCGGCCGCCAATTCGCTGCTGGAGATCTATCAGGAGGCGCTGTCGCGCGACGCCACTCTGGCCTCGGCCGAGCACGCGCGCGACGCGGCGGTCGAGGCGCGGCCGCAGGCCTGGGCCGCGCTCCTGCCGCACGTCACGTTCAGCGGTAATGAACAGCGCCAGGTGTCGAAGTTCTTCAGCACCACCAGCAGGTTCCTGCTCGGCGGCTTCACCACCTACGCCACCAACCGGGGCTACACCGCGAGTCTGACGCAGCAGATCTGGAGTTTCCAGGACTTCTGGCAGCTCAAGGAATCAGCGGTGCAGGTGGCCAGCGCCGAAAACACTTACGAGAACGCCGCGCAATCGCTGGTGCTGCGCGTGGCGCAGGCGTATTTCAACGTGCTGGCGGCGCAGGACACGGTGCGCGCCGACGTCGCCGCACGCGACGCCTTCGCCAGTCAGCTCGAACAGGCCAAGAAGCAGTTTTCCGTCGGCCTGTCGGCGATCACCGACGTGCAGACCGCGCAGGCCAGCTACGACACCAGCGTTGCCACCCTGATCAAGGACCGGCAGGCGCTGGCCAACCAGCGCCAGGCGCTGGCGGTGATCACCGGCAACTACCGCGCGCAGATCGCGCCGCTGGCCGACGACATCCCGCTGGCGCCGCCGGACCCGCCCAACGCCGATCAGTGGGTGGCGGCGGCGGAAAAAGACAATCTCGACCTGCGCGCCGCGCAACTGAACTACGACATCGCCGAACGCGACGTCTCGGTGCAGCGCAGCGCCCGCCTGCCGTCGCTGCAACTGCAAAGCTCGGTCGGCCGCAGCATCAGCGGCGGCCAGTCCGGCGCCAACGTCCGCCAGTGGGCCGCCGGGGTGGTGCTGGATTTCCCGGTCTTCCAGGGCGGGCTGGTGACCTCCAACGTGCGCCGCGCCGTGGCCACCGCCGCCCAGCGCCAGTCCGACCTGACCGGTCAGAAGCGCACCGTCGAGCAGCAGACCCGCGACGCCTACGAGGGCGTGATGTCCGGCATCGCCAGCGTCAGGGCGTTCAAGCAGGCGGTGAACTCCAACCGCACCGCGCTGAAAGCCGCCGAAGTCGGGCTGCAGGTCGGTACCCGCAACGTGGTCGACGTCCTCACCGCGCAGCAAAACCTCAATACTGCCCTGAAGAACTACTACCAGTCGCGCTACGACTACCTGATCAGCGTGCTGACCCTCGAGCAGCAGGCCGGGCGGCTGACCAGGAACGACCTGGCCGCCATCGACGCCATGCTGGCCAACACCGTCGGCACGCCGCCGCCGCCGGAAATCCCCACGACGCCGCAAACGAACCTGCCGCAGCCGGCGGCTGCCGGCACTTCACCGCCGTCAAGCCAGGCCGGTTGACCGGCGGCGCCGCAAGCGTGCCGGGTCCAGCGACTCGGCGTGATCCAGCGGGTATTTCCGCCCACTCGGGAACATCGCCGGCCCGGCCAGCATGCCGACACCGGCGGCGGCGCAACCGTAATTCGAGCCATTGGTCTGCTCGAGATAGCCGCAGATCAGACTTGAGAACGGCGCGCCGACGTTGATCCCGGCATAAAGCAGCGTGAATCCGGAATCCTGGCGCGGATCGTTTTCCGGATACGGCCGGCCGACGATGGCCGAAATATTCGGTTTCAGAAAACCGACTCCGTGGCGATCAGAGCCATCGGAAAATACATGCCCGCGAGCGCCAGCCGATCGCGCCCGACGCCGCTGCCGCCGATCCGCGCCTGATGCTCTTCCAGCGTCATGTCCAGATGACCTGGGCACAGCAGGATACCGCCGAGCACCGGCATCGCATAGATCATCCCGCCACAGGCGCCGAGCAGCGCCTAGCCGCGCCGGTCGGAGAACGGATGGTGCTTGAGCAGATACAGCAGCAACAGCGCTTTCATTCCGTAGAACGAAAACCGCTCCCATATCGCGGTGAAAAAGCAGACGTAAAGCCCTTGGGGATGGCCGAACAAACGGCCGGTTTCCGGTACCGCCATACCTATACTGGCGATACCGGACACCGCTGCTCCGGCAAAGGACTTCACGGCATTATAACGGCGATATAACGGCGATAGACGATCGCTTTACGAAGTCAGCGCATAGCCGGGAAAAGCGGCTTCGGTGCAATGACGATGGATTCCGCACGATGCATCCGCCAGACTAAAATTTGCTCGATTTCCGGCTGGCTCTTTCAAGACCGTAAAATACCGGCTACACTATTTAAAGCGGCTAACTTGTCCGCAACGTCTCAGCCGCATTTCCCAGTACATCACGCAACGGGAGCAAACAATATCCATGGCATCTTATCAAGATATACTCAAACAGATTGATACGTTGAAGAGCAAAGCCGAGGAACAGCGCCGCAAAGAACTGCAGAAGATCGTCGATGCGATCAACGAGCAGATCGCCGAATTCGGCCTGCGCCCGAACGATCTCAAGTTCCCCGGTCATCGCCGCGGCGGGCGACGCTCCGGCAGCGGCAAGGCCAAATATCGCAATCCCACCACCGGCAAGACCTGGACCGGCCGCGGCCGTGCGCCGCACTGGATCACTGAAGCCGAAGCCGCCGGCACCTCCCGCGATCGTTTCCTGATCAAATAAGGGCACGCAAAGCCCTCGATGGCCAGAGCCGCCGCGCGCCAGGCGCGGCGGTTTTTTTATGATCTGCCGCCGGTATCCGAGAACCTGCGGCGTCGATCCGATCGGATTGACGGTCTTGGGGCCTGTCAACGCTATGGCGGCACACCGCGGCGGCGGCCGTTTCCGTTCACCGCAATATTGGCGCCCGGCGCCGTCAAATCGATATGGACCGTGCCGAAACCGGGCAGGAAATAAACCGACGCTGTCGCGTCGCCCGACATCGCCATCACGCGAAACCGAAAAGCCGGTCCGGCGCGCGCAGACCACTGGAATGGTTATAGACGGATAGACGGCCAGTATCACGAACGCGACCATCGGTGCGATCTCGCTGCCGTGGCGCGGGCTATCAAAGCCGATCGCAGCCAACGCCGCCTGCCGCCCGATCGGTTGCAGCGCGATATACGGCGTAACCAGCACGCCCGGCAAAGGTGATCGCCAGCCCGGGCCAGTGGCTGCCGCAGCGGCGCCGCTTCAGGGCTGACGCTGCGCCCGTGCAAGCAGGGCGGTGGTCGAATAGCCCCGCTGGTAATCCAGCACCACCACTTTCCCGCCGTTGGCGGTGACCGCCTCATAGCCGGCGATCGCCTGCGGCCGATAGTCCCCACCCTTGACCAGCAGATCCGGCAGCACCCGGCCGATCAGCCGCTCCGGTGTATCCTCGGCAAACGGCACCACCCAGTCCACGCTTTTCAGCGCCGCCAGCACCCGCATGCGATCGGTCAGCGGGTTGAGCGGGCGGCCCCGGCTCTTGAGCCGGCGCACCGAGTCGTCGTCGTTGACCGCGACGATCAGCACGTCGCCGAGCCGGCGCGCGGCCTCCAGATAGCGCACGTGGCCGACGTGCAGCAGATCGAAGCAGCCGTTGGTCATCACGATCGTCTGACCCTGGCCACGCGCCGAAGCCACGCGCGCGATCAGCTCGTCCTCGCCGAGCACGCCGGCGTCGTCGTCGTGGCCGTGGCGGATGGCGCGATCCAGTTCCACCGGGCTGACAGTGGCGGTGCCGAGCTTGCCGACGACGATGCCCGCCGCCAGATTGGCCAGCCGCGCGGCGTGAGCGAAGTCGTGCCCCGCCGCCAGCGCCGCGCCGAGCACCGCGATCACGGTATCGCCGGCGCCGGTGACGTCGTAGACCTCGCGCGCCTGCGCCGGCAGATGCAGCGGCGCCTGCTGCGACAGCAGCAGGCTCATGCCGCGCTCGCTGCGGGTCACCAGCAACGCCTCCAGCCCGAGTTCGTCGCGCAGCCGTCCACCTTTGGCGACGATCGCCGCTTCGTCCGCACACGCCCCGACCACCGACTCCAGCTCGGCGAGATTGGGCGTCATCACGGTGGCGCCGCGGTAACTGCGCCAGTCGCTGCCTTTCGGGTCCACCAGCACCGGACGACCTGCCGTGCGCGCGGCGGCGATCAGATCCGCGGCGTCGGCCAATGTCCCCTTGCCGTAATCGGAAAGAATCACCACCTGCGCGTTCGGCAGCGCCTGCTCGAAGGCGTGCAGATAAGCGGCGCGGTCGAAGACACCGACGCGCGCCAGCGATTCTTCGAAATCCAGCCGGATCAGCTGCTGGTTGCGCGACAGCACGCGCAGCTTGGTGATGGTCGGCTCGCCGGCGGCTTCGAGCAGCCGGCATTCGACACCGGCCCGGGCCAGATCGGTGCGCAGGCGCTGCGCCGCCTCGTCGCGGCCGACCACGCCGAGCAGCTCCGCGGTGCTGCCCAGCGCGGCGACGTTGAGCGCGACATTGGCCGCGCCGCCGGGCCGGGTCTCGTCGCGCTGGATGCGCACCACCGGCACCGGCGCCTCCGGCGAAATCCGCGAAGTGGGGCCGTGCCAGTAACGATCGAGCATCACGTCGCCGGCTACCAGCACACCGGCACGCGGGAAATCGGGGATGGCGTTGGTCATCGGCGCATCACTGCGAGCAGGAAGCAAGCATGTCGTTGCGAGGGCGCGCAGCGCCCGTGGCAATCTCGACGGAGCGGCACTGCCGTTGCCGGCGACACGACCGCCGAGCGGGATTGCCGCGGCCCCTTGAGGGGCCTCGCAACGACGTTCCTCGCAATGACGCTCCTCAGGCGCGCTTGCGCTCGCCGTGCGCCGCCGGCTCGGACACCGGCGTCAGCCACTCGGGATATTCCGTACGCTCGCCGCGCACCTGGGCCAGATAGGTTTTCTGCAGCAGCTCGGTCACCGGCCCGCGGCGGCCGCTGCCGACGACCCGGTTGTCGGCCTCGCGGATCGGCATCACCTCGGCCGCGGTGCCGGTGAAAAACGCCTCGTCGGCGACGTAGACTTCGTCGCGCGTGATGCGGCGCTCGAATACCGGGATATTGGCGTCGTGCGCGAACTGGATCACCGTGCGCCGGGTGATGCCGTCCAGCGCCGAGGTGATGTCCGGCGTGTGCAGCGCGCCGTCGATCACCAGAAAGATGTTCTCGGCGCTGCCTTCGGCGATGAAACCATGCGGATCGAGCATGACCGCCTCGTCGTAGCCGTCGCGCAGCACCTCGTTGAGCGCCATCATCGAATTCAGATAATTGGCGTTGGCCTTGGCGCGGCACATCGCGGCGTTGACATGGTGGCGTGAAAACGAACTGGTGCGCACGCGGATGCCGCGGTCGACGTTGTCCGAACCCAGATACGCGCCCCACGGCCAGGCGGCGGCGATCACCCTGACTTTAAGGTTGTCGGCGCGCAGGCCCATGCCTTCGGCGCCGAAGAACACCATCGGCCGGATATAGGCTTCCTTCAACCCATTGGCGCGGATCACCTCGCAGATGGCGCCGTTGATCTGCTCCTGCGAGAACGGGATCTTCATGCCGATGATCTTGGCCGAGTTGAACAGCCGCCGGGTGTGATCCTGCAGCCGGAAGATCGCAGTACCGCGCGGCGTGGCATAGGCGCGCAGACCCTCGAAGCAGCCGGCGCCGTAATGCAGCGTATAGGTCAGGACATGGGTCGAAGCCTGGCGCCATTCGACCAGTTCGCCGTCGTACCAGATCAGCCCGTCCCGGTCGGCCATCGTCGTCATCAGTCGGTCCTCCCGCGCGCCGACGCCATGTACGCGCCAGCGCCATGTAAGTGTCAAATCAGCCTGCGATTATAGCGACCCGCGCGGCGGCCACCGCCGGGCGGGCGGCACGTTGCTTGCTCACCTCCGTCTGCACTGCGTTACGCGGTGGTCAACCCCCCAAAAGTTGCCCGGCTTCGATCGAGTGCTTAAGATGGCTTTTATTCAGGTTTATCTCTATTCAGCCTAGGTTCATGCGCCCCGGCTTAGCGTCGCAAAAAGGGAGGGCACGGATGCAGCTTGATCAGCTCACGCCTCATGTCGCCCGGCCCGCTCGAATTTATCCGTTCATCCGAGAGTCTGCCCAGGAGTCTGCCTTGAGCCAGCCCGCAGCCGAAATTATCAACTTTGTGGGCGCTGCGGCAGCCGAACAGCGCGTCAGCGGACCGGCGATAGACCGCTCCGAGACCTGGCCGCCCACGGATACGGCTTTTGCCACCTCCGGAAAACGGGCGTTCGATGTGATCGGCACCTGTGCGCTGCTGATTCTGGGCGCGCCGGTCATCGCCGCCGTGGCGCTTGCGGTGCTGGTCACCTCGGGCCGGCCGGTTTTTTTCGCCCAGGAACGGATCGGCCGCGGCGGCAAGCGCTTCCGCTGCTGGAAGTTCCGCACGATGCGGCGCGATGCGGAGAAAATATTAACCGAGGTGTTGGCCCGCGACCCAGTCGCGCGCGCCGAGTGGAACAAGCATCAGAAGTTGCGCGACGACCCCCGCTGCACGCCGATCGGTCGCTTTCTGCGCCGCTGGAGCCTCGACGAACTGCCGCAACTGTTCAACGTGCTGCGCGGCGAGATGAGCCTGGTCGGGCCGCGGCCTGCGATGCCCGAGCAACTGCCACTGCACGGGCGCGCCACGCACTGGTATCTCGCAGTACGTCCCGGTATTACCGGACTGTGGCAGATTTCGGGCAGAAACGGGACTAGTTACCGTCGCCGGGTTGCTCTGGATGGTTATTACGCGCGCAATCAGACGCTGCGCCTGGATTTGATCATTCTGCTAAAAACCGTCGGCGTCGTCTTATCGGGACGCGGCGCGTACTGAAAGCGCCCGACCACAAAGTACCCCTTCGGGTTTGCTGCCGTTTCGCATCCCGTTTTTAATTTCGGTTTCAAATTAACGATTCGGCTTTTCCCGCGCTAAGAAAATAGCGGGATTAAAACGCCGGCCGTCGGTGCCAACGCCAGGCGGAGTCGACGATCGCGCTAAGATCGGTTCGCCGCGGCCGCCAGCCGAGAATCTCCCTGGCCCTGCCGCTATCGGCCACCAGCACCGCCGGGTCGCCGGCACGCCGTGGCCCCACCCGGTGCGCGACCGGCCGGCCGACCACCTCGGCCGTGGCCTGCAGCACCTCGCGTACCGAATAGCCACGTCCGTTGCCGAGATTGAAAACCTCGTGGCTTGGCTGCGCGCACAGACGTTCCAGCGCCAGCAGGTGCGCCTGGCACAGGTCCTCGACGTGGACGTAATCGCGGATGCAGGTGCCGTCGGCGGTCGGATAGTCGTCGCCGAAAACGGTCAGCGGCCCGCCGCCGTCGAGCGCGCTTTTGAGCACTCGCGGAATCAGGTGCGTCTCCGGCGCGTGCGACTCGCCGATGCGCGCCTGCGCTTCCGCGCCGGCGGCGTTGAAATAGCGCAGGCTCACCGACGGCAGGCGGTACGCGCGCCAGTAATCCGCCAGCGCCCGCTCCACCGTGTGCTTGGTGACGCCGTACGGATTGATCGGTGCGCAGGCATGGTTTTCATCGATCGGCACGCACTGCGGCTCGCCGTACACCGCCGCGGTCGAACTGAACACGAACGGACGCGGCACCGTCGCGCGCATCGCTTCGAGTAGCGTCAACGTCGCCGCCACGTTGTTGCGGTAATAAAGCGCGGGATCGGCGACGGATTCGCCGACCAGCGAACGCGCCGCGAAATGCATCACCGCGTCAGGCTGGATCCGCCGCAGCAAGGGCCCGATGAAAGCGGCGTCGCCGAGATCGCCGCGGTGCAGCGTGCCCCAGCGCACCGCCGCGGCATGACCGGTGGACAGGTCGTCGACCACCTCGACGGTGTGGCCGCACTCGGCCAGGGCCAGGCTCATGTGCGAACCGATGTAACCGGCCCCGCCGCAAACCAAAATCCGCATCGACGAAACCCCGCGATCGTGAACGGCTCAATCTAGCATCGACTGCGTCATTGCGAGGCCCTCAAGGAGCCGGGCAACCCCGCTCGGCGATCGTGCCGGTGGCTCCTGCAGTGCCGCCCCATCGAGATTGCCACGGGCGTTGCACGCC
>JAGWMX010000059.1 GCA_028871525.1 Gammaproteobacteria bacterium
AAGGCCCCGTCCCGAAGGGTTGCGGCCCAAATCGCGCCATGCGGCGTTGTCGGCCTTGGCCTTGGAACCACCAAGGCCGGCGGCCTCCGCCTTGCCTGGCGCGATTTGGACCACAACGCGGCGGTCGAACAATTGTCAACAGACCCTAGCGTGCTTGGTCAAATAATCGGCCACGCCGGAGGCGGATGCCGCCATGCCGTCCTGGCCTTTGCGCCACCCGGCCGGGCACACCTCGCCGTGCTGCTCGTGAAACTGCAGCGCGTCGACCATGCGCAACATCTCGTCGACGTCGCGGCCCAGCGGCAGGTTGTTGACCACCTGGTGCTGAACGACGCCGTCGCGGTCGATCAGGAACGAGGCGCGCAATGCCACGCCGTCCGTTGGATGCTCGATGCCGTAGGCCTGCACGATCTCGCGCTTGACGTCGGCCACCATCGGGAAACCGACCGCGCCGATGCCGCCTTTGGCGACCGGCGTCTGGCGCCAGGCGAAATGCGTGAAGGCCGAATCGATCGAGACGCCAACAAGCTGTACGCCGCGGGCCTCGAACGCCTTGCGGCGGTTGTCGTGCGCGATGATCTCGGATGGACAGACGAAGGTGAAGTCCAGCGGCCAGAAGAACAGCACGGCGTACTTGCCGCGCAGCTCCGACAGCCTGAAACTTTCCTTGATCGTGCCGTCGCCCATCACCGCCGACGCGGTGAAATCGGGTGCTGGACGGCCGACGAGTACACTCATGTAATCTCCTGAAAGATGGTTTGGAAGCTGGGGGAAAAGAACCAAGGCTGTATGCCTGTGCAACACAGCATAGAGGCGGAAACGCGATAAATCAAAACAAAACATTAGATATCAATAATAGCTTCCAGCAATAGCGACCCGGCTCCGGGAAAAACGCCCGGGTCGACGTGCGATACTGCGCGCCGCGCAGCGGTCGCGCGCGCAAACGACGACTTCGAGGCGGTGATGAGCCAACGCAAATCCTTGGTGGTGCGGGTATTCGGCTGGAGCTGGCGGTTGCTGATCGGCGTGACGCAATTGATCACGGCGCTGCTTTCACTGACGCTGCTGGTACTGCTCTGGTTCGGACTGCGCGGCGGACCTCCGGTGCATATCGGGCAGCATGTGGCGCTGGTGGTGCACCCGTACGGCCGGTTGACCGATCAGCCCGGCGAGGGCGACCAGCGTCTGCTCAGGTCGCTCAGCGGCCGGCCGCCGGACCGGACCCCGCTGCCGGCGTTGCGCAGGGCGCTGCAGTTTGCGGCCACCGATCCGCGGATCGCCGCTGTGGTGCTGGATCTCGACGACATGCGCGGCGGCGGACTGGCGCAGTTGCAGGAACTCGGCGCCGTGCTCGACACGGTGCGTGCCGGCGGCAAGAAAGTCTACGCCTACGGCGCCGGCTTCGATCAAGACCAGTACCTGCTGGCCGCGCACGCCGACCGCATCACGCTGGATCCGCTCGGCGATGTGCTGTTGCAGGGACTGGGCGTCTATACCGACTACTTCAAGGACGCACTGGACAAGCTCGGCGTGCAGGTTCACGTGTTCCGCGTCGGCGACTACAAGTCGGCGGTGGAGCCGTTCATCCGTAACGATATGTCGCCGGCAGCGCGCACCGCCAATCAAGCCTGGCTCGACGATCTGTGGGGCGTCTATCGCAGCGGAATCCGCAGCGCCCGCAAATTGCCGGGCGGTGCGCTGGAGACTTATGTCGACGGCTTCGCCACTCAACTGGCCGCCGTCGGCGGGGACGGCGCCGAACTGGCGCATCGCGCCGGCCTGGTCGACCGCGTTGCCACCCGGCAGCAGTTCGATCGTGCGCTGGAGAAATTGGTCGGCACCGATCCGCAGCAACACAGCTTTCGGCAGATCGACGCGCTCGATTACGCACGGACGATGCGCCGCGAGCATCCGGGCAGCTCGGCCAAGGCAATCGGCGTGGTGACGGTGGAAGGTGACATCGTCGACGGTCAGAGCGATGCCGACAGCGCCGGCGGCGATACCATCGCCGGACTGCTGCAGCGCGCCGCGCACGACGACGACATCGGTGCGGTGGTGCTGCGGGTGAACTCGCCCGGCGGCAGCGTCAGCGCCGCCGAGCAGATTCGCCGGGCGCTGCATCAGGTGCAGGCGGCCGGCAAACCGGTGGTGGTATCGATGTCCAATCTGGCGGCCTCGGGCGGTTACTGGATCTCGATGGATGCCGACCGTATTTTCGCCGAACCCACCACGATCACCGGCTCGATCGGCATCTTCGGCCTGATTCCGACCATCGAAAAACCGCTGGCCAAGTTCGGCATTCACAGCGACGGCGTCGGAACCACGCCGCTGGCCGGCGCTTTTCGCATCGATCGGCCGCTGGACCCGGCGGTGGCGGCGATCGTCCAGGCCGAAATCGACCGCGGCTATCGGAATTTTGTCGACGGGGTTGCGCGGGGGCGCGAGCTTGACGTCACCCGCGTCGAACAAATCGCGCAGGGCCGGGTGTGGAGCGGCGCCGCCGCCAAGCAGCTCGGTTTGGTCGATGCGTTCGGCGGTTTTCCGCAGGCGCTCGACGCCGCCGGCAAACTGGCCAAGCTGACTGCGCCGTACCGGGTGCGCGAACTGCAGAGCCAACGCGCGCCATTGGCGCGCTACCTCAGCTTCTGGCTAGGCCGCCTCGGCCTCGACAGCTGGAACGGCGATGCCGGCCTGCGCGCGGTGCCGGTATTAGGACAGTTGGCCGAGGCACAGCGCTGGCTCGCCCACCTGGACGACCCGCACGGCGAATACGCTTACTGTTTCTGTCGCCCGACGTCTCCGGCGCGCTAGCCTTGGTGTCGCGCGGTCCACGGCCGTCGCCGCCGGCGGCGTTGCACTACGTGCAGGCCGGCGACGGCGTGCCGCTGGTGCTGCTGCACGGCATCGGCGCCACGCACGAGGATTTCGAATCGCAGATCCCGGTCTTTTCGCGTGAGTTTCGAGTCATCGCGCCGGACCTGCGCGGCTACGGCGACAGTCCGCCGGGCGACGATTACCGGATCGAGAGCTTCGCCGGCGATGTCTGGGCACTGCTGCAGCGACTGGGCGTCGACCGCTTCAACCTGCTTGGCCATTCGATGGGCGGAGCAGTGGCGATGCGTATGGCGGCGGACCAGCCGCGGCGCATCATCCGGCTGGTGCTGGCCGACACGCTGCCCAGCTTTGTGGCCGATACGCTCGGCAAGAGTCTGATGTACGTCTACCGCCGCATGATGATGCGGATCTTCGGGCCGCGGCGGCTGTCGCTGGCCGTGGCTGCGAATCTGTTTCCGCGGCCGGAACAGGCCGCGCTGCGCGCGCGGGTTGCCGCGCGCAACGTCCGCCACAGCCGGCGGGTGTATCTGCAGACGCTCGACGCGCTTTACGGCTGGAGCATCGAAGATCAGTTGCACCGGCTGACGATGCCGACGCTGCTGCTGGCCGCCGAGCACGACTATTTCCCCGAAGCCGACGCCCGCGCGTTCGCTGCCCGCCTGCCGAATGCGCGGCTGCTGCTGATCGCCGGCGCCCATCACGCGCTGCCGCTGGAAGTGCCCGCGGCGTTCAATCGCGCGGTGCTGGAGTTCCTGCGTGGTTAAAGGCCGCGCCGGCTGCAGCGGAGTATACTGTTCAAGCGTTACAGCAAAGGTTTCAACCTGGAGCAACCGATGCCCATCGATCTGAACCGTCGTCCGACCGGCGCGGTACCTGGCGGTTACGCCGCCACTGTCGCCCCCGGCCTGCGCGCCTTCATGCAGGCCGTCTACGGCTACATGGCCGGCGGTCTGGCGCTGACCGGCGCGCTGGCTTATTTTGCCGCCGGCAGCGGTCTCTATCTGCAGTTGGCGCGCACGCCACTGCTGTTCTGGTTGGTGCTGCTGGCGCCACTGGGCATGGTGATGTTCCTGGGTTTCCGCATCCAGAAGATGAGCCTGGCCGCTGCGCAGATCACTTACTGGGTGTACGCCGCGCTGATGGGGGTGTCGCTGGGCGGCGTGTTTCTGGTCTACACCGGCGACAGCATCGCCCGGGTGTTCTTCATCACCGCCGGCACTTTCGGCGGCATGAGCCTGTACGGCTACACCACCCGCAGCGACCTGACGCGCTGGGGCTCGTTTTTGTTCATGGGTCTGATCGGCTTGATTCTGGCCAGCCTGGTCAACCTGTTTCTGCACTCCAGTGCGCTGCAGTTCCTGGTTTCGGCGGTCGGCGTGATCGTCTTCGTCGGCCTGACCGCTTACGACACGCAGAAAATCAAGGCCATGTACGTCGAATCCGACGGTCACGAGATCGCCGGCAAGAAAGCGGTGTTCGGCGCGCTGGCGCTGTATCTGGATTTCGTCAACCTGTTTCTGATCCTGCTGCGCATTCTCGGCGGTCGGCGCGGCTAACGGCCGGGGTCGCGGCCGGGGTCGCCGCTCAGACCGCTGCGGCCAGCGCCTGCGCGTAGACCGCCAGGTAGCGCTGCGCGGCGGCGCGCCAGGAGAAGTCGCGGTGCATTCCATTGCGCTGCAGTTGTACCCAGATGCTGGCGTCGCTGCGCAGCTCCAGCGCCCGGCGCACGCCGTACAGCAGCCCGCCGGGATCGGCGTCGAGGAAGTGGATGCCGGTGGCGGTTCCGGCGGCCAGCGTTGCGCCGTCGGCATCGACCACGGTGTCGGCCAGCCCTCCGATGCGGCGCACGATCGGCACCGTGCCGTAACGCTGGCTGTAGATCTGATTGAGCCCGCAGGGTTCGTAACGAGACGGCATCAGGAAGCCGTCGGCGCCGGCTTCGATGCGGTGCGCCAAATCCTCGCTGTAGCCGTAGTGAAATGCAAAACGCCCGTGCCAGCGGCCGCACAGCGCGGTGAACTCCTCGGCCAGCGAACGGTCGCCGGCGCCGAGCAGGGCGATCTGCACCGGCATTTGCATCAGTTCCGGCATCGCCGCCACCAGCAGATCCATGCCCTTCTGATAGGCCAGGCGGGTGACGCTGCCGATCAGAAACGGCGCGTCGCCGGCCGCCAGACCCAGTTCGTGCTGCAGCGCGCGGCGGTTGCTGCGCTTGCCTTCGGTGATATCGTGCGCCCGGTAGCGCCGCCGCAGATGGGGATCGGTGGCCGGGTTCCAGGTCGCCTCGTCAATGCCGTTGAGGATGCCTGAGAGCACCGCGGCGCGCGTGCGTAGCAGGCCATCGAGGCCGTGGCCGCAGGCCGGAGTCAGTATCTCCCGCGCGTACGTCGGGCTGACGGTGGTGAGGCGCTGGGCGTGGACGATGCCGGCCTTCATGAACGACAGTTGGCCGTAGAATTCGACGCCGCCGGCATGCCACCAGGTTGCCGGCAGACCCAGCTCGTGCGCCACGGCCGCAGGGAAGACGCCCTGGTAGGCGAGGTTGTGGATGGTGTAGACACGCGCCACCGTCGGCGTCAGAGTTTGCAGCCAGGGCAGCGTCAGCGCGGTCTGCCAGTCGTTGGCGTGTACGAGCTGCGGTTGGAACGCCGCCTCGGGCGGACTGGCGCAGGCTTGCGCCAGCGCCTGGCAGAAGCTGCCGAAGCGCAAGGCGTTGTCGGCAAAGGGTTGGCCGTGCTCATCGTGGTAGAGGTCGCCGGGGCGCTCGAACAGCGCCGCGTTGGCGAACAGCCACAGCGGCGGCAGGCCGGCGACGCGGCCTGCGTATATTTCAAACGGCTGGCCTGCAGCCGTAATCGCACCAAGCCGGCGCAGCGCACCGCTGCGCTCGACGACACCGGGATAGGCCGGTACGGCGACGCGAACCTCGTGACCGAGTTCGGCGAGCGCCGCAGCAAGTCCGGCCACGGCGTCGGCTAGGCCGCCGGTCTTGGCCAGCGGAAACACTTCGCTGGCAGTCAGCAGGATGCGCATCGGCCGATTCCGCTCAGGCCCAGAGCATGTAGCCCATCTCGAACGGATGCGCCAGCAGCGGATGGGACGGATAGGCGCGCAGGCGCAGTTGCTGCAGGCCGGGCAGGGCTTCGGCGTCGAGGCGGTAGCGGCCGCGGCCGGCGGACATCGCCACCGGCTCCAGCTTGAGCGCCAGCGCGGGTTCGAAGCCGTCGCTGCCGCAGCGGCCGAGGATGCATTCGACCGCGACGTCTTCGGCGGCCAGCGCGTTGAGCGCGATCTCCGCCTCGAAGTGCAACGGCTGTCCCTGGTCGAGCACCTCCGGCAACCCGGCCGGCGCCGCCAGCGATACGCCCGCCCAGCGCTCGCGCACGCGCCGTTTCCAGGCTGACAGTGCGGCGGCGCCGGCGGCGTTGTCGGCCGCCAGCCGTGCGCTGCGTGCGGCGGCCGGACCATAGGCCCGCTGCAGATAATCGCGGAACATGCGTTGCGCGGAGAAGCGCGGGATCAGCGTGCGCATGGCCGCACGCGCGCGCCGGATCCAGGCTTCGGCGTAGGGCTGGCCGTCGCCGCCATAGTAGCTCGGCAGCACTTCGCGCTCGAGGATGTCGAACAACTGGCACGCTTCCTCGGCGGCGCGGGTTTCGGCGTCGAGGTGAGCGGATACCGGCGTGATCGCAAAGCCGTTTTCGCCGTCCCAGCCTTCCGGCCACCAGCCGTCGAGCACCGAGACGTTTACGGCGCCGTTGATCGCCGCCTTCATGCCGGAGGTGCCGCTGGCCTCCATCGGGTACTCCGGCGTGTTGAGCCAGACGTCGCAGCCCTGCACCAGGTTGCGGGCCAGCTGCATGTCGTAACCCTCGATCACGATCAGGCGGCCGATCAGCTCCGGCGACATCGAGGCCGAGTACAGTTCACGGATCATCGCCTGGCCGGGTTCGTCGTGCGGATGCGCCTTGCCGGCGAATAGCAGGATCGCTGGCCGCCCGGGATCTCCGAGCAGACGTGCCAGCCGCTGGCGATCGCGCAGCAGCAGTGTGGCGCGCTTGTAGGTGGCGAAGCGGCGGGCGAAACCGAGCAGCAGCGTATCGCCGCCGTCCAGGTGGCGCACCACCCGGCTGTAGATGGCCGCCGGGGTGCAGTTGCGGCGGTGCTGGCGTTCCAGCCGCCGCCGCAGCTCGGCCATCAGCTCGCGCTTGAGCTGCTGCCGCACGGCGACGAAACGGTGATAGGGAATGTCGTCGATGCGCCGCCAGTAGTCGGTATCCAGCATGTGCCGGCGCCAGTCGCGGAAGCTGTCGTGGAAGATCTGCTCCCAGGCGCGGGCGATGAAGGTCGGCAGGTGCACGCCGTTGGTGATCGACCCGATCGGGTTTTCGTGCGCCGCGATCTGCGGCCACAGCCGCTGCTCCATTTCGGCGGCGATGCAGCCGTGGATGCGCGATACGCCGTTGGCGAAGCGCGCGGTGCGCAGCGCCAGCAGGGTCATGTTGAAGCTGTCCGGGGCGTCGGGCTCGGCTCCCAGCGCCAGCACGTTGTCGACTGCAGTGCCGAGTTGGTCGAGATAGCCGTCGAGGAAACGGCGCATCAGCTCATGACCGAAACGGTCGTGGCCGGCCGGTACTGGCGTGTGGGTGGTGAACACCGAGCCGGCGGCGACCAGCTCCAGCGCGGTATCGAAGTCGCGGCCCTGGGCGACGTGTTCGCGGATGCGTTCCAGGACCATGAATGCCGCGTGTCCTTCGTTGGCGTGCCAGACGCTCGGATTCAGCCCCATCGCGCGCAGTGCGCGCACGCCGCCGATGCCGAGGATGATTTCCTGCTGGATGCGCGTTTCGCCGCCGCCGCCGTAGAGCTGGTGCGTCAGCGCGCGCAGCTCGGTGGCGTTGTCGGGCACGTCGGCATCGAGCAGCAGCAGACGGATGTTGCCGACCGCGGCGATCCAGGCCTGCAGCAGCACGTCGCGGCCGGCGATGGTCACGCGCACGCGCAGCGGCTGACCCTGTGCGTCCAATGCCGGCGCCAGCGGCAGATCCTCGGCTTTGACCGGTAGGTGCAGCGCGTGCTGCCGGCCTTCGCCGTCGATCCGCTGGACGAAATAGCCGGCGCGGTAGAGCACGCCGACCGCCACCAGCGGCGCGCCGAGATCGGAGGCCGCCTTGCAGTGATCGCCGGCCAGCACGCCGAGGCCGCCGGAGTAGATCGGCAGGCTCTCGTGCAAGCCGTATTCGAAGCAGAAATAGGCGATCAGGTCACGTTCGGGATCCAGCGACGTACCGTTTTCGCGCGGACTGCGGTGAGTGCGGTAGGCGTCGAACACCGCCAGCGCCGAGTGGTATTCCTCGAGGAAATCCGGGTCCTCCGCGGCGTCGTCTAGCGCCGCCTGCGAGATGCGGCGCAGAAACACCCGCGGATTGTTGGCGCAACCGCGCCATAGCTCGGCGTCGAGCCGATGGAACAGCGCGCGCACGCGCCGATCCCAGCTGTAGTAGAGGTTGTTCGCCAGCTCGTCCAGGCGTGCCAGCCGTCCGGGCAGCCGCGGCCGCAGCTCCAGGGTGTAGGTGGTCGGTTGATCGGACATGGTACGGGGCCTTGTGCGCGGAGTCGCAGCGCGGCAGTCTAGCGGCTAACCGGCGGCGCTTGTATCGGGGACCAGAATCAGCCCGCCGAGCGGCGGCAGGTTCAGTACCAGCGAGTGCGCGCGTCCCATCCACGGCTGCGGCTGGCTGTGGACGCCGCCGAGGTTGCCGCCGCCGCTGCCGCCGTAAACCCCGGCGTCGCTGTTGAGCAGCTCGCGGTAGCGGCCCGCCAGCGGCACGCCGAGACGGTAGCCGCAGCGCGGCACCGGCGTGAAGTTCAGCACCACGACCGCCACCTCGCCGGCGCCGCGCCGCAGATAGCTGAGCACCGACTGCTGGGCATCGTTGCAGTCGATCCATTCAAAGCCTTCGGCGTCGAAGTCGTGCACGTGCAGCGGCGGCTGCGCCCGATGCAGGCGATTCAGATCGATCAGCAGTTGCCGTACGCCGCGGTGCGGCGAGTGGTCGAGCAGCGCCCAGTCGAGCGCGGCGTTGTGGTTCCACTCCGCGCGCTGGCCGAACTCCTGGCCCATGAACAGCAGCTTCTTGCCCGGGTAGGTCCACTGGTAGACGTAGAGCAGACGCAGGTTGGCGAAGCGCTGCCAGTCGTCGCCAGGCATCTTGGCCAGCAGCGAGCCCTTGCCGTGCACCACCTCGTCGTGCGACAGCGGCAGCACGAAGTTTTCGTGGTGGGCGTACATCAGGCCGAAGGTGAGCTGCTGTTGGTGGTAGCTGCGGTGGATCGGGTCGTGGCGCAGGTAGTCCAGCGTGTCGTGCATCCAGCCCATGTTCCATTTCATCGAGAAGCCGAGCCCGCCGAGCCAGGTTGGCCGCGTGACCTGCGGCCAGGCGGTGGATTCCTCGGCGATCACCAGCGCGCCGGGAAACTGCTGGTGGACCACGTGATTGAGTTGCTGCAGCAGTTCGATGGCTTCCAGGTTCTCGCGGCCGCCGTAACGGTTGGGCAGCCATTCGCCGGGTTGGCGCGAGTAGTCCAGATACAGCATCGAGGCCACCGCGTCGACCCGCAGGCCGTCGATATGGAAATCCTGCAGCCACGATAGCGCCGAGGCGAGCAGGAAGTTGCGCACTTCCGGGCGGCCGTAGTCGAACACCAGGCTGCCCCAATCGGGATGCCTGCCGCGGCGTGGGTCGCCGTGTTCGTACAGCGGCGTGCCGTCGAAGCGCGCCAGGCCGTGGGCATCGGACGGAAAGTGGGCCGGAGTCCAGTCGAGGAGCACGCCGATGCCGGCCTGATGGCAGGCATCGACGAAAGCGCGAAAGGCGTCGGGGCTGCCGTGGCGCGCGGTCGGTGCAAAGTAACCCAGCGTCTGGTAACCCCAGGAGGCGTCCAGCGGATGTTCCATCACCGGCATCAGTTCGATGTGGGTATAGCCCAGTTCCCGCACGTAGGGGATCAGCTGCGCCGTCAGTTCCTCCCAGCTCAGCCAGTCGCCGTTGACACGGCGGCGCCAGGAGCCGGCGTGCAGTTCGTAGATCGAGCACGGCCGGTGCAGCCAGTCGGAACGGACACGCGCGGCCATCCAGGCCTGGTCCTGCCAGCGGTGCGAACTGCGCGTGCTGACCACGGCGGCGGTCTGCGGTCGCAGCTCCATCGCCCGCGCGTAGGGGTCGGTTTTGAGCGCCAGGCTGCCGTCGGCGCCGAGAATCTCGAACTTGTAGCGCGCGCCGTCGTCGACGCCAGGCAGGAAGATTTCCCAGATGCCGCCGGGATGGTGACGCAGCGGATGGCAGCGGCCGTCCCAGCGGTTGAAGTCGCCGACCACGCTGACCCGGCGTGCGTTCGGCGCCCAGGTCGCGAACAGCACGCCTTCGACGCCGCTCGCGGTGCGCAGGTTGGTGCCCAGAAAACGGTGGACGTGCCAGTGGCGTCCCTCACCGAACACCTGGCGGTCGAACTCGCCGACCAGCGGGCCGAAGCGGTACGGATCCTGGCCGCGGTGCTGGGTGCCTTCGGTGTCGGTCCATTGCAGTTCGTAGTCGCCGGGCAACTGGTTGGCCGCCCCCCGCCAGATGAACAGGTCACTTCCGGGTACGCGCTCCAGCGTCGGCCCAGCGACGACGCGCAGTGCGCGCGCCGCGGGCATGAAACAGCGCAGCACGATCTGGTCGCCGCGCCGGTGCGGACCGAGGAAGGCAAACGGATCGTCGTGGGTGGCGGCGGCCAGCCGCTGCAAATCCGTGGCCGGCGTCGGCGTCGTCGGCTCGCTCACGACGCGGCTCCGGCGGCGGCGACGCGGCCGTGACCGGCGAGATCCGCGGCCAGCCGCGGCGCCAGCTCCACGGGCAACTGCGACCAGTCGAAACGCCAGCGCCAGTTGCCGCTGGCGACGCCGGGGTGGTTCATGCGCGCCTGGCTGCCGAGCCCGAGCAGATCCTGCAGCGGCACTATCGACAGTGGTGCGACGCCGGCAAAGGCGGTTTCGATCAGCGCCGCGGGCATCGGCGGATCCTCACAGCCGAAGTATTCGCGCACGCGCCGGCGGCGGGTTTCGTCCAGGCCTTGCCACCAGCCCAGCGTGGTGTCGTTGTCATGGGTGCCGGTGTAACACACCGTGTCGGCTGCGTGCGCGATCGGCAGGTGCGGATTGGCCTCGCCGCCGTCGAAGGCGAACTGCAATACGCGCATGCCGGGAATGCCCAGCGCGCGGCGCAATGCGGTTACGTCCTCGGTGATCACGCCCAGATCCTCGGCCACCAGCCGGGTTGCGCCTAGCACCGGCGTCAGCGTATCCAGCGCCGCGCGGCCGGGTCCCGGCACCCAGCTGCCGTGCAGTGCCGATGGCGCGTCGGCGGGGATGCGCCAGCAGGCGGCGAAGCCGCGGAAATGGTCCAGGCGCAGCAGGTTGAAGCGCTGCGCCTGCACCTGGAAGCGCCGCCGCCACCAGCGCCAGTCTTCCGCGGCCAGCGCCGACCAGCGGTAAGCGGGGTAGCCCCACCACTGTCCGGTCGTGGAGAAGGCGTCCGGCGGCACGCCCAGCACCGCCTCCACCCGTCCGTCGTCGGCGATCTCGAACAGTTGCCGATGCGCCCACACGTCTGCGCTGTGGTGAACCAGGAACAACGGCGTGTCACCAAACAGCAGCAGGCCGAGCGCGTTGACCCGGCGCTTGAATGCGGCGAACGCATGGGCGAAGCGGAACTGCTCGCGGCGTTCGTGCGCGAGCGCCGGCGCGTGACGCCGCCGTGCGGCGGTCAGCGCCCCCGGCTCGCGGTCGCGCAGCGCCGGCGGCCATTGCCACCAGCCGCGGCCGGGGAACTCGGCGCTGAGCGCGCAAAACAGCACCCAGTCCTCGAGCCAGTCGGCGTTGGCGGCGCAGAAGTCGTCGAAACCGGACGCTGCGGTGGATTCCGGCGGCAGCAGGCCGGTGTTGCCGGCGCAACCCGAGGTCGGCGAAAACGGGCTGCGGCTCGCGTCCGCCGGACCCACCGGCAGCATCTGCCAGACGTGCATGCCGGCGGCGACCAGCCACTGCGCGAAACGGTCGGCCGCGGTGTCGAGGCGCCCCGAGGGCAACGAACTCAGGTGCAGCAGCACGCCGGCGCAGCGCCGGATCCAGGGCTGCGCCGGCGGCGCGCTCATGCACTGCGCCGCATGGTGCCGCCGGTGTGAGTGTCGGCGGTGGCGTCCTCCGGGCGGCCGCTGGAAAACGGGTGATCGAGAAGCTCCGGCGTCGGTTCGCCAATGCGGGCGTAGAGTTCGCGCAGGTGGCCGCGGAACAACAGGTCGAAATCGTCGATGGCGCCGCCGGGATTGGGGTCGCCGGGCCACCAGAACCAGTCGGAGGCCTCGCACACGGCCAGTTTACGGGTCGCGGCCTCATCGCGCGGTGCGGCGTCGAAGCGCTGCTTGGCGGCGATCAGCAATTCCCAGGCGCGGTTTTTCTGCGGATGTCCGATCCAGGTCAACAACTGGCCGTGAACCCAGCTGCCGGCGCGCAGCGGCGGCAGCTCGGCCGCCGGCAGGTGCTCGGCGCATTCACCGACGGTGGCCAAGCGCAGGCGCGGATGCGCGGCCAGGCCGGCGTACAGGCCGCGCACGAACGACTGACCGCCGTCCGGGTAGTACTCCCAGGGATTCTCGCCGTCGAGCGCGATCAGCACCATCGCGCCGTCGTCGTCGGCTTCGGCGATGCGCTCGCAGTGAGCGATCAGGTCGGCAACGGCGTCCTCCTGTTTCCAGCCGCGATAGACGAAGCCGATCTGGTCGGACAGGCTGTCGTCGCGGAAAGCGATGGCCGGCGTGCCGTCGCGGCCGCGCCACAGGCGATGTGGCGGCTGCGGCGCGCGGTCCGCGGCCGCCAGCGTCGCCGCCAGCACGCCGCCGCCGCTGGCGGTCCAGTCGAAACCGGCTTCGCCCAGCAAATCAAGCGTGCGCTCAGACAGCGCGCCTTCGGACGGCCAGCAGCCGCGGGGTCGCAGTCCGAAGCTGCGCTGGAAGCGCGCCAGCCCCTGCTGGATGTGCCAGCGCACTCTGGCTTCGCCGTCGGGATAAGGTTGTTCCGGCAGTGCGGTGTCCGGCGCGTTATCACGCGCGCTGGAGAAGTCGATCAGCAGCGGCATCAGCGGATGCTGGTCAGGCGTCATCGACAATTCGACCCGACCGCTCTCCGCCAGCCGACGGTAGCGTGGCAACACCCCGGCCACGACCTCGCCGATCAGCTGCAGCAATCGGTGGCGGTCGGCCTGGTCGAAGCCGCGGTGCTTTTCCAGCAGTGCACGGCTGCGCGGATCCACCTCGCGTAGGGTTTCACCCAGCCAGGCGAGGTGGTACCAGACCAGCAGATCGGCGAAGTCGGCGTCCGACAGGCTGCCGGCGCGCTCGCGCTCGCGCAACTCGGCCAGCGCCGGGAAGCGTTGGTCGGACACTTCACGGTGCAGCCGTTCGCAGGCGGCTACCGCCGCGTCGCGCTGCGTCCCCGGCGCCGGCGGCTGTGCCAGTGCATCGAGCAGGGCGTCACCGATGGCTCTGCGGTGCTCGCGCCAGCCGGCCAGCCGTGCGGCGTAATCCTCGATCTGGTCGATCAGCACCGGCGTGAAGTTGACAGTGGCGCGCGCGCCCTCGACCGCTTCCAGATGCGCGGCCATGTCGTTGTAGCCGCGCAGCGCGTGCAGGCAGACCCAGGGCCGGAAAAACATCCCCTGCAGCCGGTAATCCGGCTGGTGCATGTGCCATATCAGCGCCACTGGCAGTTTTTTTTCAGCGGACATGCGACAGGTTCTGGCCGAGCATTTCAGGGGTGATCAATGCGATTCCTCCGGGACTGATTTCGAAACGTTCGTGGTCGGCCCGCGGATCTGCGCCGATGACCATGCCCGGCGGCACCACACAGCTCTCGTCGACCACCGCGCGGCGGATGCGGGCGCCGCTGCAGATGCGAGCGTTGGGCAGCACCACCGACTCCTCGATGCAGGCGCCGGATTCGACGCGGACGAAGGAAAACAGCACGGATTCTTTCACCCGGCCGCCGGCAAGCACACAACCGCCGGAGATCATCGAATCGATCGCCATGCCGCGGCGTCCGGGTTCGTCGAACACGAACTTGGCCGGCGGCGCCTGCATTTGCTGGGTCCAGATCGGCCAGCCGCGGTCGTAGAGATCGAGCGGTGGCACCACTTGCGCCAGCTCGAGGTTGGCGGCCCAGTAGGCGTCGACGTTACCGACGTCGCGCCAGTAACCCTCGACGTCGCCCGACAGGTCGCGGAAACGAAACGCCCGCAACGGATCGCCGGCGGCCAGCGTCCGCGGCAGGATGTCCTTGCCGAAATCGTGCGAAGAGTCCGGCCGGTTGGCATCGTCCACCAGCGCCCGGCTCAGATAATCAGTGTTGAACACGTAAATGCCCATCGATATCAGCGAGCGCCCGGGTTTGTCCGGCAGTTGTGCCGGCGTCTCGGGTTTCTCCTGGAAAGCGAGCACCCGGCCGTCGAGATCCACCGTCATCACGCCGAATTCGCGCGCCTCGTCGGTGGCAACCTCGACGCAGCCGACCGTGATCGCGGCTTCGCTCTCGACGTGCTGGGCCAGCATGCTGCCGTAATCCATCTTGTAGACGTGATCGCCGCCGAGCACCAGTACGTACCGCGGCGCGTGCGTCTGCACGATTTCCAGGTTCTGGTACACGGCATCGGCGGTCCCCTGGTACCAGCTCGGACCGGTGCGCTGCTGCGCCGGCAGGATCTCGACGAATTCGTTGAAGTCGCTGCGCAGGAAACTCCAGCCTTCCTGAAGGTGGCGGATCAGCGAGTGCGCCTTGTACTGCGTCAGCACGCCGATGCGGCGGATGCCGGAATTGATGCAGTTCGACAGCGGGAAGTCGATCAGGCGGTATTTGCCGCCGAACGGCACCGCCGGTTTCACGCGGTGGCCGGCCAGTGCGCCGAGGCGGGTACCGCGCCCGCCGGCGAGCACCAGCGCCAGCGTCTCGCGGGTGATCAGGCTGACGAAGCGTTGCGGCGTCGTTTCCTGCATCGATCCTCCGGGCGGGTGCGGACCGCGCCGCACCGCGTGTGGCGTACCACAAGCATAAACTACGCGTCATGCGTGACAAATCCGCCACCGCCTCAGCCTGTCAGGCGCAGCGACAGATCGATGGCGCGCAGGTGCTTGGTGATGGCGCCCACCGAAATGCGATCGACGCCGGTCTCGGCGATCGCACGCACGCGTTCCAGCGTGGTGCCGCCGGAATATTCGATCAACGTGCGGCCACCGCCGGCGCGGTGCGCGCGCGTCAGCCGCACCGCCTCGCGCAGTGCGTCCAGCTCGAAATCGTCGACCAGCACCAGGTCCACGTCGGCCGCCAGCGCGGCGCGGGCTTCCGCCAGCGTCTCGGCCTCGGTCATCAGCGGCACGGCGGCCGCCAGCGCGCGCGCCGCGGCGATCGCCGCATGGACGCCGCCGGCTGCGGCGATATGGTTTTCCTTGATCAGAATGGCGTCGTGAAGCCCGTAGCGGTGATTGACGCCGCCGCCGCAGCGCACCGCGTACTTCTGCGCCGCGCGCAGACCCGGCAGCGTCTTGCGGGTATCGACGATGACGGCGCCGGTGCCGGCCACCGCTTCGACGAAGGCACGGGTGGCGGTGGCGGTGCCGGACAGGGTCTGCAAAAAATTCAGCGCCGTGCGCTCGCCGGTCAGCAGGCTGCGCGCCGGGCCGCGCAGGTTCAGCAGCGGCCGGCCGGCGGCCGCTGCCTCGCCGTCGTCCAGCCGCCAGTCGAGATGCACCGAGGCATCGAGTTGGCGGAACACTTCATCCACCCATGGGCGACCGCAGATCACCGCCGCTTCCCGAGTGATGACCGTGGCGGCGGCGATCGTGCCGGCGGGCACCAGCCGGGCGGTGACGTCGCCGCTGCCGACGTCTTCGATCAGCGCGCGTTCGACGTCGGCCGCGATCGATGACGCAGGCGGCGGCGCGCAGGATATCCGGGCTTTACGCAAACGGCGAGGGCGACGAGGTGGCGGCGGGACACAGCAGAAACTCGAGCAAGGCCATCTGCGCCCACATCCGGTTCTCCGCCTCGTCCCAGACTACGCTGTGCGGTCCGTCGATGACTTCCGCGGTGACCTCCTCGCCGCGGTGCGCCGGCAGGCAGTGCATGAACAACGCGTCGGCTTTGGCCGCCGCCATCGTGCGCGCATCGACCTGGAAGGCGCTGAGAATCTGTATGCGCTCGGCGCGCTCGGCTTCGCGCCCCATGCTGGTGAAGGTATCGGTGACGATCAGATCGGCGCCGGCGGCGGCGGCGCGGGGATCGTCGTACAGCCGCACCGCGCGTCCGGCGTAGGCCAGCGCCGCGGCGTCGGGCCGGTACTGGTGCGGCGTGGCCACCCGCAGCCGAAACCCGAACAACGCCGACGCCTCGATCCAGGAATTGCAGACGTTGTTGCCGTCGCCGATCCATGCCGCCACTTTCCCGCCCGGATCGCCGCGATGTTCGAGCCAGGTCTGCATGTCCGCCAGCAGTTGGCAGGGGTGATGCGACTCGGACAAGCCGTTGATGACCGGCACGCCGGCGTGCCGCGCCAGCTCCTCCTGGTCGGCCTGTGAGTCGTTGCGGATCATGATGGCATCGCAGTAGCGCGACAGCACGCGCGCGGTGTCGGCCAGCGGTTCTTCGCGGCCGAGCTGCGTCTGCGCGGTCGGCAGCATCACGGCATGACCGCCGAGCTTGGCCATGCCGACTTCGAACGACACCCGCGTGCGGGTGGAACTCTTGGCGAACACCATCGCCAGATTACGGCCGGTCAGAGGCCGGCGGTTGGTTTGCGGATCGCGCTTGAGCGCGATGGCGCGGTCGAGCAGCGCGCGCGCCTCGGCCGGCGCGAGGTCACGAAGTTTCAGGAAATGCCGCAGGTTTCCGGCCACGATGTCCGATCCACCAGCCAAAGAATAATGGAGCCGCCCGGCCGGGCGGCTCCGCACATTATGAGTATTAACGCGGCCGTGGTCCTCAGCCGAGATTCTTCTCGGCAAACGCCCAATTGACGATCGACCAGTAGTGCTCCAGGTAGGTTCCGCGCGCGTTGCGGTAGTCGATGTAGTAGGCATGCTCCCAAACATCGCAGGTCAGCAGCGGCGTCCTGCCTTCGGTGAGCGGCGTGCCGGCGTTGGCGGTGTTGACGATTTCCAGCGCGCCGGCGCCGCTCTGGACCAGCCAAGTCCACCCCGAACCGAAATTGCCCACCGCCATTTCGGTGAATTTCTTCTTGAAATCGTCGACGCCGCCGAATGATTTGACCAGCGCGTCGTGCAGTTTTTTGCCGGCCGGGGTCTGTTTCGGCGTCAAGCTGTGCCAGAAGAAGCTGTGGTTCCAGATCTGCGCGACGTTGTTGAACAGTTTGCCGGAAGATTTCTTGACTGCATCTTCCAGAGCCATATTCTCGAATTCGGTGCCGGCGATCAGCTTGTTGGCGTTGTCGACATAAGCTTTGTGGTGCTTGCCGTAATGGT
>JAGWMX010000060.1 GCA_028871525.1 Gammaproteobacteria bacterium
CATTCCTCGTTGGGCTATCGGACACCGAGTGAATTCGAGCGGCGCTGGCACGCTGAAAATGAACGACGCGGGGCAGTGGCGCAGTGAAGCACCCTGCGTTGTCCACCGCCGGCCGTCGTCGTGTTCGAATGACACGACCCCGCCGGCCGACCGTGGACAACGCTTGTGCCGGATCGTGGCGTCCATCAAATGGGTACCGGTTCAAACTACCCACCACCAACACCAAGGGCCTGATAGTCTCCAGGCCTGTCGTGTTGCCTCGCGTAACTTTGTTACCGGCTGTCTCACGAGCCATGTTACCGGCCCACGCGGCGTAGCCACCTGATACGGGTGCATTTGACCGGTGAACTCGATCCGAGCCATTCGGTCCGGTTTTGTGTCCATGATTGCCGCGCCTTTTGCTGGTGGCGACATGATCACGCTGTCGATCGCCGGTAACAGTTCAGGTGAGGCTAACGACTTCTGCTGGTAACAGTTTGGCTGGTTTGGCTGCGGCAATGCGACACACTTACGCTACTGTCCGATTAACCGCGGCCGGCTCTGACTTATTGAAAATTATTGAAAAAATGGCGCGCCCGGAGAGATTCGAACTCCCGACCACCAAGTTCGTAGCCTGGTACTCTATCCAACTGAGCTACGGGCGCGCAGACCACAATCCTGGACGACCAGCCTGATCGCTGGCGGAGAGAGAGGGATTCGAACCCTCGATGAGGCTTTTAACCCCATACTCCCTTAGCAGGGGAGCGCCTTCGTCCACTCGGCCATCTCTCCGTTGCGCGGAGAGTCAGGCTGCAGCGACAACCGCAATAGGATACCGGCTGCCATGTGCCCGGTAAAGGCCGAGCCCGGCTGCGGGAAACTGGACCGGAATCAGCCTCCAGTCACCGCCGGCTGCTCGATCTGCGTCTTGATCGAGTTGACGAACGCCCCGTCGCTCGGCGAAATCTGTTGGCCGAAGTAGCTCACGACCTGGCCATTTCGATCCACCAGAATCTTGGCGAAGTCCTCACGCAGAGGGACACCGAGCTGTACGAACAGGTCGCGGTACAGATCGTCGGTCTGCTCGCCGGAGACATGGATCGGCTGGTACAGCGGGAAACTGACGCCATAACGGCTGCGCGCCAGCCGGGCGACCTCCGCCGCGCCGGCCGGTTCGTGGTGAAAATCGTCGCTGGGGAAACCGAGCACCACCAGCCCCTGGCTCCTGAAACGCCGGTAGAGCGCCTCCAGCCCCTTGAGCTGCGATGCGTAACGGCTTCGACTGGCGGTATTGACGATCAGCACGACCTTGCCGTTGTAGGCTTGACACAGGTTCTGCGGCGGACCGCCGCCGAGCGGCCGTTCCTGGTGGTCCAGCACGCTGAAACGGCAGTCAACGGCCTGCGCCGTCAGCGCCGGCGCCAGCAGCGCCAGCGCGATCGCACCGATTCGCATCACAGCGGTCTCCTCAAGGCGGTGCCGGCATCCGCGATGCCGGCCGAACGCTCATAATAGGCGATCATTCAGCCTGTCCCCTGATGCCGGATGTCCGCAGCCGCCCAGTTCCCCACAGCGCCGGTGTGGCGGCGGCTCGGCGCCGCAGCCTATGACGCCGTCATCTACGCGGCACTGCTGGCGGTCAGCGTGATGGTATCGCTGGTGCTCGCCGTGCCGCTGGAGCTGGATCGGGGCGCTGGCTGGCAGACGTTGCTGCGTGCACTGGCACTGCTGGTCGGCCTGGGCTATTTCGGCTGGTCCTGGATCCACGGCGGCCAGACGCTGGGCTTGCGTGCATGGCGGCTGCGGATGCGCCGTCATGGCGGCGGTGCGCTCGGCTGGCGTCTGGCGGTGACCCGTTACGCCTGGACCCTGGCGCCGCTGGTCACCGGCCTATGGCTGGCCTCGCGCCTGCACGGCCCCGCCGCCGCCGCCGCACTGGCGGCAGCGGGGCTGGCCCCGTACCTGCCCTGTCTGTCCGATTCCCGCAACCGCAGCCTGGCCGACCTGCTGGCCGGCACCGAACTGACGCTGGAACCCCGTATCTCAGCGGTTGCGGCGCAGCTGCCAGACGGCGGCCAGCGCCAGTAACGCGGTCGGCGCCCCGGCCGCCAGCACCGGCGAATAGTCGTAGATCGCGCCGAAGCTGACCGACACTTTGTTGACCACGTAAAAAACCAGGCCTACCAGCAGACCGAGCAGCAACCGCTGGCCGGCGCTGGCGCCGCGCAGCGATCCGCTGACGAACGGTACCGCCAGCAGCGCCATCACCATAACCGTCAGCGGCTCGAACAGCTTGCGCCACAGCAGCAGCCGGTATTTCTGCGCGTCGAGGTGGTTGTCGTCGAGATAGGCGATCAGCCGCAGCAGGCCGACCGTCGACAGACTGTTCTCCTCGAGGATGAACAGCCGCAACACCTGCGGCGTAACCCCGCTGCGCCAGTCCAGCACGGGCATGCTGCCGGCGTCCACGACATCGCCGTCGAAACGGGTCTCGCGCACCTGACGCAGCCGCCACACCCCCTGCCGGTAACGGCCATCGACGGCGTACAGACCGTCGGCGAGCGTGCCGTCGGCGCGCAGCCGGAACACCGTGACGTCGGCGATGTGATCCTCGGCGTCCAGTCGGCCGATGCGCACCACGCTGTCGGCGTCGCGCAGCCACAGCGCCTGCCCCGGCGTATCGCTCGACTCCGCTCGCAACGCCGCCGCCGCGTGCTCGCCGGCCGGGCCGATCCAGTCGCCCAAGGCGAATGACACGGCGCCGAGCAGGGCTCCGGCGCCCAGTACCGCCAGACCGACACGCGCCATCGACACACCGGCGGTACGCATCGCCGTCAATTCACCGCAGCGCGCCAGCGCACCCAGACCCAGCAGCGTGCCGACCAGCGCGATCACCGGCATCAGCAGATACAGCGTCGACGGTGTCAGCAACGCAGTGTGTTCAGCGAGACCGGCAATCGACAAACCGCCGCGGCCGGTATTGCCGAGATCGGCGATGAAGGCCGCCAGCGTGTACACCACCAGCAACACCAGCGCCACCAGCACGGTGAGTTCCAGTACGCTGCGGATGATGTAACGATCGACGCGCATCAGGGCGCCCGTGCCGCCCGGCCCGGCCGCCAGCCGTGCTGGCGCATGATCAGCCACAGCGCTGCCGCCAGCGCCACGCCGTGCACCCACCACAGCCCCAGCACCGCCGGAACATTCCCGCGTGCGATCCAGTGCTGGCCGATCCCGATCAGGTTGACGTAGGCGATGTACGCCAGCACCCCGAGCACGACCTTGCTGTAGCGGCTACGCCGCGGCTTGATCTGCGATAGCGGTACCGCCAGCAGCGCCAGAACCAGCAGCGACACCGGCGCAGCGATGCGCGCGGCCAGTTCGGCGCGATCGGCCGGATCGCGGCTGGCCAGCAGTTCGCTGGTGCGGGCCAACTGGCGCTGCTGGTTGACGTAAATGAAGGGCGGCGGCGACAGCCGCAGGGTCAGTGTATCGAAATGCACGACGTTGTAGCTGCGCCGGCCCGGGACACCGACGTAGCGCCAACCGTCGTGCAGCTTGATCGACCGTTCGCCGCTGGCCGGATCCACACGCTGATCGCCGCGGGTGGCGGTGATCAGCGCGTTGCCATCGGGCTCGCGCACCTGACCGAACACCGCTCCCAGTTGCGCGCCCTGAGCATCCACGCTGGTGGTGTAGAACACAGCGCGTCCGTTGTATAGCGTGACGAAACGCGAGGCTTCGAACGGGTTGAGCTGCAGCAGCCGGTGACCGTCCTTGACCAGGTAATCGGCTTCGCGCCCAGCCCACGGTCCGACCACGAGGGCCAGCGCCGCCGTAACCAGCGCCAGCAGCACCGACAACGTCACGAACGGGCGGTACAGCGCGCGCAGACGCTGACCGCAGACCAGCATCGCCGGCACCTCGTTGTCCGAATACATCCGGCCGAGCGCCAGCATGATCGCCAGCAGCAGCGATACCGGCATCAGGATCACCAGGTAGCGCAGCGACTGCAGGCCCGTCAGCTGCAGCAGCAGATCCTTGGGCACCACGCCCTTGGCAGCGAAATTCAGCACGCTGGCCAGGCGGGTCGACATCATGATCGCCAGCAATGCGCCGGTGACCGCCAGCCAGGCCAGCGCCGTCTCGCGCCACAGGTAACGGTAAAGGATGCCTGCGCGCATCACTCGCCCGCCGCGCCGCATCGAGTCATCGCTGGTCTCAGAGTCAAGCTGATCGGCGCCGGCATTTGTCGGGCTTTGGTCGCCCGCGCTAGCATTCGGGTAATAAATCCCGCCGCACGCAGCCGCACCGAACAGTGCTGGCGTGCTGCCGATTGGCCGGGAAGTCGAGTAATTCCGTGGAGAGTTCCATGCGCTATTTCGTTAAAAGCGGTAATCCGGAGAAGCAGCGGGTCGGTTGCGTCGTCGTCGGTGTATTCGAACGCCGCAACCTCACCGAAGCGGCAGCCAGGCTGGATCAGGCCGGCGCTGGCGGCATCGCCGGCATCATGCGTCGCGGCGACATGGACGGCAAGCTCGGCACCACGCTCCTGCTGCACCATCTGAGCGGGACATTCTGCGACCGCGTACTGCTGGTCGGCCTCGGCCGTGAGCGCGATTTCGACGAACAGGCTTACCGCAAGGCGCACAGCGCCGCGGCCAAGGGACTGCTCGGCACCGGCACCATCGACGCGGTGTCGTATCTGACCCGGCTAACGGTACGCGGCCGCGACCATGCCTGGAACGTACGCCAGGCGGTATTGGCGACCGACGACGAAGCCTACCGCTTCGACACCTGTCGCGGCGAGAAAGCCCGCGCCAAACTGCCCGCGCCCAAGCTCGAACGGATCACCTTCGACGTGCCGCGGCGCAGCGATCTTGCGAGCGGCGAGCATGGCCTGGACCAGGGCGTGGCCACCGCCGCCGGCATACGCCTGGCCAAAGACCTCGGCAACTCGCCGGGCAACCTGTGCACTCCGAGCCACTTGGCCGAACGCGCGCAGGAATTGTCCAAGCGCTATCCGATCAAGACCCGCGTACTCGACGAAGACGAGATGCGACGGCTGGGCATGAACCTGCTGCTGGCAGTGTCCTCCGGCAGCCGGCAGCCGCCGAAGCTGATCGTCATGGAATATCTGCACGGACCCAAGGGCGAGGCGCCGATCGCGCTGGTCGGCAAAGGTCTGACATTCGATGCCGGCGGCATCTCGATCAAACCCTCCGCGCAGCTGGACGAGATGAAGTTCGACATGTGCGGCGGCGCCAGCGTATTCGGCACGCTGGTCGCGGCGGCCGAATTGAAGCTGAAGCTCAACCTGGTCGGCGTGATACCGGCCTCCGAGAATCTTCCCGACGGCAAAGCGGTCAAACCCGGCGACATCATCACCAGCCTGGCCGGCATCACCGTCGAGATTCTGAACACCGACGCTGAAGGCCGGCTGATTCTGGCCGACGCGCTGACCTGGACCGAACGGGAGTACCAGCCGGCGCTGTGCGTCGATATGGCCACGCTGACCGGCGCCTGCGTGGTGGCGCTCGGCGCGCATGCCTCCGGGCTGTTCGCCAACACTGCGAACCTGGCACGGCAACTGCTGGCGGCCGGCGAGCAGTCCGGCGACCGTGCCTGGGAGCTGCCGCTGTGGCCGGAATACGATCAGCAGCTCGACTGCAAATTCGCCGACGTCGCCAACATTCCGCCGAATTTCAGCCGCGATGCCGGTGCGGTCACGGCCGCCAGTTTTTTGCATCGCTTTACCCGCAAGATGAAGTGGGCGCATCTCGACATCGCCGGCACTGCATGGAAAGGCAAAATGGCGACCGGCCGACCGGTGCCGCTGTTAACCCAGTTCCTGGTCAATCAGACTGCGCAGAAGCAGGCATGACGCCGCCGTCTTATCCCGAAACAGCTTCCGCTCCACCGCCCGATTGCAGCAGATGACCCGCGTCGACTTCTACGTGCTGCCGGAGACCGTGACGGATCCGCTGCCGACCGCGGTTCGGCTGTGCGACAAGGCCGCGGCGGCCGGACTGTTCCTCTACGCGCAAGTGCCGGACACGGCGCTCGCGCAGGCGCTCGACACAGCGCTGTGGAGCCAGCGTCAGGGCAGCTTCATCAGTCACGAACGCCACCGGCACGAATCGCCGGCCCCGCCGCTGCCGATGGTGCTGATCGGCAGCGGGGAACCGCCTGAAGCTTATCTGCAACTGCTGCTGAATCTGGATCAGGCGGTGCCCGGCTACTTCAGCCGCTGCGAGCGCGTGCTCGAGATCGTGGCCGGAGACGCGGCGGCACGTAAAACAGCGCGCACCCATTTCAAATTCTACCGCGATCGCGGCTACTCGCTGACCACGCATAACCTGGGCACCACTGGCGTAAGCTAAAAACATGAAATCCCGTCCCAACTGGCTGACCTTGGCCGCTGCACCGGCGCTGCTGCTGTCCGGCTGTTCACTGATACAGTCGACGGTATCGCCTTCGGTCAAGGCGACTGAACGCAGCGACCTGGAACGCAAGGTCTATCCCGGCATGGCGATGAACAACGCCGAGGCCAACATCCAGGCGCTCGGGTTCAATTGCCAACCCCGCAGCGGCTCCTACTTCGACGACGCAGGTCAGGAGCATTCCGCGGAATCGTTCATCGCCTGTGTCAAGCGACCGGCATCCATCAGCTTCTACTGCGACGAACGCACCGCGGTGACGCTGGTTCCGGACGGCGATCGTGTCGGCCACGTGGTGATCAGCAAGGCGCCGTCCTGCCACCGCAATTAGACTGCTGCCAGGCCGCGACGGCCGCGGCGCGCTGGGAAACACCAACAACCGATGGACAAGACCTTCGCCCCGGCCAGCGTCGAAGCGCGCTGGCGCAGCCGTTGGGAGCAACGCGGCTGGTTCGCCGCACGCGGCCGCAAAACGCCCTATTGCATCATGCTGCCGCCGCCAAACGTCACCGGCACGCTGCACATGGGGCACGCGTTCCAGCACACGCTGATGGACGCGCTGATCCGCTATCACCGGATGCTCGGGCACGACACGCTCTGGCAGCCCGGCACCGATCACGCCGGCATCGCCACGCAGATGGTAGTCGAGCGCAACCTGAAGCTCGAGGGCCGCTCGCGGCTGGAACTGGGGCGCGACGCCTTCGTTAAACGCGCCTGGGAGTGGACGCGCCATTCCGGCGATGCGATCGAAAACCAGATCCGCCGGCTCGGCAGTTCGGTGGACTGGTCGCGCAAACAATTCACGCTGGATCCCGACTACTCGCGCGCGGTGACCGAGCACTTCGTGCGCCTGTATGACGCCGGCCTGATCTACCGCGGCAAACGGCTGGTGAACTGGGATCCGGTGCTGCAGACCGCAATCTCCGACCTCGAGGTGGTGCAGGAGGAAGAGAACGGCAAGCTCTGGCACATCCGCTATCCGCTGGCCGGTGGCGCAAAAACCATCGACGGCAAAGATTATCTGGTGGTCGCCACCACCCGTCCGGAAACCATGCTCGGCGACGCCGCGGTGGCGGTGCACCCGGACGACGAACGCTACAAGAGCCTGGTCCGCAAGTCGGTGATGCTGCCGCTGTGCAACCGCGAGATTCCGATCATTGCCGACGAAGTCGTGGACCGCGAATTCGGCACCGGCTGCGTGAAGATCACGCCGGCACACGACTTCAATGACTATGCAGTGGGACGACGGCACCGGCTGTCATTAATCAGTATCTTTACCAAAGATGCACGCATTGTCTCCAACCGAGCTGAAGACTGGCATGTCATCCAGAGATCGGCTAATCCGCCGAAACAATCTGAGGTGTCGGACGTCATCGACATGGCGATCGACATCGGTATACCCAAGCATCTACAGGGTCTCGACCGCTTTGATGCCCGCAAGCAAATCGTCGCCGATCTCGAAGCCGTAAACCTGATCGAAAAGATCGAAGACCACAAGCTCAAGGTGCCGCGCGGCGACCGTAGCGGCGTGGTGATCGAGCCTTATTTAACCGACCAGTGGTTTGTCGATCTAACGCGCAAGCAGCTTGACGACGGCCGTCCCGGCGGCTGGACCGCCATCACCAAGCCGGCGCTGGACGCATTCGCCGACGGCCGCATCCGCTTCGTGCCGGAAAACTGGATCAACACCTACAACCAGTGGCTGGAAAACATCCAGGACTGGTGCATCAGCCGTCAGCTCTGGTGGGGTCACCGCATCCCGGCCTGGTACGACAACGCAGGCAATATCTACGTCGGCCGCGACGAGATGGAGGCACGAACCCGGCACGAACTACCCGGCGATTTGCCGTTGCAACAGGACGAGGACGTGTTCGACACCTGGTTTTCGTCCGACATCTGGCCGCTGGCCACGCTCGGCTGGCCGGACGAAACCGAGGCGCTCAAGAAATTCTACCCGACCAGCGTGCTGGTGACCGGCTTCGACATCATCTTCTTCTGGGTCGCGCGAATGGTGATGATGGGTCTGACGCTGCGCCACGAGGTGCCGTTTCGCGAGGTCTACGTGCACGGCCTGATCCGCGACGCCGAAGGCCGCAAGATGAGCAAATCCAAGGGCAACGTGCTGGATCCGCTGGATCTGGCCGACGGCGTCTCGCTGGAAGATCTGGTGACCAAGCGCACGACCGGGCTGATGCAACCGGAAACCGCGCCGCAAAGCGAAAAGGCTACACGCAGGGACCATCCGCACGGCATCGAGGCCGTGGGCGTGGATGCGCTGCGCTTCACATTCGCCGCGCTGGCCTCTCCGGGTCGCGACATCCGTTTCGACGCCGGCCGCGCCGAGGGCTACCGCAACTTCTGCAACAAGCTGTGGAACGCGGCGCGCTTCGTCGTCATGAATTGCGACGGGCGCGACTGCGGCGCCGGTATGCGCGCGGCCGCGGAATTCGGCGTGGCCGAGCGCTGGATCGTCTCGCGGCTGCAGCGCGTAGCAGCCGAAGCCGCAGCGCAATTCACCGCCTACCGTTTCGACCTGCTGGCCAGAACGCTGTACGAATTTGTCTGGAACGAATACTGCGACTGGTACCTGGAACTGGCCAAACCGACGCTGCACAACGGCTCGGACGAACAGCAGCGCGGCACCCGCCGCACGCTGGTAGAGGTGCTGGAGACGGCGCTGCGGCTGCTGCACCCGCTGATGCCGTTCATCACCGAAGAGATCTGGCAGCGCGTCGCACCGCTGGCCGGCAGGGCCGGAGGGACGATCATGCTGCAACCCTATCCGGCCGCCGAACCGGCAAAGACAAACGATGCCGCCGAAGCGGATCTCGACTGGCTGCAGCGGTTCGTGCTCGGCGTGCGGCAGATCCGGGGCGAGATGGACCTGCCACCGTCAAGACAGCTGCCGGTGCTGATCAAGGGCGCCGACGCCGCGGCGCGCGAGCGGCTGCAGCGGCTGCGCATGGAACTGTGTACCCTGGCGCATATCGCCGAGCCGCGCCTGCTGGCCGACGGCGATCCCGAACCACCGGCCGCGGCAACCCTGCTCGGCGGGATGAAGATTCTGATGCCGATGGCGGGGCTGATCGACAAGGACGCCGAACTGGCGCGGCTGGCCAAACTGATCGCGAAGACCGAAGCCGATCTGGTTCGCAACCAGGCCCGGCTGGACAGCGAGAAATTCCTCAGCGGCGCACCGACGGAGATCGTCGCGCGGGAACGCGAGCGCGTCGTGCGCCAGCGCCGCGAACTCGGCGAACTACGCGCTCAACGCCAGCGGATCGACAGTCTCTAACCGCCGGCGGCGGCAACCCGTGGCCGGCGGCGCACCGGCTCGGCCGCCGCGCGGCGCTTGATGTCGGGCATCGATCCGACGCGCTGCACGCATTCGGCCAGCGCGCGCGAGATGGTCGTGTGAATCCGGATCATCTCGAGCCGCGGCCAGGTGGCCCGCTCGCCTTCCAGGATAAAACGGCGCACCGTCTCCATCCGCGGATTGCGGGTGACGTTGATGTAACGCCACAGGGTGACGTCCGGCAGGATATTGATGTTGCCGCGGTAGTTCTGCTCCAGGATGTCGCTGGCGATCTCCAGCCCGCGCTCCAGCGCCGCCACCGGCAGACTGCTGCGCCCCAGCCGCATCAGCGAGCGTGCCTGAGCGGCCAGCGTGCTGGACAAGTATTCGCGCAAACCGCCGAGCAGCGTCGGTTTATCCGGCGCGCGGCGCGCCAGAAACGGCAGCACGTGCGGGTTGGTCTGGCTGACCACGAAATGATTGACGTTGTGCAACCGGCGCAGCCGCAAGATCGGCAGATCCGACTTCAGCGAGCCGTCAGTCCAGCGCAGACTCGGCATATACGGTACGCGACGGCCTCTGACGTCGCGGCTGGCCAGTCTCACCGGCTCGAACAGAAACGGCACCGCCGCCGAGGCGAGCACCGCTTCACGCACCATCAGATACGGGAAAGTCAGGTAATTCAAAAGCCGCGGCGGCTGATTGCGCCCAGCCGGCGAGACGGTGACGTTGATGATCCGTCCGGAGATTCGGTAGGCCTGCTCGAAGCTCAGGTCATGGACGTTGGCGGCGATTGCCGTCTCCACCTGGGTCTGATCCATCAGCACACGCCGGCGCCATATCTCGCGCCACGGCAACAGTTTCCAGAAATGGTAATAGGCGCTTTCCGGATCGAGCAGTTGCTCGATTTCACCCGGCGCGCGGGTACCGACCACCGCGGCGACGATGGCTCCCGCCGAAGAACCGGAAATCACTTGCGGCAGCAGGTCTTCACGGTACAGGGCCTTGACCACGCCGACGTGAAACAGGCCCAGCGTGGCGCCGCCGGAAAGCATCAGCGAGCTGCGCCCGAAGGCTTTGGCGATCTCGGCGAAAAATACGCGCTTGGCGGCCGCATCCCAGCCGGGCTCGTCGAGTTCGGCCAGATCGCGCAGCGCCGCCGCCACGGCCTCGACGTATTCGCCGACCAGGCGCTTGGTGCCGAAATGCGCACGGCCATAAAGCCGCGGGTTGCCGAGGTTGCCGAGATTCCAGTGCAGCCCCTGGCGCAAGTGGTGGCGCAGCCGCGCGTGGTCGCGACGCCGGCTCAGGTCGCGAATCAGCCGCAACCGCTCGCTGATCAGTTGCCAATCGTAATCGTCGCTGGCGTCGTCCTGCTTCCATGTTTCCAGCCCTTCGAGCCGGTCCAGATCGAGCGCCGCCTGCCGCCAGGCGGCGTAATCGGACGCGTGGCGCATCGCCGCTCGTGCCTGCCGTTTGGCATCGTTCAAAGAAATCATATCCGGATGGAGACCGCGCCTATGGTGCGGCATGGCGGCCGGGGCGACAACCGTCGGCCGGCGTCGGCGGCGGTGATAACATCCGCCGCTGATCCACACCTCCTGAAATTCGCGTGAAAGTAACGGTTTTCGGCTCGGGATACGTCGGCCTGGTCACCGCCGCCTGTCTGGCGGATGTCGGCAACCATGTGTTATGCGTGGACATCGACGCCGCCAAGATCGCGCAACTGACCGCCGGTCGGGTGCCGATCTTCGAACCCGGCTTGACCGAACTGGTGCGCAAGAACGCCGGCGAAGGGCGGCTGAGGTTCACCACCGACGCTGCCGCCGGTGTCGCGCATGGATTGTTTCAGTTCGTCGCCGTCGGTACGCCTCCCAACGAAGACGGCTCGGCCGACCTGCAGCACGTGCTGACGGTGGCTGCGAGCATCGGCAGCCACATCGACGATTATCGCCTCCTGGTTTCAAAATCGACGGTCCCTGTTGGCACCGCCGAGCGCATCCGCGAGGCGGTCGGGGCCAAGCTCGCCGCACGCGGCGTGCGCATGGACTTCGACGTTGTCTCCAACCCGGAGTTTTTGAAGGAAGGGGACGCCATCGCCGACTTCAGCAAGCCCGACCGCATCATCGTCGGCGCCGAATCGCCGCGGGCGATCGAGCTGATGCAGCAACTGTATGCGCCGTTCAACCGCAATCACGACCGGGTGCTGGTCATGGACCTGCGCTCGGCCGAGCTGACCAAATACGCCGCCAACGCGATGCTGGCGACCAAGATCAGCTTCATGAACGAGCTGGCCAACCTCGCCGAAAACCTCGGTGCCGACATCGAACGCGTGCGGGTCGGCATCGGCGCCGATCCACGCATTGGCTACCACTTCATCTATCCCGGCTGCGGCTACGGCGGCTCGTGCTTCCCCAAGGACGTCAAGGCCCTGATCCGCACCGCCAGCCAGGCCGATTTCGACGCCCGCCTGCTGCAATCGGTCGAAGCGGTCAACCAGCGGCAGAAACGACTGCTGTTCGACAAACTCAAACGCCATTTCGGCAGCCTCGGCGGGCGCACGATCGCGCTCTGGGGGCTGGCGTTCAAGCCGCGAACCGACGACATGCGCGAAGCACCCAGCCGTGCGCTGATCGATGCGGTTCTGGCGGAGCACGGGGCGGTGCGCGCGTATGACCCGGTGGCGATGGAGCAGGCGCGGCGGATTTACGGCGAACGCCCTGACTTCAAACTCTGCGACTCCCCCGAGGCAGCCGCCGACGGCGCCGATGCACTGGCCATCGTCACCGAGTGGCGGGTATTCGCCAGCCCGGATTTCGAGCGCCTGAAAACCCTGCTCAAGCAACCGCTGATCTTCGACGGCCGCAACCTTTACGATCCGGCCTGGCTGCGCAACGCCGGCTTCCGTTACTTCGCAATCGGCCGCGTGCAAGCGAGCTATTGATCCGGCAACATGATGTTTGAACAACGCCCTGCTCCAGCCGATGGCGCCGCGGTCGATGACGTGCCGATGTCGCCAGATCATCAATAGCAATAGCAAAAACCATGCTCTGTGTGATTGAAGCGGCCATTGGGCTGTGCGATTCACATACCGCGCCGGCGGCAAATACTGCGCGGTGTTCAAACATTTGCTGGCCGCTTCAATAAGCGCCGAGACGGCAATCGTTCATCGACTTCGCCTACAATCCGCCGCGGTTCGCCCGCTTCAGCCCGTAACCGCACCGCGGAGCACCGATGATGGCTGCCGAGTTCGAAACCCAGACCGGTGCCGAAACCGCTTCCGCCGAAGAGCGGCTGCGGCGGCTGTACGCCCATCCGTTCGTCAATCTCCGCACGCTGGCGCGCGGCGCGGTCCCCAATCGCTGGGACGTCATCGCCTTCGCGCTGCTGTTCGGTGCTTTCGTATTGATCGCCGTTGGCGCCCGGCAGATGGCAGTGCCGCTGGCGCGGCTGCCGCAGGAGGTCTCGCTCGATCCGTCGCTGCTACCCTGGTACGCACTGCGCACCACGCTGAGAATGATCGCGGCGATGGTCGCCTCGCTGGCGTTCTCCATCAGTTACGCTTATCTGGCAGCCAAGAGCAGGCGCGCCGAGCGGGTGCTGGTGCCTGCGCTCGACATCCTGCAGTCGGTCCCGATCCTGGGTTTCTTATCATTCACCTACACCTTCTTCCTCGGGTTATTTCCGGGCAGCGTGCTCGGCGCCGAACTGGCGTCGATCTTCCTGATCTTCACCAGTCAGGCCTGGAACATGACGTTTTCGATCTATCAGAGCCTGCGAACGCTGCCTGAGGATCTGGTGGAAGCCAGCCGCAGCCTGCGTTTTTCCAACCGGCAGCGCTTCTGGAAGCTGGAGATGCCGTTCGCGTTGCCGGGTCTGGTATGGAACATGATGATGTCGATGTCCGGTGGCTGGTTCTTCGTGGTGGCGGCCGAGGCGATCACCGTTGGCAATCACACCATCACGCTGCCAGGTATCGGCAGTTACGTCGCAGCGGCGATCGCTCATCGCAACATCGACGCCGTCGTCTGGGCGATTGCGACCATGCTCGTGGTGATCCTGCTCTACGACCAGTTGCTGTTCCGGCCGCTGGTGGCCTGGAGCGAGCGCTTCCGCAGCGACAACGAACTGCTGGAAATCGAAACCGACTCCTGGGTGCTGCGCGCACTGCAGCGCTCCCGCCTGCTCGGCTGGCTGCGCGGGCAACTGGCCAACTACAGGGCGCGGCGACGCCAGCGCCGTCGGCTACGGCGAACATCGCACGGGCACACAGCGCCTCGCCCGCTGCTGGCGCCATGGCTGTTCGACGGCCTGTGGTACGGCCTGATCGCCTGCGGCGGCGCTTACGGCTTCTGGCGCATTTACGACTACCTGCAGGAATCTCTCGGCTGGGGTGAAGTGATGCATGCAGTGCTGCTGGGGCTGATCACGCTGATGCGGGTGATGGTGCTGGTCGGTCTGGCCAGCCTGGTATGGGTACCGATCGGCGTGGCGATCGGCTTGCGTCCGCGGCTGGCGGCGATCGCCCAACCGGTGGCGCAGTTCCTCGCCGCCTTTCCGGCGAATCTGTTCTTTCCGATTGCGGTGGCGCTGATCCTGCGCTTCGATTTGAATTCCGACGTCTGGTTGTCACCGCTGATGATTCTCGGCACTCAGTGGTACATCCTATTCAACGTCGTCGCCGGCGCCAGCCAGATTCCCCGGGATCTTCGCGATGCAGCGCACAATCTGCACCTGCATGGCCGTCTCTGGTGGATCAAGGTGATCCTGCCGGCGATCCTGCCGTACTACGTCACCGGGGCGATGACCGCGGCCGGCGGGGCCTGGAATGCGAGCATCGTCGCCGAATTGGTATCGTGGGGGCACACACGGCTGGTGGCCCATGGCCTCGGCGCCTACATCACCGCCGCCACCGAAGCCGGGGACTATCCTAGGATCGTACTCGGCGTCGCGGTGATGTCGCTGTTCGTGGTGGCGCTCAACCGCAGCCTCTGGCGGCCACTGTACCGCCGCGCCGAAGAACGCGTCGGTCTCGAACAGGAATAAGCTTAAGACAGCCATGGCTTTCGAAGGCAAGGACGAATCCACCGTACTCGAAGTGCGCGGTGTCACCCGCGCGTTCGCGCGCCCGCATGGCGAACCATTGAAAGTCCTTGAAGCGGTGGACTTGAACTTGAAGCGCGGCGAAATCGTCGGCATGCTGGGCAAATCAGGTTCCGGCAAGAGCACGCTGCTGCGCATTGTCGCCGGGCTGATCCGCCCGTCTTCAGGCGAAGTGTGGTACCGCGGTGAAGTGTTGCACGCACCGGCGGAAGGCATCGCGATGGTGTTCCAGTCGTTCGCGTTGTTTCCCTGGCTCACCGTGCTGCAGAACGTCGAAGTCGGCCTCGAGGCGCAGGGCGTACCGCCGCGGGCGCGGCGCCGGCGGGCAATCCAGGCGATCGACGTGATCGGCCTGGACGGCTTCGCCAATGCCTATCCGCGCGAGTTATCCGGGGGCATGCGCCAGCGCGTCGGTTTCGCCCGCGCGCTGGTGCTGGATCCGGCGGTACTTTTAATGGACGAACCGTTCACCGCGCTCGACGTGCTGACGGCCGAGACGTTGCGCACGGATTTCCTCGACCTGTGGAGCGAGAACAAGCTGCCGATCCAATCGGTGCTGCTGGTGACCCACAACATCGAGGAAGCGGTGCTGATGTGCGACCGTATCCTGCTGTTTTCGTCGAACCCGGGCCGCGTGATTGCCGAAATCAGGGTTCCGTTCAAACACCCCCGCAACCGCCTGGACCCGCGCTTCCGCCAGCTGGTGGACGACATCTACGTACGCATGACCGCGCGGCTGCAGGGGCGCAAGACGTTGGCGACCATCGGCGAGCGCCTGCCGGAACTATCGACCAACCTGCTGGCGGGGCTGATCGAAGCGCTGGCCTCCGAGGCCTATCATGGCCGCGCCGATCTGCCGGAAATCGCGCGGGCGCTGAATCTGGAGGTTGACGAGCTGTTCCCGATCGCCGAAACGTTGCAGTTGCTCGGGTTCGCCGAACTGACGTCCGGCGACATCGTCCTGACTTCGCTGGGCCGCCAGTTCGCGGGCGCGGACATCGAGCCGCGCAAACAGATATTCGCGCGCCAGCTAGTGGCCAACGTGCCGCTGGCCGCACACATCAAACAAGTGCTCGAGGACCGCCCTGGACGGCGGGCGCCGGCGGTGCGGTTCCTGTCGGAACTGGAGGACTACCTGTCCGATTCGGCCGCCGAGCAGACGTTGCGCGCAGTCTGCAACTGGGGCCGCTATGGTGAGCTGTTCCGCTATGACGACAGTTCCGAAACCTTCAGCCTCGAGCAGGACGCCGAGTAAGCGCGTTGACGACCGCCAGCGCCAAGCTCTATTCTTTCGCCCGGATGCGCGGACGGTTAGCTCAGCGGTAGAGCACCGCTTTCACACGGCGGGGGTCGCAGGTTCAATCCCTGCACCGTCCACCACCCGCTGATTCTTCGAAACGTGCTGACCGAGCTTGTGAAAGCTCGGACTTTACAGCGCCTTACCGGGTTCTCCTCGCGAGTTTTTCGCAGCTGACACCCGTTTGAGTTTCGCCATCCGCGGACCATCGTGTTGCACGGTGCCCATTTGGTGCCCACCGGGTGCCCACTCGTGCCCCCGATTCCACATCGATCGGATTTTTGACCCCTGCCCTACGTGCCCAGCACGTCGGTTTTCATGGCATTGGACGGCGCGCTCGTTTCTTCGGCGGTTCGTCCGGAACGTACTCGAACAATTCGCCGACTCCACAATTGAACAAGCGACACAGCTTATCGACCGTCTCAAGATCCACCCGACTCGCGGTTTCCCGATACAACAAATTCACCATGTTGCGATGGATTCCGGTGCGCCGAGCGACGTCGATGACCCTCATCTTGTGCTCCCCCATCATGCGCGATAGATGGCATTTAATCATCTAATGATCTCTCCGTGTCACCCTACATGACGTTACGCTCTTGCAAATGATTTTTGTCGTGTATGATGTCATTCTGAATAGCATTACTGCACTCTAAATTCAGTAAACTGTATTCGCGATGACAGTTTGTTCTGGAGACCAGCATTATGCAAGACCAAACATACCTGACCACCGAGGAGCTTGCGGCCCGCATCAAATACGACGCGCGGACCATTCGAGAGCGACTCAAGGATTCCGTACTGCTCGAAGGCCGTCACTACATCCGCCCATTCGGGGGTCGCAAGACCCTCTACATCTGGGAAACGATCCGCGAGGACATGGCCAAGCCGACGACGCACATGTGGATCAAGTCTCATTTCTGCTGGAAATTTGTGAGCGGGATGCGCTCGCCCGAGGACAGAGAAGGCTACGGACTGGAAATCACGGAGCGACATGGGGGCACTTGGCGAAGTGCCGAACAGCCGCCTAGCCAGCGTGTTACGGTAGATGAACAGTAGGATTCCAAACGAGATGCCGAGAAAATTTCCAATCACCTCGGAAATAGCCACCGAGCGGTCGAACCCTGAGGAGGAAGCCGCAAGAATACTGAGCAGGGTTACAAAATCGGGGATGCGAGTGGCGGCGATAAATACGCCACCAACGGCAAAAAAAACGGATCCGGATACAAGTTCACTCTGGTTCATGATTTCCGTTGTGCCGCCCAACGGG
>JAGWMX010000061.1 GCA_028871525.1 Gammaproteobacteria bacterium
CGGAGCCCCTGCCGAACTGGTTGCCGACCAGACCGCCCAGCGCGCCGCCGATCAGCGCGCCGGCGACGTGATTGCCGGAATTATCCACCGGCACCTGCCTGCAGGCCTGCCGCGGAGAGGCGACCTGGACGTCGCGGTACACCGGCGTGACGCTGACCACCGGGGCCTCCACGTAGGTAATTGCCGTCGGCTGGCGCAGCGGTGGCGGTGGCGGCGGCAGTGGATACGCCTGATACGCTGGCGGATACGGCACCGGGCCGTAGTAGCCACCGTATCCGTAGTAGCCAGGCACATAGCCGGCATTGACCCCGACGAACACCCGTGTATGAGCCGCCGCCGCCAGCGGCAGCAGCGCGGCACCCAGCATCAGCAGAACCTTGTTCATCGGCATTCTCCCGGCAGTCTCCATACGTCCAACATCGCAACGGTCTCAATAGATAGACACCGAACGGCCGTTAAACGATGTTGTGCGGAGGTAAAAATCGGTAAAAACCGGACCGGAGATTCTATTTCCAGCTCACTCGCAGCGTCGTTTCGGCGTTTCAATGCAGCCGCGCCGGCGACACCGCATCTCCGGCGACGGCCGCCTCCGCCTGCGGTGTCGCCGCCGGGTCGGCGTCGCCGGGCGGCGACGTCGTGACCTCGTTTTCCACCGCCGCATCGGGCGCAGCGGTCTCGACCGCCACGCCGAGCCGTGCCAGCGCCGCTTCGAGCTGATCGAGCTGCTTGACTTCGGGCAGCGACGGCAGCGCATCAAGATCCTGCAAGTCGAAGTCGTCCAGAAACTGTCGGGTGGTGCCGAACAGCGCCGGCCGCCCCGGGGTTTCCCGCACGCCGACTTCGTGTACCCAGCCGCGCTCGATCAGCGCGCGCAGGATGTTCGGGCTCACCGCCACGCCGCGCACGTCCTCGATTTCGCCGCGGGTGATCGGCTGGCGATAGACGATCAGCGCCAGCGTCTCCAGCGCCGCACGCGAATAACGCGGCGGCTTGTCCTGCCACAACCGCGCCACCCACGGCGCGAATGCCTGCCGCACCTGTAGTCGGAAGCCGCCGGCGACTTCGCGCAATTCACAGGCGCCGGCGGCGTGCCGCTGATCGATTTCCGCCAGCGCCGCCCGCAGCTCGCTTCGACCCACACTGAGATCAGCGCCAATCAGTTTGAGCAGCGCGTCGAGCGACAACGGCCCGTCGGCAGCCAGCAGCAGTGCCTCGACGATGCCGGCCAGCCGCGTCAGCGGCGCGCCTTGCGTTTCAGTATCCAAGGATTGCCTCGCGGTTGATATCACGCCACCACTGCCAGAACGGTACCAGTATCACCAAGAACACAATACCCGCACCCCACCAGTGGTGCCCAGCCAGAAACCACGCGCCGGCGGCCCAACCCAGGATCATGACCGATATCGACAGCAGGTCCAGCGGACTGCGGTGGCGCCGGCCGTGCGCCACCCGGGTGAACGACCGCCGCGAGAACGGGTACGGCGCGGCGACCTCGACCGCCGTGGCCGAAAACGCCGCGCCGCAGCCGCAGGCCAGCGCCACCAGCCCGGCCCACGGATCGGCGAGAGCCACCGCCAGCGCCGCCGCGGCGACCGCCGCGATGACCGGCGCCAGCACCGCCACGCACTTGAGGCGGATCAGGCGCGCGCGCGGCACCGGGACGGCAGCCAGCAGGCCCGGCGCCTCTTCGGCGCTGATCGTCAGCGAACCCAGATAGCTCGCCAGCAGGCCGGCGGTCTCCGCAATCGCGGCCGCCGCACCGGCGGCCAGACTCGAAAGCTGCAGCGACAGATAAAGAAACATGAGCGCGATCAGCGGCTGTTGGAACAACGCGACGGCCAGCCGCGGCTCGCGCAGAATCGTGCGCCACTCCTTCGACAAAAACAGCAGCGACAGCGACGAGCGCCAGCGCATCGGCCGGGCGGAGCGTGCCTGTCGCGCGCGCGGCGCATCCGGTGTCAGCAGGCTGGCGTGGAACGGTGCCGCCGCATAACGCTGGACGACCCACAGCGCCAGCGCCGCGACCGCCAGACAGGCGGCGAGCGCGCCGGCATCTCCGGTCAACGCCCGCGCCGGCCAGGCCATCAGCACGCCGGCGGCACGCGCCGTCCACGAGTGCGTCCCGTCTGAACCAGCGTTGCCGGCGCCGGCATTGACAAACACCAGCACCATCCAGGCCACCGGCATCGCCCCGACCAACCACCACAACGCCTGCCGCGCCCGCACCACGCCGAGGCCACGCACCAGCAGCGCCGCCAGCGCCAGCCAGCCGGCGGCGACCAGCGCAGCCAGTGCCAGCGATACCGGGTAGGCGAGCAGAAACCGCGGGTGGCCGAGCAGCGCGCCGGCGTCGGCGGCCGGCACCGCCAACATCAGGTTGACGCTCCACACCAACACCATGAACACCAGCACCCGCGACCACAGCACGCGCGCCAGCGGCAGCGGACTGGACAGCAGCAGCGCCAGCTCCGGGCCGGCCATCAGCAGGCGCACCAAGCCCACGGCGCCGAACATGGCCATCATCAACGTCCCCCACAGACACCACTGGGCCAGTACTGCAAGTGCTTGCGCCTGCGTATGAAACTTATTCGTCGGCTCGAGGATGATGGCCGCGGCGGCGCCGTGAAGAAGCAGGAAAAACGCAGCGTAAATCGCAATCGAACTCAAGCCGATGCGCGTGTAGCCGAGGCTGCGCCAGCGCACGCGCAGATCCCACAGCACGAGCCACACCAGCGACCCCGGTGCGAGCCTCATGATCCGGCGGCGGTTGCGTTGAGAAACACGTCCTCGAGGCTGGCGCCGCCGTAGCGCGCGCGCAGCTGGTCGAGCCGGCCCTCGGCCAGCAGCCGGCCGTGCTGGATCACGCCGATGCGGCCGGCCAGTTTCTCAGCGACGTCCAGAATGTGGGTGGAGAACAGCACCGTCAGACCGCGCCGGGTCAAGGCCAGCAAGTGATCCTTGACGCGGCGCGCCGCATGCGCGTCCAGCCCGGTCAGCGGCTCGTCGAGCACCAGCACCTGCGGGTCGTGGATCAACGCCGCCGCCAAGGCCAGCTTCTGCTGCATACCGCGCGAGAGGTTCTCGCAAAGCTCCCGCCGCGCGGCGTCCAGCTCCAGCCAGCCGAGCAGTTCGTCGGCGCGGCGCATCGCCGCATCCGCCGGCACCGCCCACAGCCCGGCGACGAATTCCAGGTATTCGATCAGGCGCAACTTGCCGTAAAGCGGCGGTTCGTCGGGCACGAACGCCAGCGGTCGCTTGGCCCTCTCCGGCGCTTGTGCGGCATCGACGCCGAGGATCTCGACGCGGCCGGCGTCAGGTCGCAGCAGGCCGGAGATCAACCTCAAGGTAGTGGTCTTGCCGGCGCCGTTGGGGCCGAGCAGGGCGTAGAACTCGCCGCGTGCAAGCCGCAGGTTCAAGCGATCGACCGCAATCAGATCGCCAAAGCGCTTGACGACGTCGGCCAGACACAGTGCCGGCACGCCGGGCTCAGGCATCATGATCACTGATCAGCATCACTGATCAGCTCATCGCCGGCGGCGTGGGCGCGCGCCGGGGTGATCCGCAACGGCGCGAACGGCTCAGCCTGTTCGACCTGAAGATACTGCATGCGCGCCAGCTCGATCACCGCCAGCAGCGCCACCACCACGCCGGGGCGGCCCTCGGCGACGTCGAACAGCTCCTCGAAGCGCGCCGAGCCGCGCGTCAGCCGCTGCAGCACCCGCGCCATGCGCGCACGCACCGACAATGGCTCTGCGCTGACGGTGACTCTGGTCAGCGCGTCGGCGCGCTGCAGCACCTGGTGCAGTGACAGCAGCAGCGCACGCAGACCCGGCACCGGCAGCGGCCGGTTCAAGTCGACGTGCTGCGGCCGTGCCCGGGCGATAAAAATCTCGCGGCCGACGCGCGGCAGCGCCTCGAGACTCTCGGCTGCGGCCTTGAAACGCTCGTATTCCTGCAGCCGGCGCACCAGTTCCGCGCGCGGATCCTCCGCCGCGCCGTCTTCGACCGGCGGCGGGCGCGGCAGCAGCACGCGGGATTTGATCTCGGCCAGCCAGGCGGCCATCACCAGGTATTCGGCGGCCAGCTCCAGCCGCGCCTCGCGCATCAGCTCAATGTAGCTCATGTACTGCTGCGTGATGCGCAGCACCGGAATATCGAGGATGTCGAGGTTCTGCTTGCGGATCAGATACAGCAGCAGATCCAGCGGACCCTCGAACGCCTCCAGGAACACCCGCAGCGCGTCGGGCGGGATGTACAGATCCTCGGGCAGCTGCGTCAGCACCTCGCCACGCACCCGCACCACCGGTGCGTCGGCGGCGGCAAGCGTCTGCGGTTCGGCGTTCATCACGGCGGCACGAAGCCGAGCGCCTCGTGCACCCGTGCCAGAGTTCGGTCGGCGTGCGCTGCGGCGCGTGCGGCGCCGTCGCGCAGCACGCGCTGCAGCTGCGGCAGATCTTCGCGCAGTTCACGGTAGCGCGCCTGCACCGGTTCCAAGCAGGCGACGACCGCGTCGGCCACCGCCTGCTTGAAACGGCCGTAACCGCCGCCGTCGTAGGTCGCGGCGATACTATCGAACGACTGGCCGCTGACCGCCGCCAGGATCGACATCAGGTTGGAGACGCCGGCCTTGGTCGTCGGGTTGTAGCGCACCTCGCTGCCGGGATCGGTGACCGCGCGCTTGATCTTGCGCTCGATGACCTGCGGCGGATCCAGCAGATAGACGGCGTTGGTCGGCGCATCGTCGCTCTTGCTCATCTTGGCGGTCGGATCCTGCAGACCCATGATGCGCGCGCCGACCGGCGGAATCATCGGCTCCGGCACCGTGAACACCGGCCCGTACAGGTTGTTGAAGCGTATCGCCACGTCGCGGGTCAGCTCCAGGTGCTGTTTCTGGTCGTCGCCGACCGGCACCGCGTCGGCGTCGTACAGCAGGATATCGGCCGCCATCAGCACCGGGTAGTCGAACAGCCCGGCGTTGAGGTTGTCGGCGTTCTTGGCCGTTTTGTCCTTGAACTGGGTCATGCGGTTGAGCTCACCGAGCTGGGTGTAGCAGTTGAGCACCCAGGCCAGCCGCGCGTGGGCGGCGACGTGGCTCTGCACGAACAGCACGTTTTTGGCCGGATCTAGGCCGCAGGCGATGTACAGCGCCAGGAACTCGTAGCAGCGCTCGCGCAGCAGCCGGGGATCCTGGCGCACTGTGATCGCGTGCAGGTCCACCAGCATGTAATAGCAGTCGTGGCTGGCGTGCAGCGGCAGCCAGTTGCGGATCGCGCCGAGGTAGTTGCCCAAGGTCAGATGTCCGGAGGGCTGGATGCCGGACAGCACTGCCGGTCGCTTGGCGGCGGTCATCGACGTTACATCAGGGCCTGCAGGCCGAGCACATGCACGATGCCGTTTTGTACCGCGTACATCGGCACGGCGATGATCAGCCCGAGCGCCGGAAACAGGCTCTGCAACACGAAGAAACCCAGTACGATCATGATGCCGTAGGGTTCGATGCGCGAGTAGCGGTAGGCCGCGTGCGCCGGCAACAGGCCGGCGACGACGCGGCCGCCGTCCAGCGGCGGCAACGGCAGCAGGTTGAACACCATCAGCGCGACATTGATCATCACCCCGGCACTGGCCATCAGGCGAATGCCGAGCCAGGTGCCGGCGTCGGCGCCGTGCAGCAGGCTGTAACGCAGCAACAGACCCCAGGCCAGCGCCATCGCTAGGTTGGCCAGCGGTCCGGCCACGGCGACGATGGCCATGTCCCGGCGCGGGTGTCTGAAGTTGCGCGCATCCACCGGCACCGGCTTGGCCCAGCCGAACAGGAAGCCGCCGACCAGCAGCAGCAGCGCCGGCAGCAGGATCGTGCCGACCGGATCGATGTGCTTGAGCGGATTCAGCGACAGCCGGCCGAGCCGTGAGGCGGTGGAGTCGCCGAGCGAGCGCGCCACCCAGCCGTGCGCGACTTCGTGCAGGGTGACGGCAAACAAAACCGGCAGGGCCCAGACGGCGAGCCGCTGGACCAGAGAGAGCGAAGCTTCCATCCGCCGATTATACCGGCCGGCGTCGAGCCGCCGGCGGCGTCAGCCAGCCAGACCCAGCAGCTCCAGTGCGCCGCGGCCGTGACGCAGCACCTGCGCGGTCGGCCCGCTCAGATCCACCACCGTGGTCGGCTCGAAGCCACAGGGACCGGCGTCGAGCACCAGATCAACCGCGGCCGCAAGCCGCTCGCGCTGGTCCTGCGGATCGCTGAGCGGGCGGCTGCTGTCCGGCAGCTGCAGCGTGCACGAGATCAGCGGCTCGCCGAGCGCCGCCAGCAGGCCCTGCGCCACCGGGTGATCCGGCACGCGGATGCCGACGGTACGGCGCCTTTCGTGCAACAACCGACGCGGCAGTTCGCGGCTGCCCTGCAGAACGAAGGTGTATGGTCCCGGCGTGGCCGCCTTCAGCAGCCGGTACTGCCAGTTATCGACCCGCGCGTAGGCGGCGATCTCCGACAGATCCCGACACACCAGCGTGAACAGGTGACGGCGGTCGAAACGACGGATGCGCCGCAGCCGCTCGGCGGCCGCCTTGTCGCCGAGATGCGCGCCGAGCGCGTAACAGGAATCGGTCGGATAAGCGATCACCGCGCCGCCGCGCAGCGCCGCCGCGGCCTGCGCCAGCAGTCGCGGCTGCGGGTTGTGCGGGTGCGGCACCAGCCATTGCGCGCTCATCGCCGCGGCAGCCGCGACGCCGTACTTGCGCGGACGGCGCGCTCGCTATAATCGATGGCGATGAACTTCATTCTCGATCTGGCTCCCGCGCTGCTGTTCTTCGGCACCTACGCCGCGCTCGACCTTTACGCCGCAACCGCGGTATTGATCGTCGCGTTATTCGCGCTGGTGGCGATCTACTGGTTGCGCCAACACCGCATCCACAAGATGCACCTGGTCACCGCGCTGGCCGCCGCAGTGTTCGGCGGATTGACGCTGTACCTGCGCGACCCCGCTTTCATCAAGCTTAAACCCACCGTCGTGTACGGACTGTTGTCGGCCGCGCTGCTGGCCAGCCACTTTGTCGGCCGGCGCGTGCTGCTGGCGCGCATCCCGCAGCATACGCTGCGGATGCCCGACCCGGTCTGGCGCCGGGTCAATTTCGCCTGGGTGCTGTTCTTCGCCGCCTGCGCGGCGCTGAACCTGTGGGTCGCCAGGCATTTTTCCGAGCGCGTGTGGGTGGGCTTCAACACCTTCGGATTCACCGTGCTGACGCTGCTGTTCCTGATGGCCCATGCCCCGTTCCTGTCACGTTATGTCGCCGACTCGTAAACCCGCCATCGACGCCGTCGAACGGCTGCGCCAATGCCTGACCGAGGCGTTGTCGCCATCGCGGCTGGATATCCAGGACGACAGCCACCGCCACGCCGGCCACGCCGGCGCCAGACGCGGTGGCCACTACCGGGTCTTCATCGTCTGCGACCGCTTCGCCGGCAAACCGCTGATCGCGCGTCATCGGCTGGTCTATCAGGCGGTGTTCGGCAAGATGAAGGGTGACGTGCACGCGCTTTCGATCGTCGCCCGCGCGCCACAGGAAGTCACCGGAACCCTCCCGGGTGCGTGAAGACTCCACCGCCCGTTGCGGACCATCGGTCCGGCCCGGCGGCGCCGGCCGTTCGATCCGGCTCTCGCCGCAGCCGCAGCGGCCAACCCCGGCCGCCGCGGCGAGGCGCCGCGGTGTTTGACGCTCTGGCACGATTGCCGCGCGAGCTCGCCGAACGGCTGGCGCGCGCGCGGCTGCACGCCGGCGGTGACGCCGTCGATCTGCAGCCGGACAAACTGATTGCGGCGGCGCTGGCCCGGGCCGGCAGCCGCGACTTCGGCGACTTCGATCCACGGCCGGGACTGGAGGCGCTGCTCGACAGCCTGCAGCGCGAGGCGCGGCTGTCGCCGGTCGGCCACCTGCTGACGCGCTGGGATCTGCTGCGCCTGCTCGGCAACCTGGCATCGATGGCGCGGCTGCTGCGGCAGCGGCCGCAGATCCGCGCGGGCTCGCTGCCGGCGCCGTGGATCATCACCGGTATGCCGCGCAGCGGCAGCACCTTTCTGCACCGCCTGCTGGCACAGGAGCCTAACCATCGCGTCGCCCGTCACTTCGAAACGATTCATCCACCGCTCGGCGCCCCGCGCGTCTGGCGCCGGGCACGCGTGCGCCTGGAACTGGCCGGCCTGCACCTGCTGCGCCCGCATTTCAACGACGCGCATCCGCTGGGCATCGACACGCCGCAGGAATGCACGGAGCTGACCAGCCCGGCCATCGCCAGCCTGCGTTTCGACACCACTTATACCGCCATCGCCTACCGTCAATGGTTCGACGCCAACGGCGCCGCGCAGGCCTACCGCTTTCACCGCAGCGCGCTGCAGCTGCTGCAATACGGCGAAGCACCGCGCCGCTGGGTGCTCAAATCGCCGGACCACGTGTTCGCTCTGCCGGCGCTGTTGACCGAATATCCGGATGCACGGCTGATCTTCACCCACCGCGACGCGCTGGAAGTGCTGCCGTCGGTGATCAACCTGACCATACTGCTGCGCTCGATTTTCAGCAGCGAGATCGACGCCCGCGCGGTCGCCGTCGAGGTCGCCGCACGCTGGGCGCAGGGCGCGGAGCATTTGCTTGCCGCCGACCGCCTGATCCCGCCGGAACGCCGCATCCATGTGCACTACCGCGACATCGCCCGCCAGCCGCTGCAAACGGTCGAACGCATCTATCACCGTTTCGGCCTGACCCTGTCTGCGCCGGCCCGTGCACGCATGCAGGCCTTCGTCAGCCGCCATCCCGACGGCGACTACCGCACTCCGCGCCTGCGCGTGGAAGACTTCCAGCTCAACAGCGGCGGCGAGCAGCGGCGTTTCGCGGCTTATCGGGCGTGGATCGAAGCGCCCTACCCGGAGCGCTGAATCCCGGCACCCGGACGTCTCGTCGGGTCGTCCGCCGGTGATCATAAACGGCCGGAGCGGCGGCCCGCGCCCGAGCCGGTGCGGCGGCCACGTGCACCGTTACAGCATGCGCAGTTTGCGCACCTCGCGTACCGCCACCGCCAGCGCCGAGAAATCCCAGTTGCCGGCGGCCTGCACCTCGGCCAGCCGCCGCTCGGCAAGCCCGACCCCGGCGCGGTTGGTGGTAACCCAATGCTCCAGCCGCTCCTGCGGCGTGGCGCCAGAATGGCACAGCACGCGGCCGACGAGTTGGCGATGGATGCGGTAGGCGTCGTCGCGCAGGTTAACGCGCGCCAGCGCCTGCCACTTGCCGGCGGTCGGCAGATCGTTGATTGCCGCGTAGAGCCACAGCATGCGAAAGCGCTCGCCGCACAAGTAATAGACCGCGGCCGCCTCGGCCAGCGGCACACCGGCCGCCTCGGCCAGTTCGGCGATATCGGTGGCACCGCCGAGAGCACGCATGTTGGCCAGGCATACCGCCAGCCGCTCCGGCACGTCGCCGCCGCACAGTTGATCGACCACCCGCTGCCAGTCCTCGCGATACGCCGGCGGCAGAGCCGCAGGCAGCGTCGCGGCGATCTGCGCCACCGGGCCGGTGAAGCGCTCCACCGCGTCGCGGATCGGCCGCTGCGCCCACGGTGAGTTGGCAAACCAGCCGGTGACGTGTTTGAGCAGGCCGATTGCATAGTTCATCAGCCGATACTGGAGCTGGGCCGGCAGTTGGTTGTCCAGCGCCTCGATCGCGCGCCAGTATTTATCGCCGTCGAAAATCTGATGCGCGGTAGCGTAGGCTTTCAGTACTTCGGCCCGGGTCAGGCCGTGGTCGTCGGCCTGCAGATGGGCGAACGCCAGACCCATGCGGTTGACCACCGCGTTGGACAGGATCGTCGCCACCAGCTCGCGCCGCAGCCGGTGACCGCTCAACGCCGGCTCGAAGCGCTCGACTAGAGGCCGCGGGAAATAGGCCAGCAGATCGCGCTCGAAGAACGGGTCGTCCGGCACCGGCGAAGCCAGCGTCGCCTGATACAGCGAGATCTTGGCGTAGGCGATCAGCACCGCGATCTCCGGCCGCATCAGCCCCAGGCCGCGCGCACGCCGTTCCTTCAGCGCGTCGTCGTCGGGCAGCACTTCGAGCGTGCGGTTGAGCAAACCTTCGCGCTCGATCAGTTTCATGCACTCGATGTGATCTTCCAGCCGCAGCGCGGCGTTGTGCTCCAGCAGGCTGATCGCGGCGCTCTGCACCCGGTTGTCGTATAGAACCGCGCGGGCGACGTCGTCGGTGAAGCCGGCCAGCAGCGGATCGCGCTGCTCGCGGCTCAACCGCCCGGCGGCCATCAGTTCGTTGAGCGGAATCTTGATGTTGACCTCGCGATCCGAGGTGTGCACGCCGCCGGCATTGTCGATGGCGTCGGTATTGATACGTCCTCCGGCCAGCGCGTACTCGATGCGCGCCGCCTGGGTGAAGCCGAGATTGCCGCCTTCGCCGACCACCTTGCAGCGCAGCTCGCGGGCGTTGACCCGCAACCCGTCGTTGCTGCGATCGCCGACCTCCTCGTTGCTCTGGATGTGGGCCTTGACGTAGGTGCCGATGCCGCCGTTCCACAGCAGATCGACTGGTGCCCGGAGAATAGCCTTGATCAGCTCCGGCGGGCTCAGTCGCTGCGCATCGACGCCGAGCGCCGCGCGCACCTGCTCCGACAGTGCGATCGATTTGGCACTGCGCGGCCAGACGCCGCCGCCGGCGGAAATCAGCGCGCGATCGTAGTCGGCCCACGACGAGCGCGGCAGCTCGAACAGCCGCAGGCGCTCGCTCCAGCTGCGTTCCGGATCGGGCTCGGGATCGATGAAGATGTGGCGGTGATCGAAGGCGGCGACCAGCCGGATCTGCCGCGACAGCAGCATGCCGTTGCCGAACACGTCGCCCGACATATCGCCGATGCCAGCCACGGTCAACGGCTGGTTTTGAATGTCCCTGCCAAGTTCACGGAAATGGAGTTTGACGCTCTCCCAGGCGCCGCGGGCGGTGATGCCCATTTTCTTGTGGTCATAGCCGGCACTGCCGCCGGAGGCGAACGCGTCGCCGAGCCAGAACCCGTACTCGGCAGCGACGTCGTTGGCGATGTCCGAAAACGCCGCCGTACCCTTGTCGGCGGCCACCACCAAATACGGATCGTCGTCGTCGTAGCGCACCGTCTCCGGCGGCGGCAGGATCTCGTCGCCGCGACGGTTGTCGGTGATGTCGAGCAAACCGCGCAGAAAAATCCTGTAACAGTCGATCCCGGCGGCCAACCAGGCCTCGCGATCAGCGGGATCCACGGCGCGCTTGACGACGAAACCGCCCTTGGCGCCGACCGGCACGATCACCGCGTTCTTGACCATCTGCGCTTTCATCAGGCCCAGCACCTCGGTGCGGAAATCCTGACGCCGGTCGCTCCAGCGCAGGCCGCCGCGCGCAACTTTGCCGCCGCGCAGATGGATGCCCTCGACCTGCGGCGAATACACCCAGATCTCGTACATCGGGCGCGGCAGCGGCAGCTCCGGCACCCTGGAGGAATCGAGCTTGAAGCTCAGGTACGGCTTGTCGCCGTCGCGCTGGAAATAGTTGGTGCGCAGGCAGGCGCGCACCACCGCCAGGAACGCCCGCAGCGCGCGGTCCGCATCGAGACTGGCCACGCCATCGAGCTGCTGGTCCAGCGCCTGCGAGCGCTCCAGCACCAGCCGCCGGCGGTCGGCGTCCGACCGTTGCGGATCGAAGCGGGCCTCGAACAAGTCCACCAGCAGCCGCGCCAGCATCGCATGTTCGCCCAGCAGCCGCTCCATGTAGAGCTGGCCGAACGGCAGCCCGGTCTGGATCAGGTACTTGAGGATCGCCCGCAACAGCGTAACCTGGCGCACGGTCAGACCGGCTTCCAGCACCAGCCGGTTGAGCCCGTCGTCCTCGACCCGGCGGTTCCAGACCGCCATGAACGCGTTTTCGAAATTCTCGCGCTGTACGCTCGCCGCCAGGTCCGGTGCCGGCGCCGCGGCGATGTCGAAACGCTGGATCCACAGGGTCGGCCCCCCCTGCGGAGTCAGGTCGGCCGGCTCCTGGCGGGTCACGCGCAGGCCGAAGTGACCGAGCACGGGCAGCGCGTCCGACAAATCCAGCGGACGTTCCCAGGCATAGAGCTTGAGCTGCACCGGCCGCGGCGCGCCCTCGTCTGCGGACAGGATCAGACGCGGCAATAACGGCTCTTGCACCGACAGCCGTCGCAGCCAGGCGACATCGCTGGCCGCCTCGGCGGCATCGACTTCCTCGGCGTAGGACAGCGGAAAAGCCTGTGCGAAGCGCTCGGCCTCGGCCGGGGGGTAGTCCTGGCGCAGGCGCTCGCGCAGGTGTTCGCGCCACGAGCGTGTCGCCGCGATCAGCCGCTGCTCGATCGCCGGCACCGGCTCATCGATCTGCGTTCCCGGCGGGGTGCGGACGATGAAGTGAATGCGAGTCTGGTTGTTGCGCAGAAAATCCACCCGCCGGTCGGCACCGAGACCGTGGCAGATCGCCAGCAGTTCCTGCTCGAGCTTGTCGCGCAGTTCGCGCGAGAAACGCTCGCGCGGCAGATACACCATGCACGAATAAAAACGCCCGTAGCGGTCCCGACGCATGAACAGCTTGAGCTGCTGGCGATCGCGCAGCGCGCGGATGCCCATGCAGGTGCGGTACAGCTCGTCCTCGCTGGACTGGAACAGCTCGTCGCGCGGCAGCTGATGTAGGATGTCGCGCAGGTGCTTGCCGGAGTGACTGTCGGCCGGCAACCGCGAGCGCCGCAGCACGTAGTCGTACTTGCGCCGGATCAGCGGGATCGCCGACGGCCGCTCGATGTAGACCGCGGTCGAAAACAACCCCAACAGACGCAGCGTGCCGAGCGTGTTGCCGCTGGCGTCGAAACGCTTGACCGAGATCACGTCCATGTATTCGGGATGGTGAATCGGCGAGCGCTGGGCGGCCTTGGTGACGACGACCACGCGCGGAGAATCGGCGTACTTGTCGAGTTCGGCCTGCGGTGCCATCAGCTCTTCGTTGTCGTAACGCCCGTTCGGGCGCAGCAGGCCGAGACCGCTGGCGGGGACGGTGCGCAGGCTGATGCGCCGACCGGCGCCCGCTTCGGCGTGCGACTCGATCGCCCCCAGGAACGTGAAATGATCGTCGTCGAGCCAGCGCAGAAATTCGCGCGCCTCGGCGAATTCCGCAGCGTCGGCGCCGGGCGGAACCCGTTCGAGTTCGTCGATCACCTCGCGTACGCGTGAGCGCATCCCGCGGTGATCGGCGACCACCGCCGACAAATCCGCCAGCATCGCCCGAACCTGCCCGGCCAAGCCGGCACAGATGTCGGCGCCGGCCGCCGCTTCGAACTCCAGATGCACCAGCGACTCGGATTCGCCGCTGCCGATCGCCGCGATCGCGCCATCGGCGTCGCGCCCAAGGCGGATCACCGGATGCAGCATCCAATCCACCGCCCCGCCGGCGTCGCGCACCGTCATCAGCAGCGAATCGACCAGAAACGGGCGGTCGACGGCGCAGGTCTGCACCACCGCCAACTGATGGCCGTCGTCGCGCGAAGGCGGCGCCAGCACGCGGACCAGTGCCTGCGCAGGCGGCCGCCGCTGCGCGAATTCGAAGTTGCCGACGACGATCTCGGTCAGCTGCTCCGGGCTGCGCAGGCGCAGACTTTCCGGCGAGGCCATCTCCAGATAGGCGCGGGCGAATGCGTGCAGCCGTTCACGTTGCGCCGGATCCACGCGGGCGGCTGCCGCCCGCGCCACCGATTCCAGCAGATGCTCCAGCTCGTGGCTGGCTTTTGCGTCCATCAATTCTCCAGCGGCGTCGGAGCCGCGGCGCCGGCGATTTTTGGCGCGCAGTATGCCAGCACCGCGCGCCGGCCGCTGTTAGCGGCCGTCATCGCAACCGCGACGGCAATGGCCCGAAAACCGCGGCGCGGTGCGACGCCGGCTGACTTCGATCTTGCACTTGCGACGTCCGCTGGCTGCTAGGCGCCGCTCACGTCGCCGGCACACAGACTGCGGTAGCTGCAAACCGACGTGCCGCCCGAACGTTTAGCCTGATACATCGCCAGATCAGCCAGCATCAGCAAGCCTTCGGCGTCGGCGGCATCCTGCGGATGCAGCGCCAGACCGAAGCTGGCGGCAGGCTCCAGCATCACCGCGTTGCCTTCGGGAATCTTGTGCAGTTGCGCCGGCCGGCGCAGCTGTTGCAGGATCTTGACGCCGACTTCGCGCGCATCGGCGTCGTCGCCCACGCCCTCCAGTATCAGCACGAATTCATCGCCGCCGATGCGGGCGACGGTATCGCTGGCGCGCACCGAGGCCATCAGCCGCTGCGCGACTTCGGTCAACAGTTCGTCGCCGGCGGCGTGGCCGTAACGGTCGTTGACGCTCTTGAAGCGGTCGAGGTCCAGAAACGCCACCGCAAACGCGCGGCGGCTGCGACGGCTGCGGTAGATCGCTGCCTGCAGCCGATCTTCGAGCAGCAGGCGGTTGGGCAGCCCGGTCAGCGGGTCGTGACTAGCGCGGTAAGCGAGCTGATCGCTATGACTGCGGTAGCGCTCGTTCTCCGAGAACAGCCGCTCGTTCTCGTACCGGTATCGCGCCACCGCCGCCTGCAACTCCAGACGCTTGTGGTACAGATCGAGGAAGACGCGCACTTTCTGGCGCAGGATCTCCGGCTCGATCGGCTTGTTGGTCAGGTAGTCGGCGGCGCCGAGGTCGTAGCCGAGGCGGCGATGCTCGGCGTCGGTGTAGGCGGCGGTGATGATGATCACCGGCGTGGTCTGCGCCGTCGGCAGCTGGCGCAACCGGCGGATGGTCTCGAAGCCGTCCAGCTCCGGCATCTGCAAGTCGAGCAGGATCAGCGCGAATTCCTCGTCCCGCGCAGCGCCGAGCACCTCGGCGCCGTTACGCATCTCCACCAGCTCCGCCGGAAAGCCGTTCAGCGCGCGGCGCAGCGCCAGCCGCTGGGTCGGGCTGTCGTCGGCGATCAGGATTCTGGGGTGAGAATTCAGCACATCGGGAAGTGCCGCAACAGTTGTCTGCCCAAGAGTCTAGCCGACCGGCGCTTGCGGGGCGCCGATGCCGAGAAGATCGCACAGTCCCGCCAGCGCGGCATGCGCGGCCGCTTGCCGCACCGCGTCACGATCACCGTCGAACCAAAAGCGGCTGGCGCCCACCGCCTGACCGCGACCGGCCCAGGCGATCCACACCGTGCCGACCGGCTTTTCGGCACTGCCGCCGCCGGGACCGGCCACCCCGCTGACCGCCAGTCCCCAGTCGGCGTCGGTGGCCTGCAGCAGACCCTCGACCATCGCCAACACGGTCTGCGCACTGACCGCGCCGGCCTGCGCCAGAGTGTCTGCGGATACGCCGAGCAGGCGCTGCTTCAACGTGTTGGAATACGTGACCAGGCCGCCTTCGAACCAGTCCGAACTGCCGGCGCGGTCGGTGCATAGTTTGGCGACCAGGCCGCCGGTGCAGGACTCCGCCAGCGCCAGCCGCTGTCCGCGCGCCAGCAGCCGCTCAGCCAGCCGAGCCACCAGCAACGCGCCCGGCGGCGTACTCACGCGCGGAAGATCTCCGTTGCCATGCGGTCGGCGATCTCGGCGGTCGTCTGCCCGCCGTCTCGCGCCCGTTCGAAGATCCGCGTCAACGTCTGACCGATGCGCTCCAGATGTCGCCGCACGATCGCCTCGTCGTAGCCGGGGCCTTGGTAGTGGATGTCGATCACTCCGCCGGCATTGATGACGTAATCCGGACAGTAGAGGATGCCGCATTGTTGCAGCAACTGCGCGTCCTGCGGCCGCGCCAGCTGATTGTTGGCAGCACCGGCGACAATCCGGGCCCGGATCTCCGGGATGGTTTGCGCGTTGAGCACCGCGCCGAGCGCGCAGGGGCTGAACACGTCAACGTCCAGCGCATGGATCCGCTCCATCGGCACCGCAGTGGCGCCGAAGCGGTCGACGCAGCGCTGCACCGCCGGCAGGTGCAGATCGGTCACCCACAGCCTGGCGCCGGCCTGATGCAGCAATCCGGCCAGCCTGGAACCGACGTTGCCAGCGCCCTGGATCGCCACCCGGAGCCCTTTTAGATCCTCGCGGCCATGCGCAAAGCGTACGGCCGCGCGCAGACCGATGAAAGTGCCCAAAGCGGTCGCCGGGCTTGGATCGCCATTGTGTGCGCCGGCGTGCAGGCCGCTGACGTGCGATGTCACCGAAGCCATCGTGCGCATGTCCTCGACGCCGGTGCCGGAGTCCTCGGCGATCACGTAATCGCCTTGGAAGCTGTCGACGAAGCGCGCCATCGCCATCAGCAGCGCCGGGGTCTTGTCGCGCCGCGGATCGCCGATGATCACGCTCTTGCCGCCGCCTTGCGGCAAACCGGCCAGCGCCGCCTTGTAGGTCATGCCACGGGACAGCCGCAGCACGTCGGTCAGCGCCTCGTCGTCGCTGGCGTACGGCCACATGCGGCAACCGCCGAGCGCGCGCCCGAGACGGGTGTTGTGCACGGCGATGATCGCGCGCAGACCGCTGGCGGCGTCGAAGGCGAAGGCGACGCGCTCGTGGGCGTCGAATTCAGGATGAGAAAAAATAGGCATCGGCTGTATCCTTGGGCTGCCGCCACGGGCGGCGTTGTAGATGGCGCGCATTTTAGCCTCGAAGTCCCGGCGAACCGGCATCCGGCGGCATGGTCTAAATGAAAACAGCGGTCGAATCTGGCGATCGAAGTGACTGCGATGAGACATATACGACTCTGCTGGACCCTGGCGCTGTGCACGGTGCTCGTGGCCTGTGCAACGACTCCGGCCGACCGGGTGCGCGAACACCCGGAAGTCTTTTCCCAGGCCACGCCGGAGCAACAGGCGTTGATCCAGAAAGGACGGATCGGGATCGGCTTCACGCCACCGCTGGTGGAACTGGCGCTCGGCAAGCCGGATCGGATCACCGAACGCACCAATCAGCACGGCACCGAGACCGTCTGGCATTACACCGAGTCGAGAGGGGGCTATTACGGCTATCCGCTCTACTCCCCGTTCTTCTACGGCCCGTTTTACGGCCCTTACTACGGCTCCTATTACGGTTCCTACTACAGCCCGTACTGGGCACCGTACTACGGGGGTTCTTATTACGGTGGGCTGGCCGACGGCGGCGGCGACGACCGCGACCGCGT
>JAGWMX010000062.1 GCA_028871525.1 Gammaproteobacteria bacterium
GACTTTGCGCCGGGCCACCCGGCCAAACTCAAGCTTCTTCTGGTAGCATTTCGTCACGGCGGATTGGCTCCCTGAATTCAGTCTGGACAACCGAATTCTACGGGGATTACAGCAAATCCGCCGTTCTTATTGGTGACGGATCCGGGCTACGGGCAACCACCGAGGAAACAGGTGATGACCGATGCCCGGCAATGGCGGGAGGCTTCCCCTTACACCACTCACTTCGACGGAGCACAGGCCGTCGAGGGCTACATCCTCAACAATGAGTTACTGTCGGCTGCGCACGCTGCTGACCGCCAGGCGGTAGATCGCCTGTTGTCGGTCAGCCGGCCGCATCTTCGTCGGATGGCGCTGAGCCAGTGCTCATTCGCCGCCGATGCCGACGACGCAGTGCAGGAAACGCTGTGGCTGGTCTATGCCGTCTCAGCGAGCTGCGCACTCTGGCCGCGTTTCCGGCCTGGGTGTTCTCGATCATGCAAAGGGAGTGCTGGCGGCTGTCGCGCAAAGTTTCCAACTGGGTTGAGCTCGACACCAAGCTGATCGGTTGAACGAAGGCGAAGACCGGGATCTGTGTCTGGATTGGGCGGCGGCGATTCAGGCACTGCCGGGCAAATACCGCCAGGTGCTGATTCGGCGTGACGTCGAGCAGCGCTCGACCGCCGAGGTTGCCGACGCCTTGAAACTGACGCAGCCGGCTGTCAAGAGCCGTCTCCACGTGGCGCGACTGATGGTCAGGAAGGAGTTAAACGCCTACGGCGCGCGTCACCGGAGCGTGGGCACAGAAATGGGGCAACGGCGGTTCGTCGAGCGGCTGTGGCGGAGCGTGAAGTACGGGTAGGTCTACCTGCACGCCTACACGCCGGTGCTCGAAGCCAGGCAGGGGCTGGCCACCTCTGGAACGCGGTGGGTAGCGAAATATGGCAGGCAGGTCGCATATAAATTTTCGATATCTGCTAGTTAAAAATGCTTCTTCTACCGACGAAGGCCGCTCTACATACTGAGTTTCTGGATTTTTAGGCGTTGTTTATGAGTCGTGGATAGGGGAGGAGATATGGTTTCGAAATGCCTCAAGAATCTGCTTTACGTGGCCAGCGGGCTAGCGGTATGCATGCCTCTGGGAACGCACGCGCAAGAGGCGGTGCAGGCGCCAGCACCAGCCTCGCAAGCGGTGGACGCGCCGGATGCACTGTCCGGCACTGGTAACATCGCCGCCACCCCAGCCGCGCGTGAGAAGCAGCTGCAGGCACTTCTAGCACTGGCCGCACAACGGTCATTGACCGCCACCGAACTCGCCGAGTTACGCGCACTGATTCGTGCCCAATCGCTGCCGGCGGTCGCGGAGAACGCACCTGAGGCGTCCGGCAGCGGCAACGTCAAAGAAGTGGCGCAGACCGCCGAGAGTCGCACTCCAGTTACAACCCAAGTGGCTGCGCCATCCGCAACCCAGGCGGCCGCCCAAAAGGGCAAGAACAACGGCAAGAGAAAAGTGGAGCAGCAGTTGGGAGCGGTTGTCGTCACCGCGACCCGGCGCGCGCGCCGGCTGCAGGACGTAAGCGCGGCGGTGACCGCGATCAGTAGTGAGCGCCTGCAGACAGGGCAGATCAATGACGTACAGGATCTGTCGCGGATTGTTCCGAGCCTACATATAGGTGAGGATTTCAATATCGCCAAGATATTCATCCGCGGCCAGGGGCTCAATACCTCGACCACGGGCAGCGACACCAGCGTTGGTTTTTATGTCGACGGCGCCTACGTGGCGCGCCCCGAAGCCCAGCTCACCTCGCTGTTCGATCTTCAACGGGTCGAGGTGTTGCGCGGGCCGCAGGGTCAGCTTTTCGGGCGCAACACGACCGGTGGCGCGCTCAACATCATCACCAACAAGCCGACTCCCACTGCCGAGGGTTATATCCGAGCCACGTTCGGCGACAATAGTCTGTTCAGTACCGAAGGCGCGATCGGTGGTCCGCTCACGAGCTATCTCTTCGGGCGGCTGGCGTTCAAGACCGAGAACCGTGGTGGTTTCGGTGTGAATCCGGTTACGGGCAGCGACGTCGACAACCGTAACCGACGGATGGGGCGGATCCAGTTCAAGTTCATTCCGCTCGACGCATTCGACAACTTGTTCAGCGCCGAGTACTACCGCCAGAACGACCAGTCGGGGGCGCTGCACTTTGAGCAGGCAGCCTTCCCGCAAGATCCGAAGTTGGCCTTCCTTGGGCAAGGGGGCACGGCCGCACGGCCGCGCGACACCGCCTCCGAGTTCAATCCCGCCACCGACACCCGCACCTGGGCGGTCACCAATACGTCCAACTGGTACGTAAACGATGACATCACTGGCACGTTCATCTTCAACTATCGCAAGTTCCTGGGTTCGTTCTCCCAGGATTTGGACCTTTCATCCGTCGTCAACAGCCTGGATACGACCGGGAAGAACACCACGTTTCAACGGCGCGATATCTGGAGCAGGCAGCACAGCGAAGAACTGCAGTTCAAATATCACCACGAGTGGCTGGACGGGATCGTCGGTTTCTACCACTTCAACGAGTTTCAGAAACCGGTGGATACGGTGGGTCTCGGGCCACAGTTCGGGCAACCGCAGGTCGCCGGAGCGCTCGCGAATCCGCGCGTAGAGGAGATCGACGGCGTCCCCCAGCAGAATCCCCAGCCCGTCAGCCAACAGCTGGCGCAGTTTCAGTGTAATACGACGAGTTTTGCCGGCAAGATTTCAGGCTCCTCCACGACGGCGCCGAAGCGCGTGTGCGTCAAGACGCATCTCCGCACCGATTCCTTCGCTGCCTTCACCGAATGGCGCGTGAATCTGGGCAGATTCGTCGACGTACTAGAGCCGGTGACGCTCAAGTTCGGCGAGCGGTTCACCACCGAGAACCGCAAGTCCGCGGACTCCAGCCACGTCGTGGTGCCGGGGCCGAACATTGTTCTTCTGCAGACCTTCGACGGATCGGCTAACGACAAGCAGTTCTATGATTCCTCGCCAGAAGGCGGTGTGGAATGGCGGATAACCCCCAACCATCTGTTCTATTACACCTTTTCGGAAGGATTCAAAGCTGGTGCGGGGGAGAATTCCACCTCGGTCAACGCCGATAACCGATCGATCATCGTCGCCCCGGAGAAGATCAGAAACAACGAGCTCGGACTCAAGACTTCTTGGTTTGGCAATCGGTTGATCGTCAACGCAGCGGGCTTTTTCTATGAGTTGAAGGATCAACAGATCAACAAGACCATCGCTGGTGGCCCACAAGGCTTCGCCACGCTGTTCGAAAACGCGGCGCGCGTCAAAGCTCACGGCGCCGAGCTTGAGATTTTCGCTCAGCCGGTTTCCCAGTTAAGGTTAAGCGGCTCGGCCAATTGGCTACAGTCCCGCTACACTGACTTTCTAACCACCGACCCGCTCGATCCGAGAAACATCCAAGGTTCATCGAACTTCGATCCGCAGCCGATCCAGCTGCGCGGCAACAAGACCCGCGAGTCACCGACCTGGACGGCGAGCTTCCACGCGGAATACGACATTCCTGGCTTGGCGCTGCCCTTGAACGGGGTTCTGACGCTGGGCGGGGACATGCGATATCAAGGGGATACGTACTTCACCGAATTCAACCGTCCCAGCGAAGGGCAGACGGCGTATGCCTGGGGAGACATCAACCTGACTTATCGGTCGGGTGACGACCGTTGGACAATGGAAGCCTGGGTGAAGAACATCAGCGACATTCTGGCCAAATCCAGTACCTTCCAGTTGGCGACGGCCCGGGTCATCGGCGTCACCTACATCGATCCCCGGACGTTCGGCTTCACGCTCGGTTATAAATTCGAATAACACTCGTTCCGGGAGTGGTGACTTGACAGTAACCCACAACCGTTGGGCTGTTCTGGGCGCGCTATCAATCTTCGAGATTTTCCTGTTCGGGCCGAGCGTTGCCACACTCGGCGTTTTTTTTACCCCGCTGATCCAGGAGTTCCACTGGAGTCACGCCGAGGTTTCACAACTCGCCAGCTCGGTTGACGTCTCGCTCGGTCTGTGCTCGCTGCTGGCCGGATGGCTGCTGGATCGATTCGACGTGCGCTGGGTGATGAGCGCGGGCGCGGCGGTTGCTGGCGTTGGCTTCTTGGCGGCCTCGCAGTCGCATTCGCTGCCAGTGATGGTCGCCTGCTACGCGGTTATTGGACTGGGCGTGTCGATGGGCTTCATGGTCGCGATTGCGATGATCGCCGGCAACTGGTTTCCCGACCGAACCGGGTTGGCGATCGGCATCGGCAGCTTTGGCATGGCGATTGGGCTTTCGTTTTCGCCCCGCATCATCGCTGCCGTGGTGGTACATGCGGGGTGGCGAGTCGGGATGATAGCGGCGGGCTTGCCGATGTTGTTGGTGGCCGTTCCAATCGCGCTGCTGTTTCTGCGCACCCGGCCGCCGGCAGTGGCCGTAGCAAGAGCGTCGGTGCGGAGTTCGATCAAGAGCGCCGACTGCGACGATATTCCGGGGCTCAAAGTCAGAGCTGCGCTGGGCACGTTGCCGATGTGGCTACTGATTCTGATCAATTTCTTCAGTCAATACGGCCTGGGCGCGGTCTATTTCCATACCATTCCCTATCTGCTTTCGGTTGGGTTTCCGATCGGCATCGCGACGCTCATCTTCGGCGTCAAAGGTTTCTTCTTTGGCCCGGGCAGTATCCTGTGGGGCGCGGCGGCCGACCGCTTCGGCCCGCGTCTGGTCATCTTCTGCGGCTTTATGTTGTTCGCAACCAGCGTGCTGTTGTTGCTGGTCGCGGGAACTCATCGCTACGGCCTAGCACCGCTCCTGGTTTACGTGGTGTTATGGGGCATGGATACCGGCGCGACCGTCGCGGTTCCTGCGTTGCTGGCACAAGCCATGGGCAAGCGAAGCTACGGCAGCCTGAACGGCATTCTGACTTTCGCGGCCTCGGCCGGGCAGGGGGTGGGTCCGTTGGTCTCGGGCCTGCTGATCGATCGTACCAAGGGTTACACGCTTGCATTCGAGTTCGCGGTAATTGCCATTTTGATAAGTGCCGTACTGGGGCCAATGGTCCGTCGACCCAAGGAGATTGCACATGACAACACCGTTTCTACCATCGTTGACTAAGGGGGCAAATCTGCTCACTGTGCTCAAGCGGTTTCCAGACACCAGCAAGCCGCTGATCGAGTTTCACGAGATACTGTTGCGCGGACCATCGCCATTTACCGAAGCCGAGCGCGAGCTGATCGCCGCCTATGTCTCCGGCCTCAATCGCTGCCGTTATTGTCATGGCGTGCATACCGCGACAGCCGAGCGGCTGGGAGTGGAGGCGGGCGTTCTCAGGCAGCTCGTCGATGACTTCGAGGCGGCTTCGGTGTCGGAGAAGATGAAGCCGGTACTGCGCTATGCCCAGAAGCTCACGCGCGCGGCCGACGGGGTCAGCCAGGCTGACGCCGACGCCGTCTTTGCCGCCGGCTGGGACGAGACCGCGCTGTATCACCTCGTCGCCGTGACCGCGTTGTTCAACTTAATGAACCGACTGGTCGAGGGGTTGGGGATCGAACTCGATCCCGCCTATGTAAAGCCAGCCGCAGAGCGCCTGGCCACACGCGGTTACCTGCCACTGATCGACATGTTGTAATGCCGCCATGGTTTCTCAAACCTGCGCCGACCGGTTTTTGGACGATCTCGAACGGGGCGGAGTCCGGTATCTGTTCGTCAACTGGGGCAGTGAGCACCCGCCGCTGATCGAGGCGCTGGCGCGGCGTGCGAGCGCGCGGCGGCGATGGCCGCAGCCGATCGTGTGCCCGCACGAGACGGTGGCGCTGAGCGCGGCGCAAGGCTATGCGCAGCTCACCGGCCAGCCGCAGGGGGTCATCGTGCACGCCGATGTCGGCACCCAGAACCTGGGTGGTGCGCTGCACAACTGCTGCCGCTCGCGCACGCCGGCGCTGATTTTCGGCGGCGTCAGCCCGCACGCGGTGCTGGGCGAGGAATTCGGCGGCCGCAACGAATACCAGATGGTGCTGCAGGACGTGCCCGATCAGCACGCCATCGTGCGCCAGTACATGAAGTGGACCTACCACGCGCGCTCTGCAGCGCACCTGCCGATGGTCACCCGGCGGGCATTCGAGGTCGCCGCCTCCGAGCCGACCGGGCCGGTTTACCTGAGCCTGTCCCGGGAAGTGCTGGAAGCGCCCGCCAGCCCGGTGGATGCGGTCACATCATTCGCGCCGGCCGTGCTGGGCGGCCTGCGGCCGGAGAATGCCGAGGCAATCCTCGCGGCCTTGCGCGCGGCGCAAAAACCGCTCTTGATCACCACCTATCTCGGACGCAAACCGTCGGCAGTACAGGCGCTGGTTGAATTCAGCGAGACTTTCGCCGTGCCGGTGCTGGAGTCGTTCCCTCACTTCGTCAACTTTCCGGCCACGCACCCGCATCACCTGGGCTTTCACCTGCACACCCGGCAGCAGCCGCAGTTGGCGCAGGCCGATCTGGTGCTGGTGGTGGACTGCGACTTCCCGTGGCTGCCGGCCAACGAGAACATTCGCCCTGGAACCCCGGTGTTTCATATTGACGTGGACGTGGGCAAGGAGCGGATCCCGTTGTGGCACGTTCCGCGCACCCGGGCCCTGGCGGCGGATTCCGGCACCGCACTGCGGCAGTTGATTGCGCTGGCGAAGGACTTTGGTCAGACCATTACCGACGCCGTCAGGCAGGCGCGCAGCCAGACGCTGGCGGCCGAGCATGAGCGCCGGATGAGGGAATTGCAGGCCGAGGAGGACGCTGGGCGCCGGGGCAAGCCTACCGCCGCGCTGCTGGCCGCAGCCCTGCGCGAACAGCTCGGCGACGACGATCTGGTGTTGAACGAAGCCATCACCAACGCCGGCGCGGTGCTCGCGCATCTCAGGCGCAAGCATCCGGGCACGCTGTTTGGCAGCGGCGGCAGTTCCCTGGGCTGGAGCGGCGGTGCAGCGCTGGGTCTCAAGCTGGCGGCTCCGCAGCGGACGATCGTCAGCATCATCGGCGACGGTTCGTACATTTTCAGCGCTCCCAGCGCCGTTCACTGGGTCGCGACCCGATACGGCCTGGCGACGCTGACCGTGGTGCTCAACAACGGCGGCTGGCGGGCGCCGGAGAAATCGACACTGGCCATCCACGCCGACGGCGATGCGCGGCGTGGCGGCACGTATTTCAACGAGTTCAAGCCGAGCGTGGACTACGTGGCACTCGGCAAAGCCGCCGGGGTGAAATTTGCCCGCGTGATCAGCCAGGCCAGCGAGCTGGAACCGGCGCTCGCAGAAGCCCTGACCGCGGTCAAGGCTGGCCAGCCGGCGTTATTGGAAATCCAGATCGAGGGGTCCACGGTGCAACGCATCTGACGGGTTGTAGTTGAAAAAGTTATGGCTCCGTCCCGGACGACACCGGCCCCCGCCGATCACGGGACGCCCGATAGGGCCAGTAGACGCCGGGTCAATTCCTGCGGCGCCGAGAAGGAGGGTGAGTGGTCAGTATCGATGGTCAGGACGGTCTGGCAGAGCAGCGCGGTCTGCACCTGTCACTGCAGCGGCAGCAGGATTGCGTAGTCGCGCGGGCAATCGACGTAACGGCGCGGCGCGGCCGAGATCCTGCTCGGTCAGCTTGAGCGGCGTCACCGCCTCCGATACCCGCAGCCCGCGGGTCAGGAAGTCTTCGTCGGCACACTCGCTGCAGGCGAAATCCTTTATCGCGTCCGGTTGATCTGCGCGTCATGTCACGCGTGCGTCACGGCGGCGTCACGGATGCTGCTTGCGCGATAGCTCGGAAGCCAGAGTTATCAAAAAATTCTTTTTAGCTTTTTAGATTTATACAACGTAGTGGTCGGGGTGACAGGATTTGAACCTGCGACCTCTTGCTCCCGAAGCAAGCGCTCTACCAAGCTGAGCTACACCCCGACGGGTTACATCTGACATGGTGCACCGTCTGCTGATGTTTCACGCAATCCGCTGTTCGGTGAACATGGTCAACTCGCGCAGCGTGGCTGCGAAGGTTGAGTTCGGCAGACCGTCGAGCGCAGCGATTGCCGTCTCGCAGTAGCGATTCGCCAACCGCCGAGTGTACGGGATCGCACCGGTGGCTTCAACGGCACGCAGCACTTCCTCGATGCGCTCGGCATGGCCTTCGCGGATCACCTCGCACAGCCGCTCACGCGTGGCGGCTTCGCTGTGGGTCAGTGCGTGTATCAGCGGCAGAGTCGGTTTACCTTCGGCCAGATCGGAGCCGATCTGCTTGCCGCTGATCTTGGGGTCGGCGGTGTAGTCGAGCAGATCGTCGATCAATTGATAGGCCATGCCCAGTGCGCTACCGAACGCGCGCATCTGCGAGACCTGCGCCGGCGGGGCGTCTGCGCATACTGCGCCGAGCGCTGCGGCAGCTTCGAACAGACGCGCGGTCTTAAGCTCGATCACACGAAGATAACGGGCTTGGGTCACGTCCGGGTCGTGGCTGTTCATCAACTGCAGCACTTCACCCTCGGCGATGGCGTTGGTGGCGTCCGCCATGATCCGCATCACAGTGCTGCGGTTCGCCTCGACCATCAACTGGAAGCTGCGTGAGTAAAGAAAATCGCCGGACAGCACGGCGCCGGCGTTACCCCAGACGGCGTTGGCGGTGCGCTGTCCGCGGCGTAGATCGGCGTGATCGACGACGTCGTCGTGCAGAAGCGTGGCGGTATGGATCAATTCGATCACCACCGCCAACAATGGTGCGGTTTCGTCGCCAGCCCCGAGCGCGCGTGCCACCAGCAGCAGTATTGCCGGGCGCAGGCGCTTGCCGCCGGCGGAGACGATATAGTCGCCAATCTCGTTGATTAGCGCCACTTCGGAGGTTAACCGCGTACGGATCAACTGATCCACGCGGCGCATGTCCACAGCGATCGGCGCTAGGATTTGGGTGAGCTGCATTCGTCGGGATTCGGCGGGCGGCGCGATGCTACGGGGCGGGTCGGTCTGCGTCAACGCGCGGACATCGGTGGCGCTGTCGGGCGTCGTCACCGTGGGTCGACCGGGCAATTGACCGTGTTGCGCATAACTTTTAAACTTCCACGCTTGGCGCCAGCTAAATCCCGATCCGGAGTTTAACGATGTACGCCGTCTTTCGCAGCGGTGGCAAGCAGTATCGCGTTGCACCAGGGCAGATGTTACGCCTCGAGTCGTTGCCGGCCGAGGTCGGGGCCAGTGTGTCGTTTGACGAGGTCCTGCTGGTGGCTGACGACCGGTCCGTGCGGATCGGTGCGCCGCTGGTAACCGGCACAGCGGTCAAAGCCGAGATCGTTGCCCACGGACGCGGCGAAAAAATACGCATCATCAAGCATCGCCGGCGCAAGCACTATCATAAGGAACAAGGTCATCGCCAGAACTATACGGCGGTGAAGATCATCGATATTTCGAGCGCCTGAGCGCGGCGCCGTTCGTGACGGCTGAGGTTACCAATGGCACATAAAAAAGCAGGTGGCAGTACCCGAAACGGCCGCGACTCCGAGTCCAAGCGGCTCGGCGTCAAGCGCTTCGGCGGCCAGAGCGTGGTCGCCGGCAACATCATCATCCGTCAACGCGGTACGCGCTTTCACCCCGGCAACAACACCGGATTGGGGCGGGATCATACAATCTTCGCGTTGGCCGATGGCTGCGTGCGGTTCGTTACCCGCGGACCCCGTGGCCGTACGTTTGTGGATATCATCCCGGGCTGACGGCTCGCGATTTTGCTGCGATAAAGCCCCGCTGGCCGGGGCTTTTGTTTTGGGCGCCGGTGATGCAATTCGTCGATGAGGTGCTGATTCGTGTTGAAGCCGGCGACGGCGGCAATGGCTGTGTGAGTTTCCGCCGCGAGAAGTTCATTCCGTTCGGCGGACCGGACGGCGGCGACGGCGGCGACGGCGGCAGCGTGTATGCAATGGCCGACGCCAATCTGAACACGCTGGCGGATTTCCGTTTTCATCGGGTATTCCGTGCCGGTCGCGGCGCCAATGGCTCAGGTGCCGACTGCCGCGGAGCACACGGCCACACCCTGGATATCGCGATGCCGTTGGGGACGCGGATTTTTGACGCCGCCAGCGGCGAGTTGATCGGCGAACTGATGCGCGCCGACGCCCGGGTGCGGTTGGCAGCCGGCGGGTTTCACGGCCTCGGCAATAGCCGCTTCAAGAGCAGCGTCAATCGCGCGCCGCGCCGGTCCACGCCAGGCTCACCTGGCGAGCAGCGCGAGCTGCGGCTGGAGCTTTCACTGTTGGCCGACGTTGGTCTGCTGGGGCTACCGAACGCCGGCAAATCAACGTTGCTGGCCGCGGTGTCGGCGGCACGGCCGAAGATCGCCGGCTATCCGTTTACCACCCTGTACCCACAACCCGGTGTGGTCCGTCTGGGACCGTTTCAAAGCTTCGTGATGGTCGACATCCCGGGGTTAATTGCCGGCGCCGCCGAAGGTGCCGGGCTGGGCATCCGTTTCTTGAAGCACCTGCGGCGCACGCGCCTGCTGCTGCATCTGGTCGATTTGGCGCCGCAGCCGGATCAACCCGCCGCCGAACGTGTGCGCATCATCGACGCCGAGCTGGCGGCCTTCGACACCGAGCTGGCGCAGCGCCCGCAATGGCTGGTCTTCACCAAGGCCGATCTGCTGCCGCCGGAGCAGGTTGAGGCGCGGGTAGCCGAAGCCTTGTCGGCGCTCGATTGGCGGATGCCGTACTTCGTAATCTCCGCCGCCAGCCATCAAGGCCTGGATCAGTTTTGTCGGCGGGCGATGGAGTGGGTCGAGCATAACGCCGCGCCGCAGGAGAGCGACAGATGACGCGTGAGCGCCTGATCCGGGCTCGGCGCTGGGTGGTCAAAGTCGGCAGTTCGATGGTGACCGGCCACGGGCGCGGCCTGGATCACGCCGCGATCTCCGATTGGGCCGCTCAGCTTGCCGTGCTGCGCGGGCAGGATCGGCGGCTGGCCTGGGTGTCGTCCGGCGCGGTTGCCGAGGGCATGGCCAGGCTGGGCTTGTCCCGCCGACCGCAGGCGCTGCACGAGCTGCAGGCCACCGCCGCCGTCGGCCAGATGGGTTTGGTGCGCGCTTACGAAACGGCTTTCGCCGAACATGGTTTGTGCACGGCGCAGGTGCTGCTGACCCACGAGGATGTCACCGACCGCGCGCGTTATCTGAACGCGCGCGGAACCTTGCGCGAACTGTTGGAGCTGGGCGCGGTGCCGGTGATCAACGAAAACGATACGGTGGCCACCGACGAGATCCGCTTAGGCGACAACGATACGCTGGCCGCCCTGACCTGCAATCTGCTGGATGCCGAGGTGCTGGTGCTGCTGACGGACCAGGATGGTTTTTATGATGCTGATCCGCGCCGGCAGGCAGGGGCGCGGCGATTGCCGGATTGCGCGCTCGACGATCCGCGGCTGGAGGCGATGGCCGGCGATAGCGGCGGCCTCGGCCGCGGCGGCATGCGCACCAAGCTGAAAGCCGCGCAATGGGCCGCGCGCTCCGGTGCGGCCACGGTGATCGTCCATGGCCGCGAGCCGCAGGTGCTGCTGCGGCTGGCTGCCGGCGAGATGCTGGGCACGCTGCTGGTGCCGACGGAAACGGCGATCGGTGCGCGCAAGCGCTGGATTGCACATCGCCTGCAGGTCCGCGGTCGGTTGTATCTGGATGCCGGCGCGGTCAAGGTACTGTGCGAGGCTGGACGCAGCCTGCTGCCGGTCGGCGTGCTGCGCGTCGAAGGCGAATTCCGTCGCGGCGATCTGTTGGCATGCCTGGATCCGGACGGACAGGAAGTGGCGCGCGGCCTGACTCACTACAGCTCCGAGGAGGTGCGCCGCATCGCCGGGGCGACGAGCGCAAGATTGGCCGGGCTGCTGGGGTATCCCGGCGAACCGGAGTTGATTCACCGCGACGATCTGGTCTTGACTTCGTAGCCGGCACTGCATCCGATCGCTCGGCGTGAAGCATCCAAGAGAATTATCCGTTTAAGCCGGCGCTGCGCCGGCGCGAGGCGACGATGCGGGCTGGATGGCGGCTGGGTGGGGGAATCGTCGGCGTTGCGGCGCTGGCGCTTGGCGGTTGGGTCGTGCTGGGCGGGTCGCGCGCAGCGGTCAAGTCCACAGCTGAACATTCCCCGCCGCTGGAGCTGGCGCCGGCGGACGTTGCGGCGGTGGAGAGGCTGGCATTGGCGCGCCGGCTGCCGATCTCCGGAACCCTGATGCCGCTGGTGCAGACCGCGGTCAAGGCGCAGATCGCCGGCATGGTCGCAGCGGTCAACGTGCGTGAAGGGCAGGTGGTGCACCGCGGCGATGTGCTGGTGCGCATCGACCCCAGGGATCTGCAGGCACAAGTCGATGCTCAGCAGGCGGCGCTCGACAAAGCCGGTGCCGACCTGGCGCTGGCCAGGCGCAATCGCGACAACAGCGCGGCGTTGCTGCGGCAGCATTTCATTTCGCAAAGCGCCTACGACACCACGCTGAACACCTACGAAGTAGACCAGGCCAACGTCAAAGCGGCGCAGGCGCAATTACGCTTGGCGCAGATCGCGCTCGGTTATGCGACGGTACGCGCACCGATCGACGGTACCGTGGCGGCGCGTTCGATCAATCCCGGTGAAATGGTCGCCGTCGATGCCAGCTTGATCAGCTTGGTGGATCTGTCGCAGATGGAACTGCAGGCGCCGGCGCCGGCCGCGGAAATTCCGGCGATTCACCCTGGTCAACTTGCACGGTTCCAAGTCGATGGCTTCGGTAACCGTGTTTTCACCGGACGGGTTGAACGGATCAACCCGGTAACCGCAACCGGGTCGCGCTCGATCATGCTTTATCTCGCAGTGGCGAATCCCGACGGCGCGCTCAAAGGCGGCATGTTTTCGCAGGGAGAACTGGTGCTGGACGCCGACGCACCAACACCCGCCATCCCGGCGGCAGCGGTACGCAATGAATCCGGAATGCCCTATGTCTACCTGCTCAGCGGCAGCCGCCTCAAGCGCCGCGCGGTCACCTTGGGCTTGCGTTCCGATGATCTGGGCATGGTGGAAGTGCGCGCCGGACTTGAACCCGGTCAACAGGTGGTGGCGGCGCCGATCGACGGACTCAAAGACGGCCTCGCCGCGGTGCTCGCCGGGCGTGGAGCAACGCCCGCGACATCAACGTTTGCCGGTAGTCGCTAAACCCGGTTCGGAGCGCTCCCCATGTGGATAACCAAGACCAGCATCGGGCAGCCTGTGTTTGCGACGATGATAATGCTCGGCCTGCTGGTACTGGGCCTGTTTTCGTATCAGCGGCTGCCGGTCGAGCAAATGCCGGACGTCGCCAACCCGGTGGTCAGCATCACAGTGGAGTACCCCGGCGCCTCACCGGAGGCACTGGAAAACGACGTCGTCAAACCGATCGAAAACGTCGTCAATACCGTCGACGGAGTACACCGCATCTATTCGACGATGCGCGAGGGCATCGCTTTCGTGCAAATCGAGTTCCGCCTCGATGTGAGCATCGCTGCGGCGACCCAGGAAGTCCGCGACAAGGTGGCGCAGATCCGGCCGAGTTTCCCGCGCGAGGTCAAAGATCCGCAGATCACCCGCACCAACAACGATTCCAACCAGCAGCCGGTGATCGAGATGGCGGTGTATTCGCCTGGCCGCAGCCTGCGTGAGGTCTCCACGCTGACCGATCAGATCATCGTCAAGCGGCTGCAGAATGCGCCCGGTGTCGGCAATGTCGTCGCCAGCGGCGAAGCGGTCAGACAGATCCAGATTTTTCTGCGCCCGGCGCAGCTTCAGGCATACCGCATCGGCGTCGATCAGGTCATCGCCGCGATCCAGGCCGCCAATCAGGATCTGCCGGCCGGAACCATCAGCTTCGGTCCCAGCGAGCAGTTGGTTCGCGTCGAGGGCCGCATCAAGGATCCGCGGGCCTTCGGGCGGATCATCGTCGGCACTCAGGGCGATGCAGTCTATCTGCAGCAGGGCGGGGTGCCGGTACACCTGGATCAGGTCGCCGACGTGGTTGACGGCGAGGCGGAGGAGACTTCGATCGCCAGAGTCGACGGTCGGCGCGCGGTGGGTCTGCAGATTTTCAAGATTCAGAATGCCAACGTCGTGCAGGTCGGCGACGGCATACAAAAGGCGCTCGAGGAACTCAAGGGCCGTCTTCCGGCCGACGTGCACATCGTCACCATCTGGTCCAACGCCGACTGGATCAAGGGATCCTTGGAGCGGGTCAAGGAGACGATCGTCGAGGGCGCATTGCTGACGGTGTTCATCGTCTTCCTGTTTCTGCACTCCTGGCGTTCGACGGTCATCACCGGACTGACACTGCCGATTTCGGTGCTGGCGACTTTCATCGCCCTGAACGCTTTCGGCTTCACGCTGAACTTCATCACGCTGTTGGCGCTGAGTCTGTGCATCGGCCTGCTGATCGACGACGCCATTGTCGTGCGCGAGAACATCGTGCGGCATCTCGCCATGGGTGAGGGATCGTGTTTCGCGACCACGGGTCGCGGCGATTCCGAACGCCCGGCCAAGGAGGGCCGGGCCGGGTCATCGGAAAGCCACCAAGGTCGCGCCATGGATGGCGGGTACGGAGCATACGAAAACCACAAGCAGGCGGTGCTCGAGGCCACCGAGGAAATCGGGCTGGCGGTGATGGCGACGACGTTTGCCATCCTCGCGGTGTTCGTGCCGGTGGCGTTCATGAGCGGCATCATCGGCCGCTATTTTTTCCAGTTTGGAATCACCGTGGCGGTGGCGGTGCTGGTGAGCCTTTTCGTCAGCTTCACGCTCGATCCGATGCTGTCTTCGGTATGGCGCGATCCGGTCGAGGGGCGTTTCAAACACCTGCCATGGCTGGGTCGGGTGATGCAACGCATCGAACGGGGAGTCGAATGGCTGCACCGCGGCTATGCGCGGCTGCTGGAGTGGGCGTTGTCGGATCGCCGGCATCGGTGGTATGTCCCGATTTTCGGCATCGTCCACGCGATCCGCCGGCGCGACTGGCGCCAGCTCGGCACGCTCAGCCATCGCGGCATCGTGCTGTGGACGGCGGCTGGCCTGTTTTTCGGCAGCTTCCTGCTGCTGCCGTTCATCGGCACCGAATTCATGCCGCAGACCGACGACGGCTTCATTTCGCTGCGCCTGAACACTCCGATCGGCTCCAGCCTGGAATACACCGATGCCAAAGCGCATCAGGTCGAACAAGCGCTGAAGTCATTTCCTGAGATCGTGACAATCTCCACCACGGTGGGCACCGACGAGGGTAAGAACTACGCCCGCATCAATCTGCGGCTGAGCGACATCGAAACCGCTCATCGCCGTTCACAGAAACAGATCGAGCAGGCGATCCGCGCGCGTCTGACGAGCATCGCCGGCATCAAACTTTCGGTCGGTTGGGACAAGCCGATTTTCATTTCCATCCTCGGCCCGGATGCGGCCAAGCTGAGTCTGATTTCCCGGGAACTGATGCAGAAGATGGCGAAAATCCCGGGCATTGCCGATCTCGAGAGCAGCGAGACCGGCGACAATCCGACCATCGCGGTGCGCGTCAATGATGAACTGGCCAGCGATCTTGGGCTGAATGTCGCTGCCATCGGCAACGCACTGCGTCCGCTGATCGCCGGCGACCAGATCGGCCACTGGCTGGGTGCGGATGGGCAGGATTACGATGTCGTGGTGCGCCTGCCGCGCGGCGACCGGCGCCTGGTGTCCGATCTTGGCGATCTGTATTTAAGCGGTACCCGGCTCAACGCCGACGGCACGCCGATGCTGGTGCCGCTGCGTCAGGTGGCGGGCTTCGTCGAAACCAAGACGCCGCAGCAGATCAAACGCCAGAACCTGCAGCGGCGTGTCTCGCTGTATGCCAACGCCGTCGGCCGCGCGGCCGGCGATGTCGGCGCCGACGTCTCGAAGCTGCTGGCACAGACCAGGCTGCCGCCGGGGTACCGGTTCGACGTCGGCGGGCAGCAGGAGGACATGAACGAATCCTTCAAGGCGGCGCTGGCGGCGTTGGGTCTGGCGGTGATCTTTATCTACCTGATTCTCGCGTCGCAGTTCGGCAGCTTCCTGCAGCCGGTGGCGATCATGGCGTCGCTGCCGCTGTCGCTGGCCGGTGTTTTCCTGGCCTTGCTGGTGACGCGCACCACGTTGAACCTGTTCTCGATGATCGGTTTCATCATGCTGATGGGTCTGGTGACCAAAAACGCGATCCTGCTGGTGGATTTCGCCAACCGCGGCATCCGCAGCGGCCAGCCGTTGCGGCGGGCGCTGCTCGACGCCGGCCAGGTCCGCCTGCGGCCGATTCTGATGACGACGCTGGCGATGATCTTCGGCATGCTGCCGCTGGCCATCGGCTACGGTCAGGGTGGGGAATTGCAGGCGCCGATGGGCCGCGCGGTGATCGGCGGTCTGCTGACCTCGACGCTGCTGACGCTGGTGGTGGTGCCGGTGCTCTACACCTATCTGCACGCGTTTGGCGAACGTGCACGGCGTTGGTTCGGCGCCGGCGTCGAAGCGGCCGGCGCCGGCACCGAGGCACCGGCCACCGACGGCTGAGGCTGCCGGCAATCGCGCCGTTATCTCAACGCGTTATCCCAACGCCTTGATGTGCGCGGTCAGACGGCTCTTGTGGCGCGCCGCCTTGTTCTTATGGATCATGCCGCAGGTGGCATAACGATCCAGCGCCGGCAGCAGCGTGGTGTAGGCTGCCTGGGCGGCGCTTTTGTCCTTGGCCTCGATGGCCTTGACGACTTTTTTGATCAGCGTGCGCAGCATCGAACGCTGGCTGACGTTGCGCGCGCGGCGCACCTGAGCTTGACGCGCGCGCTTGCGCGCTTGTGCGGTGTTGGCCAAAGGATAGAGTCTCCGAAACGCTGCGGACTGACAAAAATTTAGTCGGATAGTATCTTAAGCCGACACGCGCTCTGTCAATGCCGCGGCTTTGCGGCGGCGCCGGCCTGCCTACAAGAAATGTCCAAGCAACTGGTTCGATCCACCGGCGTCGTCAGCCTGCTGACCGGCGTGTCGCGCGTGCTCGGGTTCGTGCGCGACATGCTCAACGCCAGCTATTTCGGCGCCGGCGCCGGCATGGACGCGTTCCTGGTGGCTTTTCGCATCCCCAACCTGAT
>JAGWMX010000063.1 GCA_028871525.1 Gammaproteobacteria bacterium
ATCATTATTGCGCCGCCGCCCGCCCGTTCCAGTGGAAGTTCAGCCGCGAGGACTTGAAAACACTGCTTGCCAAGATCCACGCGCACGAGAAAACCTTCCACAAGGCGGCCTGAGTGAAATACGTCACCGAACTTAAGGGCCAGAGTACTTAGGCCGCGCCGCCGCTCTTCAGCCGAAGATTTTGATTCATTCGGTCAATTCACGCCGTTGCAACCATGCGGCGGTTTATTCGCGTTAGCATGACGCGGCCGCCGCGTCTGCGCAGCGCGCAATATCCAACCGGAGGAGATGCAGATGAGTCAACACATGCTGAACTGGTCCGACTACCGCAAACAGCTCGGCGCCGCGCTCGGCGGTCTCAATCAGGTGCATCCGGAGCTGATGAAGGGCTTCCACGCGCTGGACGCGGGGGCCGCGCAGACCGCCACCCTGGACGCCAAGACCCGCGAGCTGATCGCGCTGGCGGTGGCGGTGACCACACGCTGCGACGGCTGTATCGCGTTTCACACCGAAGCGGCGGTCAAGGCCGGCGCCACCAGGCAGGAGATCGCCGAGGCGCTGGGCGTGGCGATCGCGCTCAACGCGGGACCGGCGCTGATTTATTCCGCGCGGGTGATGGACGCTTTCGCGCAGCAGACCGGCGGCTGATCCGCGCGGCCGGACGCCGGTCGCCGTCGGTCGGCGCCGGAGTCTGCGGCTGAAAGCGGCACAGCCCGGCGATCACGCAGCGCCAGCACTCGGGTTTGCGCGCCTTGCACACGTAGCGGCCGTGCAGAATCAGCCAGTGATGCGCGTCGCGCGCGAATTCCGGCGGCGTGATCCGCTCCAGCAGGCGCGAGACCGCGTCCGGCGTTTTGCCCGGCGCCAGCCCGGTGCGGCTGGCGATGCGAAAGATGTGGGTGTCCACGGCGATGGTCGGTGCGCCGAAAGCGACGTTAGCGACCACGCTGGCGGTCTTCCAGCCGACTCCCGGCAGCTTGCGCAGCACTTCGCGGTCGGACGGTACCCGTCCGCCGTGTTCGTCGATCAGCTTGCGGCATAGCGCGATCAGGTTTCTGGCCTTGCTGTTGTACAGGCCGATGGTCCCGATGTAGGGTTTGAGCCCCTCTTCGCCGAGTTGCAGCAGCGCGCCGGGCGTGTTGGCGACCGGGAACAGTCTGGCGGTGGCCTTGTTAACCGACACGTCGGTGGCCTGCGCCGACAGCACCACCGCCACCAGCAGCTCGAATGGATCCCGGAAACGCAGCTCACTGCGCGCGTACGGGTAGGTCTGACCCAGCCGACGCAGCAGCTCGTAGCGCTGCACCGGTTTCAGCACTTGCGCTCGATCCGTTCGCGCGCGGCGGCCAGTAGTCGTGCGATGCGCTGCTCGCGATCGACGCGGGCGCGCTGCCGCCGTTGCCGCTGCGCTTCCCGCCGCAGGCGTTCGGCGCGGGCGCGGTAGCGGGCCTGGAACAGCCCGGCCTGGGTCCGGGCCAGACGCCTTTGCACGGGATTCGGCCGCAGCTCGATGCAATCGACCGGACAGGCCGGCAGGCACAGAGCGCAGCCGCTGCACTCGGAAGCCAGCACGGTATGCATCCATTTTGGTGCGCCGACGATGGCGTCCACCGGGCAGGTGGCGACGCATTTGTAGCAGCCGATACACTCGGATTCCCGGATGTAGGCGGTCAGACGCTGGCGTTCTTCGACGCCGCAGGCCGGATCCAGCGCGACGGCCGGCCGGCCGGTGGCTGCGGCCAGCCGCTCGAGGGTGGCTTGGCCGCCCGGCGGGCAGCGGTTGATCGCTGCGCCTGCCTCGACAATTGCGACGGCGTAGGCGTGGCAGTCCGGGTAGCCGCAGCGCCGGCACTGCGTCTGCGGCAGCAGCGACTCGATGCACTCGACGGTGGCTGCGGTCACGGCCTAGCGGACGATCATGCCGGCGCGCGCACCGGAATCGGGCCACAGCAGGAACGGACGTCCGTCTTCGCCGCTGGCGGCCAGCACCATACCCTCGGAGACGCCGAAGCGCATCTTGCGCGGCGCCAGATTGGCGACCACCACCGTCAGCCGGCCGACCAGCGATTCCGGCGCGTAGGCGGATTTGATGCCGGCGAACACCTCGCGCTTGCCGAGCTCGCCGACATCCAGCGTCAGCCGCAGCAGCTTGTCGGCGCCCTCGACGACTTCGGCGTTGTCGATGCGCGCGATGCGCAACTCGATTTTCTTGAAGTCGTCGATGGTGGCATAGGCCGGTTGGTCTTGGGCCGGCTCGGCGGCGGAATGGTTCGGTGTCGGATTCATCGGCGCGAGGTTTTCCTTCGAGGCTTCGATCATGGCTTTGATCTTGGCGGGGTCGATGCGGGTGGCCAGTGGCTTGTAAGGCTTGATGACGTGATCGAGCAGCGGTCTGTCGGCGTCGGCCCAGCTTAGCGGAGGAATGTTGAGGAAGCTTTCTGCATCTTGCGCAAGCGCGGGCAAAATTGGCTTCAAGTAAACCGTCAAGAAACGAAACAGATTCAGTGCAAGGGTGCATGCGCCCCAAAGCTCTGAGGTGCGGTTCGATTTCGCCAACAACCACGGCCTTACGCCGTCGATGTACTGGTTGGCAATGTCGGTCAGACTCATGACTTGTCTGATCGCCTTTGCGAAATCACGACTCTCGTAGGCGGCTCGGATTTGTTTCCCGGCAGCTACAAATTTTTCGAGGTCGTACGTACTTTCGCCGCTCTGCACGACGGAATCCGTCGTGTGATGTTGAATCGGCTCCGGCAATTCAGGGGCGAGAGTTCCATCGAAGTGTGAATGAATGAATCCCGCACAGCGGCTGGCGATGTTCACGTACTTGCCGACCAGGTCGCTGTTGACCCGCGCGACGAAGTCGTCGAGGTTCAGGTCGATGTCGTCGACGCCCGGGGTCGACTTGGCGGCGAAGTAGTAGCGCAGGTATTCCGGATTCAGCCCGCAATCCAGGTAGGTCCGCGCCTGGATGAAGGTGCCGCGGCTCTTGCTCATCTTGGCGCCGTTGACGGTCAGATAGCCGTTGACCGCCAGCCCGGTCGGCTGGCGCAGACCGGCCCCGCGCAGCATCGCCGGCCAGAACAGGCCGTGAAAATTGATGATGTCCTTGCCTAGGAAGTGCCACATCTCCGCTGTCGACCCGGCACCGATGAATTCGTCGAGCCGGGCCTCGTCGCCGTCCAGCAATGCCAGCAGGCTGGCGAAGTAGCCGATCGGCGCGTCAAGCCAGACGTAGAAGTATTTGCCCGGCGCGTCCGGCCCAAGGTCAGGAATGGCGAAGCCGAAATACGGCGCATCGCGCGAGATATCCCAATCCTTGAGGCCGGCATCGAGCCATTCCCGCAGCTTGGCCTTGACGCTTTCGTGCACCTGTGCGCCGTCCAGCCAGGTCGCCACCGAGTCCTGCAGTTGCGAGAGCTTGAAGAAATAGTGTTCCGACGGTTTAAACGACGGGGCGGCGCCTGAAATGACCGAGTAGGGGCTTTTCAGGTCGCGGACCGAGTAGGTAGCACCGCAGTCCTCGCAATTGTCCCCGTACTGGTCCGGCGCAGCGCAGTTGGGGCAGACCCCCTTGACGTAGCGATCCGGCAGGAACATGCCCTTGACCGGGTCGTAGGCCTGCTCGACCTCGCGCCGGGCGATGTGACCGGCGTCGCGCAGAGCGCGGTAGATGCGCTCGGACAGCCGCCGGTTTTCCGGCGAGTGGGTGGTGTGGTAGCAGTCGTGGACGACGTTGAAGTCTTTGAAGTCGCGCTCGTGCTTTTGTTTGATCTCGGCCACGAAGCGCTCGGGCGACAGACCGGCTTTTTCGGCGGCGAGCATGATCGGCGTGCCGTGGGCATCCTCGCCGGCGACGAAGGTGACGTCGTTTCCGCACATGCGCTGAAAACGGACCCAGATGTCGGCCTGGATGTAGCCGAGCAGATGGCCCAGGTGCAGCGGGCCGTTGGCGTAGGGCAGGGCGTGGGTGACCAGCAGGCGGCGCACGGGCGGCAGCGGCGGCAAGCAAAAGTGCGACGAATGATCGCACAGCCTGCGTGCCGGCCGCGACAGGTTCAGCTATCGTTCACCGGCTGTGAAGGAACATCAGCCACACCATGACCAGGGAGGCACGGCAATGACTTCAAAACTCCGCATGCTGACGTTGGTGGGCGTATTGGCGGCCGGTACGGCGTTGGCCGACCCGCCGTCGTGGGCGCCGGCGCACGGCTACCGTGACAAACAACAGGAGAACTATCGGGAGCAGCAGGAACATCACTACGTCTACTACCGCGACTACGACACGCCGATCTACTACTCGCCGGAGCAGCAGTTGTGGTTCTGGTTCAACGGCGGCAACTGGCAGTTCGGGGTGAACCTGCCGACCACCTACCAGGCGTATGTCGGCAGCGGCGGCGTGAGCATCACGCTCGACAGCAGCCGTCCGTACGAGCGCGAGGATTATGTGATCCAACATTACGGTGCGCCGCACGGCCGCCACGGTCATCGTGGGCATCCTCAGCACCACGATGACGATGATTGAGACCGCCACCGAACCTGGCCAGGGGTGAAGCCGGGCGTTTCGCGCGCACTGCGCGCGGTTCGGCTGAACGGGTGCGCCGGCGCGCTTCAGTTCAGTGCCACGATCGCCGCGTTGAGCGCGGCGGCGTAGCCGACCCAGGCCAAGTAGGGGAGCAGCAGCGCACCGGCGCAGCGATCGACGCGACCGAACAGCAGCGTGTTGGCGGCGATCGCCAGCCACAACAGCGCGCTGTCCGCCAGCGCCAGCGCCGGCCGCTGCAAGGCGAAAAACAGTACCGACCAGGCCAGATTCAGGAGCAGTTGCAGCGCGTACGCGCGCCAGGCCGCACGATCGGCAAAACCGCGCAACCGCCAGAGGCGCCAGCCGGCCACGGCGATCAACGCGTACAGCAGTGTCCACACCGGACCGAATATCCAGTCCGGTGACGTGAATGCCGGTTTCTGCAGTGCCGGATACCAGGTGTCGAGCGAGATCGCGGTGGCCGCGCTGCCGGCTGCGGCGATGCCGTAGCACAGCGCGACGAAGCCGGCGAGCGCGAGCAGGTTGCAGGCGGGCGAACGCATGGCCGCATTGTGCGGGCTGCCTGGCCGCAGCGCGAGCCGGGGTGCCGGGCGGATGCTAAGCTGGTGGCGCCCGATGAACCCGCCTCTGAATCCATCCGCACGCTTCGGCGAGGCCGCCGCAGCCTACGTCGATCCGCTGATCGGCCGGAGCCTGGCTGAGGCCGGCGTGCCGCTGCAGGTCAGCACCGTCGCCGGTGGCTTCAAGTTGCGCATCGAGTTGGGGCTGCCGCTGGTGGGTTACCGCGACGGCTTCTGTCGGGGGTTGCTGCAGCATCTGCGTGCGGCCGGCATCGATACGCCGGTCGAGGTGGAAACGGTACAGCGCATTCTTGCTGCCGGCGCCAAGCAACTGCCCGGCGTGCGCAATCCGATCGCAGTCGGATCGGGTAAAGGCGGGGTCGGCAAATCCACCGTGGCGGTGAACCTGGCGTTGGCGCTGGTCGCCGCCGGAGCGCGCACCGGCCTGCTCGACGCCGACATCTACGGTCCCAGCCAGCCGCGGATGCTCGGCGTCTCGGCGCGGCCGGATTCCGCAGACGGCCGCAAGCTCGAACCGCTGCGGGCGCATGGCCTACAGGCGATGTCGATCGGTTTCCTGGTCGATCCCGAGCAGCCGGTGGTGTGGCGTGGGCCGATGGCCACCCAGGCCTTGACGCAACTGCTCGGCGAGACGCGCTGGGACGATCTCGATTATCTGATCATCGATCTGCCGCCGGGCACCGGCGACATTCAGCTGTCGCTGGCGCAACGTGCGCCGCTGGCCGGCGCGGTGGTAGTGACGACGCCACAGGAGGTGGCCTTGGCCGCGGCGCGCAAGGGGCTGGAGATGTTCCGCAAGGTGGCGGTGCCGATTCTCGGTGTCATCGAGAACATGAGCGGCTATGTCTGCCCGCACTGCGGCCACGAGGAGGCGATTTTCGACGAGGGTGGCGGCGCGCGCCTCGCGCAACAATGCACTACCGAACTGCTCGGCCATATTCCGTTGACTGCACAGATCCAGCGCGATACCGACGACGGCCGGCCGAGCGTGGTCGCCGAGCCGCAAGGCGTCGTCGCACAGCGCTTCGCCGACATCGCCCGCCGCATGACGGCGCGGCTGGCTTACGGAGTGCCGGCTGCCGAGCTGCCGCAGATCGAAATCCACGAAGACTGACGCCGCCTGGTCCCCCGTCTGCCGTGACAAGAAAACGCCCGTGAGCATCAAATCCGATCGCTGGATTCGCGAGATGGCGGCCAAGCACGGCATGATTGAGCCGTTCGAGCCGGGTCAGGTGCGCGCCAACAGCGGCGGCAGGATCATCAGTTACGGCGTTAGCTCCTACGGCTACGACGTGCGCTGCGCCGACGAATTCAAGATCTTCACCAACATCAATTCGACGATCGTCGACCCCAAGGCCTTCGATTCCAAGAACTTCGTCGATTTCCGCGGCGACTGCTGCATGATTCCGCCGAATTCGTTCGCGCTGGCGCGCACGATTGAGTATTTTCGCATTCCGCGCAACGTGCTGGTGATTTGCCTCGGCAAATCGACTTATGCACGTTGCGGCATCATCGTCAACGTCACGCCGCTGGAGCCGGAGTGGGAAGGGCATGTGACGCTGGAGTTCTCCAACACCACGCCGCTGCCGGCCAGAATCTACGCCAACGAAGGGGTGGCGCAGATGCTGTTTCTGGAATCCGACGAGAGCTGCGAGATGTCGTATAGGGATCGCGGCGGCAAATACCAGGGCCAGCGCGGCGTAACGTTACCGAAAGCCTGAACGGCCGAAGTTCTTCGCTGCTCGCGGTCAGAAGCGGTAGCCCAGATTCACGCCGTATACCAGCGGATGAATTCTGACCTCGCCGATCGGTGTGCCGTTGACGCTGGCATCCGGCTTGATGCGGATATAGCGCACGTCGGCGCCGACCAGCCAGCGCCTGCCGAGCTTGGCATCGAGCCCGATCTGTGCGGCAAACCCCCAGGTGTTGGAGAGTTGGAAATTGTTGCCGGCCAGAGGACCGTTGAGTGCCTCGTTGAAAAAGAAGGTGCGATTCACGCCGACGCCGACGAATGGATCCAGGCGCCGGTTTCCCAGCGGATGGAACTGCAAGCTCAGCGTCGGCGGCAACAGGCGCGTGGAGCCGAGACGGGTCGGCTTGCCGCCGGGCAGCGCGATGTCGATCTGATGGGTCAGCGGCTGGGAGCCAAGCAGATCCACTGAAAAATATTCGGAAAACCGGTAATCGACGTTTAGCGTCGCCCCGACCCGGCTCTCAGCGCGCACGGTCAGCGGCACTGCGCCGAGATGGTCGCTGTTATGGTCCACTGTCGGGTCGACGTTGGCCACGCCGATTCTCAGCATCCACGGGCCGGGATCCCCCAGGCCGCCGTCCGCAGCCGCCAGTGCCGGCTGCAGCAGCACGATGGCCGCCAGCAGTCCGGTAACAGTCCTGATGTTCACGTTCTGTCTCCTGCAGAGAACCGCTTCAGATGCCGAAGCCACGCAATACTGTGGGCGCGCAACGCACGCAGCATTGATCAGGGTCAATGCCATCGGCGCATGTGTGTGCGGGCACCAGCTTTGCGCGCCGCCGGCGATTACGGATCAGCCGCGCCGGTGGCCGGCCGATTGATCTAGGTCAATGCCCGCCTCGGGGCGCCGGCCCGATCCTTGCTGCTGTCGCCGATCGGGGGTGCAAATGAGTCCGGTACAGACCATGGTTCGCTACGAAGACGCGGTCATCCGAAAATTTACGGCGATGACGGTGGTTTGGGGCATCGTCGGCATGCTGGTCGGCGTGTGGATCGCCGCCGAGATGGCCTGGCCGCAGCTGAACATGAACATCCCCTGGCTGACTTTCAGCCGCCTGCGGCCGCTGCACACCAACGCGGTGATTTTCGCCTTCGGCGGCAGCGCGCTGTTCGCCACCAGCTACTGGTGCGCGCAGCGCACCTGCCGCACCGCCCTGTTCATGCCCAAGCTGGCGGAGTTCACGTTCTGGGGCTGGCAGGCGGTGATCGTGGCGGCGGCGCTGACGCTGCCCTTCGGCTACACCCAGGGCAAGGAATACGCCGAACTGGAGTGGCCGATCGACATCATGATCGCCGTCGTCTGGGTCGCCTACGCGGTGGTGTTCTTCGGCACCATCGCCAAGCGCACCGTCTCGCACATCTACGTGGCCAACTGGTTCTTCGGCGCCTACATCCTGGCGGTGGCGCTGTTGCACATCGTCAACAGCGCCGCGGTGCCTATCGTCTGGGCCGGTCATCCCTGGTTCACGCTGACACACTCCTACAGTGCCTATGGCGGCGCCACCGACGCCATGGTGCAGTGGTGGTACGGCCACAACGCGGTGGGGTTCTTCCTGACCGCCGGTTTCCTGGGCATGATGTACTACTTCGTGCCCAAGCAGGCCGGGCGGCCGATCTACTCGTACCGCCTGTCGGTGGTCCACTTCTGGGCGCTGATCGCGATCTACATGTGGGCCGGTCCGCACCACCTGATGTACACCGCACTGCCGGACTGGGTGCAGTCGCTGGGTATGGTGTTCTCGCTGATCCTGCTGGCGCCGAGTTGGGGCGGCATGATCAACGGCATCATGACCTTGAGCGGAGCCTGGCATAAGCTGCGCGAGGATCCGATTCTCAAGTTCCTGATCGTCTCGCTGTCGTTCTACGGCATGTCGACCTTCGAAGGGCCGATGATGTCGATCAAGACCGTCAACGCGCTGACGCACTACACCGACTGGGTCATCGGCCACGTCCACTCCGGCGCGCTGGGCTGGGTGGCGATGATCACCATCGGCTCGATCTACGCGCTGGTGCCGGCGGCGTTCGGCAAGCCCGCCATGTACAGCGTCAAGGCGATCAACCTGCACTTCTGGCTGGCGACGCTGGGCACCGTGCTGTACATCACCGCGATGTGGAGCGCCGGCCTGATGCAGGGCCTGATGTGGCGCGCCACGCAGCCCGACGGCACGCTGACCTACAGTTTCATCGAATCGGTCGCCGCCAGCCACCCGTTCTACATCGCGCGCCTGCTCGGCGGCCTGACGTTCTTCTCCGGCATGCTGGTGATGGCCTGGAACGTCTGGCGCACCATTGCCGGCTCCGCACCTAAGGCCGCACCAGTGGTGGCGGAGGCGCAGGCATGAAGCATGAACTGATCGAGAAGAACGTCGGCCTGCTGGCGGTGTTTACCGCGGTAGCGATCACCTTCGGCGGTCTGGTCGAGATCGTTCCACTGATGAACGACAAGGCGGTGACCACGCCGGCGCCGGGGCTGCAACTGCGCGCGCCGCTGGAAGTCGCGGGCCGCGACGTCTACCTGCGCGAAGGCTGCTACCTGTGTCACTCGCAGATGGTGCGCACGCTGGCCGAGGAAGTCCTGCGCTATGGTCCGCCGACCAGCGCCGGCGAAACCGTCTACGACCATCCATTCCAGTGGGGCAGCAAGCGCACCGGTCCGGACTTGGCCAACGTCGGCGGCCGCTATAGCGACGAGTGGCACCGCATCCATCTGATGAACCCGCGCGACGTGGTGCCGGAGTCGATCATGCCCGGTTTCCCGTGGCTGGCGAAGATCAAGTACCAGCCCGGCGAGGCGGCGGCGATGATGCACGCACTGCGCGAGGTCGGCGTGCCCTACACCGACGCCGACATCGCCAAAGCCGACGCCGACACCGTCGGCAAGACCGAGATGGACGCCCTGATCGCCTATCTGCAGTCGCTGCGCGTGCCCGAAGCGGCAAAGACGGCCGCCGTCGCCACTCCGGCCGGCCATGGAGGTTCGCCATGATCAGCGGCATCTTCACTGCGTTGGCCTTCCTGGCCTTTATCGGCGTTACCGCCTGGGCCTATGCCCCGCACAACCGGCGCCGCTTCGAGGAAGCCGCCGCCCTGCCGCTGACCGGCGACGAGCGGCCGGCCGGCGACCGCGGAGAAAAAAAATGAACCCGTTCTGGAGCGCCTTCGTCATTTTCATCAGCGTGGCGATGATGATCGGCTGTCTGTGGCTGCTGTTCGCCAACGCGCGCGGCAAGCCCGGCGAGAGCACCGGCCACGTCTGGGACGACACGCTGCGCGAATACAACAACCCGCTGCCGCGCTGGTGGCTGAACCTGTTCGTTCTCACAGTGCTCTTCGGTGCCGGTTACCTGCTGCTGTATCCAGGCCTGGGCAACTTCGGCGGCTGGCTCGGCTGGAGTTCGCATCAGCAGATGCAGCGGCACCTCGAGCAGTTGACACGGCAGAGTCACCTGGCCTACGCCGCGCTCGCCGGCAAGGACATTCCCGCGCTGGCGCGCGATCCCTCGGCACTGTCGCTGGGCCGCGCCGTGTTCCTGAACAACTGCGCCGGCTGCCACGGCGCCGACGCGCGCGGCGCCATCGGCTTCCCCAACCTGACCGACGGCGACTGGCTGTACGGTGGCACGCCGGACAAGCTCGTCGAGACCATCACCCGCGGCCGCCACGGCGTGATGCCGTCGTTCAAGGTGGTGCTCAAGCCCGAGCAGCTGCAGGCACTGGTGGATTTCGTGCCGTACTGGTCGGACCCGGAGTTGCCGGTCTTGCGGCGCGCGGCCGGCGTCAAGCAGTTCACGGTCACCTGCGCGCCCTGCCATGGCGCCGACGGCAAGGGCAATCCGCTCATCGGTGCACCGAACCTGACCGACGACATCTGGCTGTTCGGCGGCGGCCGCGAGCGGGTGCGCGAGACGATCCTGGGCGGGCGCCAGAGCACCATGCCGGCCTGGGACGGCACACTCAGCCGCGACGAGATTCGCGTGGTCGCGGCCTACGTCTACAGCCTTTCACACCAGCAGGACGCGGCGCCGTGAGCGGCCCTCCGGTCGACGAGGCCGGCGAGGCGCGCGGCATCACCCAGGGCGCCGCGCGCCGGGCGCTGGGCGAGCGGCCACTGCTGCGACGCATCAGCCTGATCCTGTGGCCCGCGTTCCTCGGCGCCGCGGCGACGATGCTGGCGTTGCTGCTGGTGCCGGAGAATTTTGTCCTGCCGCCGCAGACGCCCGGCGGCACCGCCATAGTGTTCATGGCGCTATGGCTGCTGGCGTTGATTCCCGCGTGGATTGCGGCGGTGCTGGCCAGTCCGGCGCGGGCAGACGTCGATTGATGGCGGCCGATCTTATCTCCGAACAGGCACCCGCTTCGTCGGCTCAGCGCGAGGTCCTGCTCTACCAGTCGGCGGCCAAGATCCAGCCGCGCCGCGCCGCCGGCCGTTACGCGCGGCTGCGGATCGCGGCGGTGTTTGCGCTGCTGGGTCTGTATTACGTCCTGCCTTGGCTGCATTGGCATGGCGTACCGCTGGTGCGGTTCGATCTGCCCGACCGGCGCTTCCGCATTTTTGGTCTGATGCTGGTGCCGCAGGATCTGCTGCTGCTGGCCCTGCTGCTGCTGCTGGCGGCGCTGACCTTGTTCTTCGTCACCTCGCTGGCCGGCCGCCTGTGGTGCGGCTACGCCTGTCCGCAGACGGTGTGGACCGAGGCTTTCCTGTGGATCGAACACCTCTGCGAGGGTGATCGCCACGCGCGGCTCAAGCTCGACCGCGGTCACTGGAACGGCAGGAAGATTCTACGGCGCGGCGGCAAGCACGTGTTGTGGGCGGTGTTTTCCCTGTTCACCGGAGCGACTTTCGTCGCCTATTTCATTCCGGCCCGGGAACTGTTTCCGGCCCTGGCCGGGTTGCGCGTCGGCGGCTGGCCGCTGTTCTGGACGTTGTTCTACGGCTTCGCCACCTGGGGCAACGCCGGCTTCATGCGCGAGCAGGTGTGCAAGTACATGTGTCCCTACGCCCGCTTCCAGAGCGCGATGTTCAATCAGGACACGCTGATCATCGCCTACGACGACAGGCGCGGCGAGCCGCGCAAGAGCGCCGCGCGCAAGGAACATCGCGACGCCGGCGACTGCGTCGACTGCTCGCTGTGCGTGCAGGTATGTCCGACCGGTATCGATATCCGCGAAGGTCTGCAGTACGAATGCATCGCCTGCGCCGCCTGCGTCGACGTCTGCAACACGGTGATGGATTCGGTGGACAGGCCGCGCGGGCTGATTCGCTACACCAGCGCGCGCCGTGACGCCGGCGGCCGTTCCCGGCTGCTGCACGGGCGTACGCTCGGCTATGGCGCGGTGTGGCTGGCGGCCTGCGCCGGCTTCGTGTTCATGGTGCTGAACCACTCGCCGCTAAGTTTCGATGTGCTGCGCGACCGGCACACGCTGTACCGTGAACTGGCCAGCGGCGCGATCGAAAACGTTTACGTGTTCAAAGTCACCAACGACGATGACCGGCCGCACCGCTACCGTATCAGCGCGCGTTTCGCCGACGGCACGCCGCTGACCGCGGTGCCGGATACGATCGAACGCCGTGCCGGAGAAACCGGCGCCACCACCGGATCGCTGCGCACGCCGCCGCGCGGCGAACACGCCCCGCCATTGCCGATGTTCGAATCGGTACTGGTCGAAGTTCGGGACGTCGACAGCCCACAGGTCCACGCCGCGCACAAGGCGCGCTTCCTGACCGGGGATTTTGATTCACGCACGGAAGACGAGCATGCCGAAGACCGCTGAAAAGAAAACCCGCCGACTGCCGCTGGAGTTCTGGTTGGTTGTCGGCCTGCCGCTGGCGGCGGTGATCTTCGGCGTCGGCCTGGTGGTGGTGGCCGAGCGCGACGGCTTCCGGGCGATACCCGAGACCGTGCCGATCACCCACATCCAGGGGCACCTGTATCCGGAGCGCCACTGAGGTGAGCGACGCGCGAAACTGGGCGGTTTACGACCGGCCGGACCTGCGGGCCGCCGTGGCCAGTTGTGCGCATGGTGTTTGCGAAGTGTTGATCGCGCTCGATGGCATGCACTGCGCCGGCTGCGCGGCGCGTGCCGAGCGACTGCTGGCAGGCGCGGCGCAGCAGGTGCGCGTCAACCTGGTGGCGCGCACCGTGGGTTTCGGCTTCCGGCCGGAGCAGATCCGCCTTTCGACGCTGCTGCAGCGCCTCGACCAGGCCGGTCTGCAGCCGCGCGTGCTGGCCCGGCAGGACGGTGCGCAATCCGCGGTCACTCGCCGGCGCCTGGCGCTGGCCCGCATCGGCGTGGCGACGATCTGCGCCGCCCAGGTGATGATGCTGGCTTGGCCGAGCTACTTCGGCGTCCGCCCGCAACCCGAGATCGAGCGGCTGCTGCGCTGGGCGCAATGGCTGATCGCCACGCCCGGCGTGCTGTGGGCCGGTTGGCCGTTTTTTGCCGGTGCGGCCGCGGCGCTGCGCGTGCGGATGCTGAACATGGACGTGCCGGTGGCGCTGGCGCTGGCCGGAACCTACGCCGCCTCGGTGCTGCATCTGCTGCAGGGCGCCGGCGATCTGTACTTCGACACCGCGACGATGCTGGTCTGGTTTCTGTCGATCGGGCGTCACCTCGAGGGGCGCACCCGGGCGTACGCCATCAAGCATCTGCGGCTGCTGGCCGGCCGGCGGACGCTGACCGCGCAGCGAGTCCGCGGCGGGACACTGGAGACGGTGCCGCTCGAAGCGCTGACCGTCGGCGACGAGGTCGTGGTAGCGCCTGGCGACACGCTGCCGGCCGACGGCGCGCTGCTGGGCGAGGCCGCCGAACTCGACGAATCGCTGTTGACCGGCGAGGCCGGACCGGTGCTGCAGCGTCCATCGGCGTCGCTGTTGGCGGGCTCGGTCAACGTCGGTCGTGCGCCGCTGAGGCTGCGCGTCGACCATGCCGGCGGCGACACCCGGCTGGCGCAGATCACCCGGCTGCTGGACCGCGCGCAGACGCAGAAACCACGCCTGCAGCAGTTCACCGACCGCATCGCCGGTCACTTCATCGCCGGCGTGCTGGCCTTCGCCGCGCTGGGATTCGCGTTGGCGTTGCGGCGCGGCGCCGGCAGTGCGGCGGCTTTCGACATCGCACTGGCGGTGCTGGTGGCCAGCTGTCCCTGCGCGTTGTCGCTGGCGGTTCCGGCGGCGCTGGCGGCGGCGACCTCGCGCCTGGCGGCTTCCGGCTTGCTGGTGGCCGACGCCACGGCTCTGCAGCGGCTGACCGGGATCGACACGGTGCTGTTCGACAAGACCGGCACGCTGACGCGACCGCACATGCGTATCGCGCGCGCCGGCACCTTCGCTGCGCTGACGCTGGACGCATGCCTGGAAATCGCCGCGGCGCTGGAACGCGGCAGCCGGCATCCGATCGCGGCCGCGTTCGCCGAAATCACCTCCGCCCGACAGGCGACGGCGCTGGACTACACCGCCGGCGCCGGCATCAGCGGCGAGATCGATGGCCGGCGCTACTGGCTCGGCGCCGTCGAGCCGGCGACCGGCGGCCTGCAATTGCCGGTTGCGGCAGCGGTGGTCGCAGGACAGAGCACCGTCGTACTCAGCGATGCGCAGGACCCGCTGGCCTGGTTCGCGCTGGACAATGAGCCGCGACCGGAAGCCCGGCAGGTGCTGGGCGAGCTGAGCCGGCGCGGGCTGGCGATCGAAATTCTCAGCGGCGATGCCGCCGGCCCGGTGGCGACACTGGCGCGGCGCCTCGGCGTCGGCGGCTACCGCGCGCGGCAGACCCCGCAGCAGAAACTGGAGCGGTTGCAGGTGCAGCAACGCGACGGCCACCGCGTACTGGCAGTTGGCGACGGCGTCAACGACGCGCCGCTGCTGGCGGCGGCCGATGTCTCGGCGGCGCTGCCGCAGGGCGCGGCGCTGACTCAGGCACGCGCCGACCTGCTGCTGCTCGGCGATACGCTGGAGGCGTTGCCGCAGGCGATCGATGTGGCGCGGCGGACGCGCCGCCGCATCCGCGAAAACCTGGTCTGGGCGGCCGCTTACAACCTGCTGGTGCTGCCGTTGGCGCTCGCCGGCGAGCTGGCGCCATGGCTGGCCGCCGCCGGCATGTCGCTGTCGTCGTTGCTGGTGGTGGCCAACGCGCTGCGCGTCGGCGACGCCGGCACGCCCGATCCGCGGCACCGACGGACGCCGGCGCCCGTTATCGATATGGCCGGAACACGCTGATGCAAAGTCTCTATCTGCTGATCCCGCTCGGCGTACTGGTGGTGTTCGGTGCCATCGGTGCGCTGGTGTGGGCCGTTGTCAGCGGACAGTACGACGACCTCGACGAACAGGCGCGGCGTCTGCCCGACGATGAGCCCTGAGCGTCGAGCGTCTGCTGCGGTCGGATGATGCATGTCATGAAAGACCGGTGACGCCTGCGACTGCCGCCACATCCAGCCGCCGTCTAACCTGACGTCACTTCATTCACACGGAGCTTGGCGATGACGAAACCGGTGACGACGAACATGACGATCCGCAGCGGCGGTCTGCTGGCGGCGCTGATTCTGCACGGCGCGATCTTTCTGGGATTCGGCGCACTCCACACCCGGCCGCAGCGACATCCCCGCGTCGAGGCCGGCATGCCAGTGCTGGTGGCGATGGTGCGGCGCCCTCTGCGGGAGGTCGCACGCTTGGCTGGAATCGCCGATCTGCTGCTTCGACCCTGCGCCAAGCTGTCTGGTGGGCGGTAGCGCCGGGTGCAGTTCGTCCCCGCGATCTGCGGCGACTCTGAGCTGCTGTCTCTGGGCCCGCCGACGCTGGGTCTGCCGCTGCTGTTCTTCATGTGCTTCGGCGTGGCGCTGCGCCCCGGCCGCGGCGACATCTCCACTCACGCTCCGGTGACGATCCATGCGGCGGTGCTGCGGCGTTCACTGCCGGATTCTGCCGGCTGGCGCGGCGCCAGATGCGCGCCGGTACGCGGGTTCAGGCTGCGGGCGCCGGCGACCGCGTGGCCGCGGGGTTAAGATACCTGCGCGCCGCAGCCGCCGGGTGGAGAGCCACAATGCTCGATGAGCTGTTCAAACCGCATCCCAATTCGCTGGCGCTGTGTTCGGGACGACAGCCGGGCCGCGGCGGCTTCCACTGGCTCCCGCTGGTCAACCTGATTTGGCTGTTCTGGCTGGTCAGTTCGTTCTGGCTGCTACCGCTCGGCTTGTCTGCCCGCCTTTCCACCGGCGTCAGCCTCGCGGTTTTCCTGGTGCTTTACCACCGCGCCTTATTCGGCGATCGCGTGCACGCGCTGTGGAACGTGCTGGCGATCGCCGTGCTCGGCCTGGTGATGATGCCGGCCAACGGGGCGGCCTGGACCTACCTGATCTACGCCAGCGCGTTACTGCCGCTGTGTGCGTCACTGCCGTTGACGCTGTGGCTGCAGGCTGCGTTGACGGCGACATTCGTCTTCGATGCCGAAGTCCTGGCGGGCTTCCCCACGCTGCTCGCAACCGCGAGCGGGGTGGTGGTGTGCAACGCGGTATTCGCGACGAATCTGTTCTTGAGCTACGAGCGCCGACGCCAGGCGGAACTGCGACTGTCGCACGATGAGGTGCGGCGCTTGGCGGCCACCGCCGAGCGCGAGCGCATCGGCCGCGACCTACACGATCTGCTCGGGCACACGCTGTCGCTGATCGCGATCAAGTCGGAGCTGGCGCGCCGGCTGCTGGATCGCGACACGGCGGCAGCGCGCCGCGAGTTGGCCGAGATCGAGCGGGTGGCTCGGGGATCGCTGGCCGAAGTGCGCGGCGCGGTCACCGGCATGCGCGCCGCGCTGCTGGCTTCGGAGCTGGCTTCCGCCAAGCTTATGCTTGAAACAGCGGGGATCCGTTTCGCGCACCGGATTCAAGCGGTGTCGATGCCCGCCGACGTCGAGGCCGCACTCGCATTTGGCCTCCGCGAGGCGGTCACCAACGTGCAGCGGCACGCCGTCGCCGCGACGCGCGTCGAGGTTGACCTGGAGCAGCAGGATGGGGCGGTGTTGCTGACGATCCGCGACGACGGCTGCGGCGGCGTGCACGCGAAGGGCAATGGCCTGTCCGGCATGCAGGAACGGCTCGAGGCGCTGGGCGGACGATTGGAAATCGATTCGCCGCCGCGGGCCGGGGCCGAGCTGCGACTGCGGGTGCCGCT
>JAGWMX010000145.1 GCA_028871525.1 Gammaproteobacteria bacterium
CGCGCCTCATTCTCCTGGAGGACTCGAAGTCCTGTCTGTCATTCAGGCTTGGCGGGTCACGGTCTGACCTGTTTGCCATCACACTTTTATCGACCTTGCGCAACCTTTACGGCGGCCACTCCTTTCCTCAAAGTGGTTGATATACCCGTAGAACTCCTCGTCCGCCCTGGGCAGCCCCTGCCGGGGCTCGACCAGGATCATGCCGTACATGCCGTTGGCGATGTGGTTGGCCACCATGGGCGTGGCGCAGTGATAGACGAACAGGCCCGGCTTGAGCGCCTTGAAGGTGATGGTCTTGGACTGGCCCGGCGGCACCTGCAGCAGGGCGGCGCCGCCGCCCGGCCCGGTGACCGCGTGCAGGTCCACCGAATGGATCATGCGCGAGTCTTTCCGGTTTTCCAGCGTCAGCGTCACCGTGTCGCCGACCCGGACCCGCAGCATCGGGCCTGGCACCTTGCCGTTGAAGGTCCAGAAGTTGTAGCCGGTGTCGTCGGCCAGGCGGCCCTTGACTTCCTCGGCGACCAGCTTGACCTCGACGTGCGCCGGCCGGGTTCTGGCGATCGGCGCCGGTAGCTCGGCGGGGTTGCGGCTGATGTTCGCCAGCGCAGGCCCGGCGGCCGCGGCCGCCGCGGCGCCGATCGTGATCGTGCCTTCCATGCCGGCGGCGCGGTGCCCGGGCAGCGTGCAGAAGTACTTGAAGCTGCCGTCCCGGTCGGCGCGGAAGACGATGACGGTGCTGGCGCCGGGGCCGACGACGTGATCGGAAAGTGCGTTGAAGTCGGGGAAGCTGATGTCGTGCTCGGCGCCGTCGCCGTCGATCAGGGTGATCTGCACGATGTCGCCTTTTTTGGCGTTGAGCGTGGGATTGACGACGCCGTCGATGCTCTGGCCCACGCCGACGAAGGTCATCCCCTGGTTGCCGATGTCGGTCTTCAGGGTATAGCTGACATCGGCGTGAATCTCCGCGGCCGGCTGCCGGACGTTGGAATGGGCCTGCGCCAGTGCCGGCGGGCCGCTCATCAGCAGCGACAGGCCCATGATCGCCGCGCTCAACGATTTGCCTGCAGTGTTCATTCGCTTTACTCCAACGATGTCCGCTATCAAACCGCCGGCGCAGATTAAGGTGGAATCGCGGGCGACGACTTGACTTCCGTCAAGCCGCGCGAATCGCGGCGATCGCAGCCGCAGTGCGCTCGGCCCGAGGTCCGGCGCGGATCGTTTCAGCGCACCTTCCAGTAGCGCCGCATCTCCAGGTAGGTGAACGATGCCGACCAGGTGATCAGCACCAGGCCGGTCAACGCCTCGAGGCCGAGCAGGAAGCGGATCGGACCGTGCGGCACCAGGTCGCCATAGCCGACGGTGGTGTAGGTGGTGGCCGACAGGTAGATGGAATCCAACAGTTCGTGGTGGGCCGCGCCGCCGATCGAGCCAAACGCCGGGTGCAGCGTCGCCAGGTGAAGGCCGACGCCGAAGATCCAGATCTCGACCGTGTGGGCGGCGAGAATACCGAAAATCAGCAGCAGCACGCGCCGGCGCGGGGGCAGCCGCGAGCGCGGGATGGCGCAGTTCAGGCGTTGCAGCACCTCGTAGTGCAGCCCCACCGTCACACCGATCAGCAGCAGGGCGATGCCGACGATGCCCCAGTAGGTGCCGGAGGTCAGCGCGGTGAGCAGGTCGGGGGTCATGGGCGGCACTCGATCTCGTCGACTCCGGTTGCCGTTGGCGTTGCAGACGGGCGCCGATCCCCGCTTGCACGCGTCTCGGCGCGCGTACCGCGGTGCACGGCCGGCGCGTGCGCTGCAATTGTACGGCGACGCGGATAAAGCCAGACTGGCGGCTCCAAAGATTCGAGGAGTCCCCGCGATGGTCGTTACACCGCTGTACGCCGGCTTGCTGGCGCTGTGGTTCCTGGTTCTGAGTTACCGCGTGGTCGGCGGTCGCAGACAGGGGGTGTCGCTCGGCGACGGCGGCAGCGAATCGATGCTGCGGCTGATCCGCGGGCAGGCGAATTTCGCCGAGTACGTGCCGCTGATTCTGCTGTTGATGGCGCTGCTGGAACTCGGTGGCTTTCCGCACCTGTGGCTGCACGCGCTCGGCGTCACGTTGCTGGTGGCGCGCCTGCTGCACGGCTACGCCTTCGGTTTTACGCAGCGCTGGATGTTCGGGCGCTTCTGGGGCACGGCGCTGACCTTCGCGCTGCTGCTGGTATGCGGGCTGCTGAACCTGTACCAGTTCGCGCACGGGCCGCTGTCGCCGTGAAGGCGTGACCGGCAAACCGTTCGCCCCGGCCTGCGAACGCAACCGCGGGCCGATCCTGGCGGTGCTGCGCGAGCACTTCGCCGGCCGGCGGCGGGTGCTGGAGATCGGCAGCGGCACCGGCCAGCACGCGGTGTTCTTCGCCCGTGCACTGCCGCAGCTGAGCTGGCAGACCTCGGATCGCGCGCCGGCGCTGCCGGGTATCCGCGCCTGGCTGGACGAGGCGGGTCTGCCGAACACGCCGCCGCCGCTGGCGCTGGATGTCGGCGGCGTCTGGCCACGGGCGACTTACGACGCGGTGTTTTCCGCCAACACGCTGCACATCATGAGTTGGGACGAGGTGGAGCTGCTGTTCGCCGGGCTGCCCGGCGTGCTCGTCGATGACGCCCGGCTGGTGCTCTACGGGCCGTTTTCCTACGACGGCCGTCACACCAGCGCCAGCAACGCGGCCTTCGACGCTTCGCTGCATGCCATGGCGGCGCACATGGGGGTGCGCGATTTCGCGATGGTGGACGCGCTGGCGCGCAGCGCCGGGCTGGAGCTGGTCGAGGATCGTGCGATGCCGGCCAACAACCGGTGTTTGGTATGGGTGAGGCGCCGCGCTTCGCGACCACCGGTCGCGGCGGCGCCGAACGCCCGGCCAAGGATGGCCGGGCCGGGCTCGGATCGAAGTCGCCAGCGTCGCGCCAGGGACGGCAGGCCCTGAGAGGCATCCGAG
>JAGWMX010000064.1 GCA_028871525.1 Gammaproteobacteria bacterium
ATTGCGCCGCCGCCCGCCCGTTCCAGTGGAAGTTCAGCCGCGAGGACTTGAAAACACTGCTTGCCAAGATCCACGCGCACGAGAAAACCTTCCACAAGGCGGCCTGAGTGAAATACGTCACCGAACTTAAGGGCCAGAGTACTAAGCGTTGTGGCACAAGCGGTCACAATGGCGGCCCGTGGTTGATGCACTGAAGCGGCTGAATGGGCTTGAGTGCAGGATAGCCTGCGGCTTGCTGTTGGGGCCAAAATGGCCCCAACGGCGGATTACTTCGGGTCGCTGATATCGGCGGTAAAGCCGATGCCCCGGCGCTTCTTGGCCGGCGGGTGCATGAGCTCACGGATGGCGGAGAGCATGGCGGCGATGGCGTCATCGTGCGTGGCGAGCTTCTTCTCGAGGCGCACCTCGAGCTGATCGAGCCGCCTGGCCAGTTCCTTGTTGGAGCTCAGCAGCTCGCGCAGCTGGACGAAGGCGCGCACGACGATGCCATTTTGTTCCCTAATCTACTGACTTATGAGTAAGTGTCGGTTGGCGCGGATGACCTTCTGCAGGATGTCGCGCGCGCTCTTGGTCCAAATGAACGGTTTCGGGCGGGTGTTGTGGTGGGCCACGTAGTCGTCAATGGCGGCGATCAACTCGGGCACGCTGGTGAATACGCCGCGGCGCAGCCGTTCGGTGGTGATGTCGCGGAAGAAGCGCTCGACCATGTTCAGCCACGAGGCCGAGGTCGGCGTGAAGTGCATGTGGAAGCGAGGGTGCTTGGCCAGCCAGTTCCGCACCACCGGGTGCTTGTGGGTGGCGTAGTTGTCGGCGATCAGATGCAGTGTCTTGTCTTTGGGCGTTTCACGATCAATTTGCCGCAGGAACTTCAACCACTCGGCGTGGGTGTGGCGCGGCTGGCACTGGCCGATGACCTGACCGTCGAGCACATTGAGCGCGGCGAACAAGGTGGTCGTGCCGTGGCGCTTGTAGTCGTGTGTCATCGTCTGGGCGCGCCCCTTCTTCAGGGGCAACCCCGGCTGCGTGCGGTCCAATGCCTGCACCTGGCTTTTCTCGTCGCAGCACAGCACCAGGGCATGCTCGGGCGGCGCCATGTACAACCCCACGATGTCTTCGAGCTTCTCGACAAACTTCGCATCGCGCGAGATCTTGAAACCCCGCACGAGGTGCGGCTTCAACCCGTTCGCACGCCAATGGCGCGAGACACTGGCCGCACTGATGCCCAGCTCAGCGGCCATCGTGCGCGTGCTCCAATGGGTGGCTGCCACCGGCTTGCTCTGCGTGGTCAGTTCCACCAGCCGGGCTACATCGACCTTCGAGGGAGGCGCGCCACGCGGACGGTCGCGCTCGATACCGGCAAGTCGATGCTGGGCATAGCGTTCGCGCCAGCGGGCCACCTGGATCCGCCCGAGACTCAACTGCTCGGCAATCGCCTTGTTCTGCTTACCCTCGGCCGCCAGCAAAACAATCCGGGCGCGCTGCACCAGCCTGACGCTGGTGAGTCTGGAGCGAACCAGTCCGGTGAGCTCGCCACGCTCCTCGTCGCTCAACACAATGTTGGGGGCAACTCGCACGCCATCTCTCCCGCGGGCCTCGTAGTAAAACATGAGACCAGCGGGTCGTTTCGGGTCGTTTATAAGTTCCTTCAGGATTGCAACACTACACTAGCAAAGCCCGGTGGCGGCGCCGGGGAGCGACCCGGCGCTGACCGCCGCCACTAGCACCACCACCGCCAGCCTGCGCCAGTACACGTATGACGCCGCCGGCCGCGTCACCGCCGACGGCGTGCACAGCTATACTTGGAACGCCGCCGACCAGATCGTCCAGATCGCCGGCGTGGCGACCTACGCCTGACGCGCTGGGCAAGCGCATCAAGACCACGCTGGCCAATGGCAGTGTCGAGTATGCGCTGTACGACCGCTCCGGCCGCCTGGTCTATACCCTAAACGGCAGCGCCGCCACCGACGAGCTGGACCTGGCCGGCCCCAGGGTCGGGTTCCGCTCCGTTCCTGCGGACACTTCAAAGAGGGCTCAAAATGAGCCGAAGGAGTGTTCATGTCGAAGCGAAGGAAGTACCGCGTAGCGTTCAAGCGAGAAGCGGTCGCGTTGACACGCCAGCCCGGAGTGAGTTGTGGGCAGGTCGTTGCGTCGCCGGTCAGTAATCTGCTGCGTGTGGTGAGAGGAAAGTATCGATCGAATCAGATCGTATTGATTTTCCGGGACGTTGCTGCATAAGTTCCCGGAGCCGAATGTCCCGTTCCCGAATTTTCAGACCGCGATGGTTCGGCCGACGTGAGCGGGTCGCTCTCGGCTGGATTCTGATGGCGGTCGGGTCGGTGATCTACTGTTTGCCGCGGCATCCTCATCTGCGCGAGTCCGGCTGGCACGCTTTGAGCCATGTGATGCTGTTCGGCGGCGCGGGGCTTTGGTTTTTTCGGTTTGGGCGCAGTCTGTGGCCGCTGGCGCCGCTGGCGGCGCTGGCGGCGGTGCTCGAAGTGGTGCAGTGGCAGGTCAACGGGTACGCCCATATCGAGTACGCGGATATCGCCGCCAACGAGCTGGGCTTGATGCTGATACTGGCGCTGGAATTGTTGCTGCGGCGTCGTGAGGCCAAGATTCGCCGCCGCGCCGAGCCTCCAGGCGCGCCGCAGCGCCCGGGTGGTGGTGATCGCCGGTTCGGGCGGAGCGCGGAGTGAGGTCTGGGCGCTGCGCGGTGAAGTTTGTGAAGCCCGCCGCAAGGTGGCGGCAGGATTTTCTCGAATGTCTTTGGCGCTGAGATCGGGCGTCGCGATCATCCGTCGCGGCAAGTCCGGGTCGCTGACCAAGCTTCAGCGGCGCCGGCTCAGGCGCGCCAGGCAGTCCATCGGCATGGCCATGATGTAGATCAATGCGGCCGTTCGGGCCGCTGACGAGAATCCCCGCGGGTTTCGCAGGGGTAATCGCAATGAGACGTTTCACTCGCTTCAAAATCGCTTCGGGTCTTATCGCGGCCGCGGCTTTGTTCGGCAGCATGAGCGCCGAGGCCGTACCGAGTTTCGCGCGGCAGACCGGGTTGCCTTGCCAGTCCTGCCACACCGTGTTTCCCGAACTCACCAACTTCGGCCGTCTGTTCAAGCTCAACGGCTACACATTGACCGGGCTGCAACAGATCCAGATGCCGAGCAGCCAGAGTACCGGTGGGCTGAAAATCAACGAGACTCCGCCGCTGTCGGCGATGCTGCAGGCCGGGTTCACTCACGACAACCGTACCCAGCCCGGCACGCAGAACAATGACGTGGAGTTTCCGCAGCAGCTCAGCTTTTTCTTCGCCGGGGAGATCAGCCCGCACATCGGCTCATTCATTCAGATCACCTATTCCCAGCCCGATGACCACTTCGCTTGGGACAACACCGACATCCGCTACGCCAACCACTTCAAGCTGGCGGGCAAGGACACGATCTATGGCCTCGACCTGAACAACGCCCCCGGCGTGGAAGACGTATGGAACAACACGCCGATCTGGCGCTTCCCGTTTGCGGCGTCGGACACCGCGGCGGCCCCGGCGGCGGATGCGCTGATCGACGGCGGCTTGGCTCAGGACGTGGCCGGCGTGGGCGTCTATACCTTATGGAATCAGCATCTGTATGCGAACGTCGAGGCATACCGTTCCGCGCACATCGGCCAGCAGGCGCCCAGCATCGGCAGTACCAACACCATCCGTGGCGCGGCGCCATACTGGCGCCTGGCGTGGCAGCAGTACTTCGACCAGAACTATCTGGAGGCGGGTGTCTACGGCCTCTACGCCGAGCTGTATCCCAACGGCGTCAACGGCGCCACTGACAAATATACCGACTGGGCCGCGGACACCCAGTACGAGCGGCCGTTCGGCGAAGACCTCTTGTCGGTACACGCCACGTATATCCACGAGCATCAGAACCTGAAGGCGACGTTCGGCGCCGGTGGGTCGGCGAACCCGGCAAATACGCTCAGAATATTCCGTGCGGACGGCACCTATCACTTCGGCAACCGCTGGGATGTCTCACTGGGGTATTTCCAGACCACCGGGACCGCGGACACGGGGCTTTACAACACCGGCGAACAGGTGGCCGGCAGCGTCAACGGCGTCCCCAACAGCCGGGGTTACATCGCCGAGGTGAACATCCTGCCCTGGCAAAACACCAAGTTCGGCCTGCAGTACACCGGGTACACCAAGTTCAACGGCGCCGGCAACAATTACGACGGTTTCGGCCGCAGCGCCTCGGACAACAACAGCGTGTTTCTGTTGGCCTGGCTGATGTGGTAAGGGTAATCGCCGACGGGCGGGCCGCGGTGTCCGCGGCCCGCTTTTCACATGTCCGCTGCACCGGCAGGTTGCACGAGTTTTCGCCGGCGGCTTCGATCACGGGGTACCGATCATGCTTGGAAACGCATCCGCCCGCCGCGCACGCCTGAGGCTGCTGGTCACGGCATTGATCCTGGCCTTGGGCGCCGTGCGCCCATTGCGCGCCGCCGAGCCGGATCAGGATGCCGCGGCGCTCCGACAGCAGGTCCGGCAACTCGATCAGCAGGTTCGGGAACTCGACCAGCGCGTACGCAAGCTGGAGCAGGCGCGTGTGGCTGCCCCCGCCGCACAGCCGCCGGCTGCGCCGGCTGCGCCCGTTGCGGCGGCTGCAACCGCGCAGCCTTCCCCGCCGCCCGCTGCGGCCGCCGCCGCCCAGCCACCGGCGGCTGCGGCCGCCGCCGCCCAGCCACCGGCGGCGGCGCTGCCGCTGCTTGCGGCGCGCGAGAACTGGCGGTCGCTGAAACGGCACATGCGCGAAACGGAAGTGCGCCGACTCCTGGGGGCTCCTACGCGCACGCTGCGCATCGATAACAAGACGGTTTGGTATTACTACTACACCGGTATCGGCAGCGGCTCGGTGATGCTGACCGACGATGGCCGCGTGAGCAGTTGGCAGCGCCCTCCGTTCACGTGGTGGTAAGGGCGGTAGGTCGCATTCTACGTCGTGCCGGTTGCTGGTGTCGGTGGTCTGATTGGGCGGCTTGAGCAGCTTGAGCAGAGCCCGGCAAAATGCCGGCCGGAAACGGCGGCCGCGGCCATTGCGGGATACGGCAGGCCGTTCGCAGCGGTTGCACGGCCACGATTCCTGCGAATGAATGGCAGCGGCGCCGGGATCCCGGGCCGCTGCCACTCGATACCGCCTACTTCTGTTCGACGAGCTTCTTGAGGTTGTCGAGACCGGACTGATACACCCCGGCGATGGTGTCGGTCGCGGTCTTGTCGTTGGCGTCGTCGGCCGGATGCGCGCCGGTGTCCTTGCGCTTGAAAGTCCCCGACCAGGTCACGATCGACTTGTCGGCGCCGTCGGCCTTCACGCTCAGTTTGGAGTGATAGTCACTGACCGGCAGCGCGCCTTCGACGATGGTATATCGATAATAGCGGTGTTTGGCGCTGTAACGGAGAAGCTTCTCCTTGATGTCGCCGCCGCCCTTTAGCGTGAGATGGCGCACCGCCCCCGCGACGTTGTTCTTGCCGGAGATCAGCTCGTCCTTCTCCACCGCCGGGTGCCACTGGTCAAGGCCAGCGAAGTTGCCGGCCTTGGCCCAGACGGTCGTCGCCGGGGCATCGATGGTGATGCTTTTGCTCACCTTCAGCAGCGGCGCCGCCGCGAAACAGGCATTGGAACCGGCCAGCAGCGCGGCGCAGGCCAGCAGACGGATGCTCTTCATACGTGTGTCTCCTACTGGATAAATGAATGCTGTCGTCACGTGACCGGCTTTAAGCATGTGCCCACTTCTGACGCTTGGCAATGTGACGTAAGCCGAGCATTTCACAAAGAAATGCTCTGATGCAACCGGAAGTATAGACTGGGCGCGAATCTGCGACTACACGTTGAAACGGAAATGCATCACGTCGCCCTCGCCGACGATGTAGTCCTTGCCTTCCAGCCGCCAGCGGCCCGCTTCGCGGGCACCGGCTTCGCCGCGCAGTGAGACGAAATCGTCGTAAGCGACGACCTCGGCGCGGATGAAGCCGTGTTCGAAGTCGGAATGAATCACGCCGGCGGCTTGTGGCGCGGTGGCGCCGACCGCCACAGTCCAGGCGCGTACTTCCTTCTCGCCCGCCGTGAAGTAGGTTTGCAGGCCCAGCAATCGGTAAGCGGCGCGGATGACGCGATTCAACCCCGGTTCGTCAAGACCGAGATCGCGCAGAAACTCTTCCTTGTCGGCGTCTTCGAGCTGGGCGATCTCGGCTTCGATCGACGCACACACCGTCACCACTTCGGCGTGTTCGGATTGCGCCAGCGTGCGCACTCGCTGGACGTAGGCATTGTCAGCGCGCAGTTCGCTTTCGGCGACGTTGGTGACGTAGAGCACCGGTTTGGCGGTGATCAGGTGCAGCTCGCGCAGCGCGGCGCGTTGCTCGTCCTCAAGTGCCAGCGCACGGATCGGCGCGCCGCGGTCGAGCTGCGCCTGCACGCGTTCCAGCAGCGATTTGCGTTCCAGTGCAGTCTTGTTGCCGGTCTTGGATTGCTTGGCAGTACGTTCCAATGCGCGCGAGACGGTGTCCAGGTCGGCCAGCGCCAGCTCGGTGTTGATGATTTCGATGTCACGGATCGGATCCACCGCGCCGGCGACATGGACGACGTTGGAGGCGTCGAAGCAGCGGACCACGTGCGCGATGGCGTCGGTTTCGCGGATATGGGCGAGGAACTGGTTGCCGAGGCCTTCGCCCTTGGAAGCGCCGGCCACCAGTCCGGCGATGTCGATGAATTCGACCATGGCCGGCACAATTTTCTGCGGCCGGACGATCGCCGCCAGACGCTGCAGGCGCGCATCGGGCACCGCCACCACGCCGACGTTCGGATCGATGGTGCAGAACGGATAATTTTCCGCCGCAATGCCGGCTTGGGTCAGCGCGTTGAACAGCGTCGATTTGCCGACGTTCGGCAGCCCCACAATGCCGCAGCGTATGCCCACGAAATGCCTCGTCGAAATGCCGGCACGTACCGGCCAAAGTGCGATAGGTTAACGCGAGCCTCTGCGATCGGTGGCAAACCGGGCACCGGGATGCGCATGCCGGTCCGGCGTCGGTGGCCGCTGTTGTCATCACACAATCCGGGTGCGGCAAAGTACGGATTTGGATCAAGCCGGCGCGCCGTCGATGGGCGTCGGGCGCAGCCGCACGAACTGCGACAGCAGCCATTTCTCGCCTCTGGTCGGCGGCAGCCCGGCGTGCAGGGTATCGAGATCCGGCGTTCCGGTGCGGTCGATGCTGTGGAACAGCAAGGCGTCGCCGCCTTTGCCGCGGTGACGCAGGCCGAGCCGCGGAAATTCGGTTTGGCCACCCAGGTAATCGTTGTTCAGATAGACCAGGCAGGTCGCGACGCGCTGGCCCAGTCGCTGGATCTCACGCGCCAGCCCGGGCGCCGTCGGATCGAGGAAATCGTAGTGCGGCTTGAATTCCTGGCCGGGACGATAGTGCAGCACGTTGGTGTACTCGAGGGCCGTCGGTGGCATGCCCAGTACCGAAGCGATACGCGCCCGCACCAGCAACAGCACCAGATCGGTCTCGACCAGATCGAATTCAGCGGTGCTGTTGCTGCGATCGGGGTCGGATTGCGGCGCGCCGGTTGTGGGATCGTAGGTGCTGGCCGGCAGCAGCAGCGGCCGCGCACGTTCGATCAGCCAGTCGCAGGCCGCCGACGGCAACAGTTCCGGGATCACGATCAGCCGCGAGCCATACGGCAACGGCGATGCGGGCGGTGCGCTCAACCAGACGTCGAGCCCGACGCGTCGGGTCAGCTCGCGCCATCCGCGGTTGCGCGTCGCCGCTGCATCCGCTTCCGAGCCAGGAGGCTGCGCCAGGACTTGCAGCTGTCTTTGCGCCATTGCCGAGCCCAGTTCGGCGGCGCGGGCCAGGTAGTCGAGCGCGATGGGCCAGCTCTGCGGTGTGCCGGCACCGGCACCGGCCAGCGTGGCGATCAATGCACAGGCTTGCGCGTCTTCCGCGGAAGCCCGCACCAGCAGCTGCAGCGCATCGTAGATTCGCTGCGGCTCCTCGCGCAGCATGCGCTGTCCGAGTTCACGCATCGCCGCCGGTTCGCCAGCCCGGGCCCTTGCCTCCAGCCGCTGCCGAACGGCGCCGCCGGCGTCAATCACGCGCGCCGGTGCCGGAAGCGTCCGGCACCTCGGTGTGCAAGCGTTGGGTGGCCTTGTCCCAACCTTGCGTGAGCACAATCTCCAGCGCTGCCGCGGCACGGCCGACCGCGTCGATGATCGCCTGCTGTTCGACGGCGCCGGGCCGGCCCAGCACGTAACCGAGCACGCGTTCACGCACTCCCGGATGGCCGATGCCGATCCGCAGGCGCAGGTAGTCGGCGCCGAGATGCTGGTGGATGCTGCGCAGGCCATTGTGGCCGGCGTGCCCGCCGCCGCGCTTGAGCCGGGCGGCACCGGGCGGCAGATCGAGATCGTCGTGCGCGACCAGAATCTCTGCGGGTGACAGCTTGTAGAACGCGGCCAGCGCCTGTACCGCCCGGCCGCTGTCGTTCATGAAGGTATCCGGTTTGAACAGCAGCAGTTCGTGTCCGGCGATCTTCACCGGCGTCGATTCGCCGTGCAGCCGTGAGGCGCGGCGAAACGAGGTGCCGTGCAACCGGGCCAGCGCGTCGACAAACCAGAAGCCGGCGTTGTGACGCGTGAGGCGATGGTCGGCCCCGGGGTTGCCGAGGCCGACGATCGCCCGCAGTGGTTCGCCCGCCACCGCAGCGGCTTACTTCTTGTCAGTTTTCTTGTCTTCGGCTTTGCCCTCAGCGGGCTTGGCCGCACCGGCGGCCGGCGCCTTGGCCTCAGTCGTGCCTTCGGCCGGGGCCGCTTCCGCTGTTTCCGCCACCTCTTCGGCCTCGACCGCGACACGCGGCAGGTGCACCGCCGCCACCGAGGCATCGTTGCCGTGCTTGAGTTCGACCAGTTCGACGCCCTCCGGCAGCGTGAGCTGCGACAGGTGGACCGATTCGTTGACGTCAAGCCGTGACAGATCCACCTGCAGATATTCCGGCAGATCCTTGGGCAGGCATTCGACCTCGATCTGAATCATGTGGTGCTCGACGACGCCGCCGCCGGTCTTGACGCCGGGGCAGACATCGCCACCGGCGAAGTGCAGCGGTACGTGCATGCGCAGAGTCTGGTCGGCGCGAATCCGCTGGAAATCGATGTGCAGGATCTGGTCGCGCACCGGATGGCGCTGCAGGTCCTTGAGTACCGCCTGTTGCGCCTCCTGGCCCAGCTGCACCGACAGGATGCGCGAGTAGAACGCCTCGGTTTGCAAATGCTTGCGCAGTTCGCTGTGATTGATGGCGATCGATTCGGCTGGCGCACCGCCGCCGTAAAGGATGCCCGGAACCAGGCCCTCGCGACGCAGGCGGCGGCTCGCACTCTTTCCCTGCGCCGTGCGCGGCGTGGCCGACACGACAAAGTTTTCTTTCACATTGGTTCTCCGTGGATCAAACGCCTCCGCGACCAGAGGCGCCAAACCGCAAATTATAGTGCAGTCAGCCCGCACCGGCCTCGGCGGATTCGAAATGAAGCCGCAGCCGCTGGCGCAGCAGGTCGAAATTTTCCCGTATCAGCAGTCGGCCGTTGCGGAATACCGGCCGCAGAAAATTGCGCTGCGGGCCGAGTTGGGTCGCTGCCGCCGCGCGATAGGCCCCGGGCTCGCCGGTGACCGCCCAGCGGCCGGCGCGGCTGGCCTTGCCAGGGTCGGTGACCGGCGTTTTGGCGATATCGCAGGGTCGCCCGTCGATTTGCAGCCAGCTCGCCTTCATCGCCCATTGCAGCGTGTCGCGATCGAGTCGCTGCAGCAGTCCGCCGCCCATGCCGAAGGTACAATTTTCGGTCGACAGGCCGCGTGCCTTCAACGCCGCGAGGATCTGCGGCAGGCTCTCCGGCGTCACGCCGTCGCCCTGGATCACCCGCAGGTAATCCGGCAGCACGCGGAAGCCCTTGCCGTTGACGCGATGGCCGAAATGCCGCATCAGCCGCTCGACGACTTCCGGCACGACCGCGGTCGGCCGACCACTGTCCGGGCGAATCGCGACGCGACCGCCGCAGGCTTCGATCTCGCGTTTGAGCTGTTCGCCGAGCAGATGGTCGATGGCGTGCCAGAGGTCGTAGGAGTCGACGACGAAGGCCAGCGTCCGGCCGGGTCCGCCGAATTGGCGGATCAGGTTGCGATAGGCTGCTACCTCGCCGTCGCGGGTCCAGGCGGTGATGGTGCTGTGCTCGGCGGCCGGGATCGAAACGCCGGCGAGCGGCTCGCCGTAACAGCGCTGCGCCAGGCGCAGCGCCGGCAGCGTATCGGTGCCGCGGAAGTTCAGCAGGTGCGCCGCGCCGCCGATCGCGGCGGCCGGTTCGCAGGTGGCGCCGCGGGCGCCGAAGTCGTGCAGTTGCAGGTCCAGCGCCGCGGTCGAGTCCGCGGTCTCCTCCAGGTAGCGGCGCAGCACCCGTTTGCAGGCGAATGACAGGCTGGCCACCGTGCTCGGATACCAGACCGCGCGCAGCAGTGCGGTTTCCAGATAGCAGGTCAGCCAGGCGCAGGCGGGATCGGTATTGACGACCTGCAGCACCGGCACGCGATGACCGACGACACTGCCCTCGGGCAGCGCCTCGATGGACACCGGCAGACGGCCGCCGTGGCGCTGCAGGATGTGTTCCCAGCCGGCCCGGTTGAAGCAGTCGTCGCGGCCGAGATGAGCGCGCGCCAGCGCCTCGGTTTCCTCGATCTGCCAGGGCTGGACCGGTTGGCACAGGGCGTCGAGCAGAAACGCCTGCAGTCCGAAGAACACGATCTCATGCGGCGCGCCGCCGCGCGATTCGATGTAGGCCGAGACGTGTTCCGTCCCCGGCGGATACTGGCGCCAGTGGGTCAGCTTGTAGCTGTCGGTATCCAGCAGCAGGTTATAGGAGTTCTGTCGCGATGGCATGTGCTCAACGTAGCGCGGGATCGACGCCGGGTATAGCGTTTAATCCACGTACAGCGAACTGACCGACTCTTCGGCGCTGACGCGGCGGATGGTCTCGGCCAGCAGGCCGGCGATCGACAGCTGACGGATCTGCGGGCAGGCGGCGGCGCGCGGGGTCAGTGGGATGCTGTCGGTGACCACCAGTTCATCCAGCGCCGAGGCGGAGATATTGTCGATTGCCGGCCCGGACAGTACCGGATGGGTGACGTAGGCCGCGATTTTGATCGCACCCTGTTCCTTGAGCGCAGCCGCCGCCTGGCACAGCGTGCCGGCGGTATCGACCAGATCGTCGACCAGAATGCAGGTGCGACCGTCGACGTCGCCGATGATGTTCATCACTTTGGCCTCGTTGGGGCGCGGGCGGCGTTTGTCGATGATCGCCAGGTCGGCGTCGTCCAGCCGTTTGGCCACCGCCCGCGCCCGCACCACGCCGCCGACATCGGGCGAGACCACGATCGGGCGTGCGTATTTCTGCCGCCAGATGTCGCCGAGCAATACCGGGCTGGCGTAGACGTTGTCCACCGGGCAGTCGAAGAAGCCCTGGATCTGATCCGCGTGCAGATCCACCGTCAGAACCCGATGGGCGCCAGTCACGGTGATCATCTGCGCCACCGCCTTGGCCGAGATCGGCACCCGCGCGGATCTGGGCCGGCGGTCCTGGCGGGCGTAGCCGAAATACGGCATTACCGCGGTGATGCGGCTGGCCGATGCGCGCTTCAGCGCGTCGATCATCATCACCAGTTCAATGATGTGATCGTTGGTCGGCGCGCAGGTCGGCTGGATCACGAACACGTCGCGGCCGCGAACATTCTCGACGATCTCGATCTGGATTTCGCCGTCGGAGAAACGGCCGACCACCGCTTTGCCCAGCGGCAGGTGCAGGTAGTGGGCGATTTCGCGCGCCAGCTGTGGGTTGGCGTTGCCTGAAAACAGCGTCAACTGGCCGTCGGCCATCTAGGGCTCCCGTCGATGGGAAACACGGCGTCGGTCTGCCGTGCCCGCGCGGCTGGCGTCGCCAGTGCGGTGCGGATGGGTGGTCGATCTTGTCGGATGGCGCTGGCGTGGCATCGAGGCCCCTTCGTTCCTCGGGGCACTCACGCAAACCGTGCTTGCACGGTTTGCGCGAGTGGTTGGGGCGGATGGATTCGAACCACCGAATGGCGGGATCAAAACCCGCTGCCTTACCACTTGGCTACGCCCCAACATCGTTCCCCCGTTCAATTATAAAAGCCGGTCCGCTTCGCCGCTTCAGCCGCCGGTGGTGACGCCGCTCCAGCGATCGACCACGACCTTGAACCGCGTGCGTCCGCCGTTGATCTCGAAACGCGTGGGCAGCGACAGGCCGGCGATGGTTTCGTAGGTCTCGTAGCGCAGCGTCCAGCCGTCCTGGACCAGCTGTTCGGCACGGCCGCCGGCATCCAGAATCAGATCGGCGTCGGAGTGCGGCGACGGCACCCCCAGCACCCAGTAGCGCAACCCGCTGACCGGCAGGTTCAAGCCGAGCTTCTGGCGCAGGAAGGCGTCCGGATCCTCGGTGCGGTAAGTGTTTTTGCGGGTGCGGACCTGCACGTCTTCGACGGTACCGGCGATCTCGATTCCACCGACGCCGAACGGGCCGGAAAAGCGCAGATCGAATGCCTCGCCCTGCTGCTGCCAGTCGAGATCGCCGGAGGCGCCAAACAGCCCGCCGGAGGCCACCCGCGCTTGCAGCGAGAAGGTGTCGATGCGTGAGAGCGCCTTGGCGCGGCGGGCCCAGTTGGCGTCCGCCTGTCTGGCGTGATCGAGTTTTGGCATCGCCGCACATCCTCCCACGCCCAGCAGCAGCGCGCACAGCGCCAGGGCCGGCGCCCTCATTTTCGCAGCTGATCGAGCGCCTCGCGCAGCTGCGCATTGCCCGGATCGCGTGCAAGCGCTTGCTTCAGCACCCGTTGCGCTCCGGCCACGTCGCCCAACGCGCCGAGCGCCTTGCCGAGGTGGGTGGCGATCTCCGCTTCCGGCTGTAATGCATAGGCTTTGCGTAGCCATCCCACCGCGGTGTCAGCGTCGCCCTGACGGTAAATCACCCAGCCGAGACTGTCCATGATCGCCGGATCGTTCGGCGACAGCAGGTTGGCTTTTTCGATGAACTCCCGCGCCTGCGCATAATCGCCGCCATGTATGGTCATCATGTAGCCGAGCGCGTTGAGTGCCTGGGCATCGTTCGGATCGTGGCCGACGATGCGGTGCAGGTCGGATTCGGCATCCGCGACGCGGCCGAGTTTTTCGTAGGCCAGCGCCCGGCCGTACAGCAATTCGGGATCGTCCGGCGACTGTTGCAGCGCTTGCTCCAGCACCTGCGCCGCATCGGTCGGCCGCTTGGCGCCGAGCAGCATCTGTGCTTCGGCGGCGGCGAAGTGCGCGGCCAGCGGCGGATACTGCTCGTCCAACTGGTCGAAGATCGTGCGGGCCTGGTCGACCCGGCCGAGCTGCCCGAGCACCAGTGCGCGGCGCAGTGAGGCGTCCAGTGCCTTGGCGCCCGCAGTGACGCGACGGTAGTGCTGCAGGGCCATCTGTGGCTGCCGCTGCAGCTCGGCGATGCGGCCGAGGTAGTATTCGGCCTCCTGGCCGTGAGCATCGCTTTGGTGGAGCTGCGAAAACTGCCGCTGCGCGGCGTCGAGGTGGTTTTCGCTCAGCTCCAGCAGCGCCAGCATGAAGCGCGCGTCCTCATCGCGCGGTGATCGGCTGAGCACGCGCTGGAGCACGCCGCGGGCGTGCTCGCTGTGATCGGCCGACAACAGCAGCCGAGCGTAGGCGAGCTGCACGTCATGGGCCCGGGCGCCCTGCGCCAGCGTGCGCACCGCCGCGTCGGCGCCGGCCAAATCGCCCAGTTGCACCCGGGCCGCGGTCAGCATCATGCCGGCGTCGACGGAATCGGGCTCCAGTTGAAGCGCGTGCTGCGCCGCGGATTCGGCATCCCGGTAGCGTTTGAAATGCAGCGCCACCAGCGCCTGCGCGCGCCACGCCGACGACGCATGGGAGTACGCCGCCGCCAGCCTGCCGATCAGCGCCAACGCCGTGTCCGCATCACTCAGATTCTGCGCCAGCAGCAGCGCGACCAGATGGAAACCGTCGTCGATACCGCCCGGATGCCGGTCGATGATCGCCCGGGATTGCTCGAACGCCTGCTGCGTGTCTGCCCGCACCAGCGCCAGCCGGATCAGCACCTCGCGTGCCTCGAGACTGTCGGGTTGGGCGGCGAGCCAGGTGTGCGCGGCACGTTGCGCCAGCTCACTGTCTTTGGCCGCCAGCGCCAGTTCGGTGGCGCGCGCCGCGAGTTTGGCGTCGGGGGCCAGCGCCAACGCCTGCAGGAATTGCTCGGCGGCCGGTTTCGGCAATCCGCGCCCGGCCGCCAACTCTCCGGCCATGACGTGAAACTGGGCGCGTTCGGCCGGCGTCCGCAGGGCTGTCGCCGCCGGCGGCGAAGCCGTCGCCGCTGCAGTTGGCGGAGCGGCATCGCCGGCGGCCAGCCTGGGGTGAACGGCACAACCGGCGATCAACACTACACCGAGTCCGATGGGCGCAGGCAAGATCATGCGGAACAGTGGCACAGCAGTCGCCGCTGGAGGTGATTACAGATTCTACAGCCGCAGCCGCCGGCGCGTAACGCCGGCATTGTCGCCGTACCGCCGGATGCGGGAGAATAGAAGCGTATGTGCGGCGATCCGCAATGGCACTATTGACTCTGGCACTGAGCCACCACCGCGCACCGGTGGAGGTTCGCAGCCGCGCGGCCTTCACCGACGATGAGCTCGGCGATGCGCTGGTGCGCCTGCGCGCGCTGCCGGGCGTCGGCGAAGCCTGTGTGCTGTCCACCTGCAACCGCACCGAGCTCACCGCGGTGGTCGCCGCCGACGCACCGCCGGATTTGCTGGGTTGGTGGCAGCGTGAACGCAGTCTGCCGGCAGGATTGATCGAGCCGTTGCTGCAAACCCATCGCGAGCTTGGCAGCGTGTTGCATCAGTTGCGCGTCGCCTGCGGACTGGACTCGATGGTGGTCGGCGAATCGCAGATTCTCGGCCAGATGAAGCAAGCCTATACGCGCGCGCGCCAGCAACAGACGCTGGGCCCGGTGCTGGAGCGGCTATTCCAGCACGCCTTCGCGGTGGCCAAGCAGGTGCGTTCGGCGACCCATATCGGCGCCAACCCGGTGTCGGTGGCCTATGCCGCGGTGCAGCTTGCGGAGCGCATTTTTGCCGATTTCCGCGGCCAGACTGCGCTTTTGATCGGCGCCGGCGATACCGCCAAGCTGTTGTCCCGCCATCTGCGCAAGCGCGACATCGGCCGGTTGCTGATCGCCAACCGCAGTCCCGAACGCGCACGGCGCCTGGCCGCCGAACTGGGCGGCCTGGCGATCGGCCTCAACGATATGGCCGCCTATCTGCCGCAGGCCGATCTGGTGATCGCCAGCACCGGTGCGCGCGGTTACCTGCTCAGTCCCGAGCTGGTCGAAACGGCGCGCCGCGGGCGCCGCCGCAAACCGGTGTTGATGATCGATCTGGCGGTGCCGCGCGATCTGGATCCGGCGATCGCGGGCATTGAGGACGTCTATCTGTATTCGCTCGACGATCTGCATGGGGTGATCGCCGAAAACTTGAAGGCGCGCGAAGTGGCGGCGCGCCAGGCCGAGGTGCTGGTCGAGGATCATGCGCGCAACTTCATCCGTTGGCTCGAATCGCGCGACGTCGCGCCGGTGATCCGCGATTTGCACGCCCGTGCCCGCGAACACCGCGACCTGGTGCTGGAACGCGCGCGTCGCCGGCTGGCCGCCGGCGCCGATCCGCAGGAGGTGCTCGGTTTTGTCGCCGACACGCTCGCCCAGCGCCTGTTGCACGCGCCCAGCGCGGCGCTCAAGCGTACCGACGCGGTCGAGCAGGCACTGCTGCTGTCGGCCACCCGCAAGCTGTTCGATTTGCCCGAAGACGCGCCCGAGCGCGGGCGATAGACGATGCAGGCGGGCCTGCTTGCCCGGCTCGAGCGCATGACCGGGCGGTGTCGAGAACTCTCGCGCGAGCTGTCCAGCCCGGAATTGTCGGGCGATTCCGTGCGCTACGCGCGGCTGAGTCAGGAATATGCGCAACTGGCGCCGCTGGCCGAGACCTACTCGGCCTGGCAGCGGCTCGGGCGCGAGATCGACGAACTGACCGCGATGCAGCGCGATGCCGAGCTGCGCGAAATGGCCGAGGCTGATCTGCGCAGCTCGCGCCAGCGTCGGCAGGCGCTCGAGGACGAGCTGAGGGCGCTGCTGGTGCCGCGCGACCCGCTGGATTCGGCCGGTGTGTTCCTC
>JAGWMX010000065.1 GCA_028871525.1 Gammaproteobacteria bacterium
CGCGCATTGTACTCCGTCCGGAACGGAATACAAGCAGATACATGGCTACACTATGACATTATCCAGACGCGCAAAAACCCTGCAACCCGTTCTCCCGCAACAACTTTCGGTCAACACTCAGGGGAAATTCGGGAACAACTTCGGGTTAGAGCCGGTTCGCGTTAATCCGGCGCTACGACCGCAGTCGTTTTCATGCCGGGCAAGGAGAGGCTGGCGCGCAGGGCGGTGCATCGGCTTTTATACTGAACTCCTGGCCCATATCTTCGGCATTCATCGATGAGCCGGTCGCACGTTGCCCTGCTGCTGGCTGGTTGGCTCGGCTCGGCCGCCGCCGCCCAGCCGGCGGTTTCGGCCAGCCAGGCCGCGCCGCCGCCGCCGGTCCAGCCGTTGGACCAGCCACTGAGCGCGCCGGCGCCGACTCCGGCGGCCAATCCGTCGCCAAAGCTGGTTGCAGGCGCCCATTGGCATCTGGCCGCCGATCCCGATGCCTACTCGATCGTCTCCGCCGGCTCGGGGGTTTCGCTGCACAAGCCGATGTACTTCGAACCGGCTACCTACAGCCCGCAGTACAACGGCAAACGCACCGAGGTGGTATTCCAGCTCAGTCTGAAACTCAAGCTGTTCACCTTCCCCAGCCCGGGAGCGCTGTACCTGGGCTACACCCAGAAATCCTTCTGGGATGCTTACGACGGCGCCGATTCGCGGCCGTTCCGGGAAACCAATTACAACCCGGAGCTGTTCTACCGGTATATCCCCAGCGATGTCGCCAAGTGGCATCACCTGGGAATCGATATCGGCGCCGAGCACCAATCCAACGGCAAGGGTCTGGTCGATTCGCGCAGCTGGAACCGCATCTACCTGGCGCCGTTCCAGGCTGAAGGCAACCATCTCATCTACTGGAAGTGGTGGTACCGGATCCCGGAGCGCGCCAAGACCGGTCCGCAGGATTCCGGCGGCGATGACAATCCCGATATCCAGGACTATTACGGCTACAGCGAGCTCCACTACGAACAGCAACTGTTCTCCGAGCATCTGCTGCACGTGATGCTGCGTTTCAATCCGGCGACCTCGCGCGGCGCCGTCGAGCTGCAGTACAGCATCCCCGGCCCCGGCGACCGCTTCTTCTGGGGGCTGATCGTGTTTTCCGGCTACGGCGACAGCCTGATCGACTACAACCGGTCGGTCACCCGCATCGGTCTGGCGCTGATGCTGACGCGCTGAGCACCAGGCGTACGCGCGCTGGCGAGTGCGGCGCCTGACGGCTAAGCTGCCGGTCGGTCGATAGCGGCCATGCCTGGATGGTGTCATGTACGAAAAACATCCGCCGCACGGCGGGCGTCGGCAGCATGTCGCCGAATGGCTGATCTCGAAACGGATGATGGACCACGCTCTGCGCGCGATTCGTGCACGCGCGCGTCTCGAGCGCGGCTATGACATTCCGTACCTGGCCGGCTACAGCGTCGACGGCTCGATCATCTTCATCGACCGGCACATGCCCAAGAGCTTCGTCTACCGCAAGCGCCGAATCCCCACCGACCGTTTTCTGATCGTTCACGAAGCGGTGGAAAAAGCGCTGATCCAGTTATTGGGGTTGCATTACCTGCATGCCCATCAGATCGCGCTGCACGCAGAGCAGGCGGCGGTGCGCGCCGAGGAAATCGAGTGGCACGACTATGACGACTTCATGCAGGACTACATCAAAGCGATCGGCGATGAGCGACTCACCCGGGTGCCCGACAATCTCGACCTGACTCCATACCGCGACTTCCACGACGCCGCAACGTTGCGCCGCATGCGTGCGACCATGGTCCCCGGCCCCGCGGTCCCGAAGCGCGGCGGCTAAACTGGGATGTTTTCGATTCTGCGCCGGCTTAGCTCAGCAGGTAGAGCAACTGATTTGTAATCAGTGGGTCGGGGGTTCGATTCCCTCAGCCGGCACCATTAAAAACCTGGGTTTTTCCGACGGGCGGTGCACCGCAAACCGACAAGCGGTACACTGACGGTACACTCACGCGAGGGGGAAGTGTACCGATGGCGACGATCGTCAAGACCGCATCCGGCACCTGGAAAGCCCTCGTCCGCCGCCGGGGTTGGCCGCAGCAGATCCGAACGTTCCAGCTCAAGCGTGACGCCGAGGCCTGGGCGCGCGAGATCGAGCGCGACATGGCGCGCGGGAGCTTCCGGCCCTCGCCACCACGGTCGAAGATGCTCACCGTCGGGGATGCACTCGATCGCTATCTGGCGACTGTCACGCCCACAAAGCGCCGGGGAACCCAGGCCGCCGAGCGCACCGCCGCGAAGCGGCTGCGCGAATCACTGGGGCGCTGCTACCTGCCAACCCTGACGCCCGCCGAGGTGGCGGCCTACCGCGACAAGCGGCTGGCATCCATCACCCGGCGCGGTGAGCCGGTGTCGCTGTCCACCGTGCGGCTGGAACTGATCCTGCTCGGCCACCTGTACCGCGTCGCCCGCCGCGAATGGGGATTCGCTGGCCTGCTGAACCCGCTGGACGACGTGCGCAAGCCCGCCGCCGCCCCAGGACGGCAGCGCCGCCTGGTGGGCGACGAGGAAGCCCGCCTGCTGGCGGCCTGCGATGCGCACAGCAACCCGATGCTCGGCTGGATCGTCCGCCTCGCGCTGGCGACGGCGATGAGAAAGGACGAAATCCGCACGCTCGCCGCCGACCAGGTAGACCTTGACCGCCGGGTCATCCGGCTGTCGATGACCAAGAACGGCAGCGCCCGCACCGTGCCGCTGTCAACGGCAGCGGTGGACGTGCTGCGGCAGGCGCTGGCGTGGCCGCTGCGGCTTGAAACGGGGTCGCCGCTGGTATTCCCCGGCGAGCCCGGGCGCGACGGGCAGCGGCGGCCCTACATGCTCAAAAAAGCGTGGCAGGACGCGGTAAGGCGGGCCGGTATCACCGGGCTGCGCTTCCACGACCTTCGGCACGAGGCTACCAGCCGCCTTATCGAGCTGGGATTGAGTGCTCAGGAAGCGTCCGCCATCTCCGGCCACAAGTCGATGCAAATGCTCAAGCGGTGCACTCACCTGCGCGCCGAGGACTTGGCGGCGAAGCTCGGCTGATGGGAACGCTATTGCATGACGGTCGCTGGCGGGTGATGGTCGATCCGCGCGACCACAGCCCGCTCATGTTCATGTTGCCGGTCCCGAAGGGCGGGCCCATGCCACGCGGATGCCGTTTGCCGTGAAAGACTAATGAAGCGTTTAATCCAGTGCAGATAGGTTTCCTCGGTGCGCAGGCTGTAGTGCCGAACGAATAGCCGTTTATCCGTCGCACGTGCACGCGGCCGCGATTGACACAGCGCAGATGCGTGCGACGGATAAACGGCTATTAGACAAAAATATGGAACTCGTCGACTAACCGACAACTACTGACTTATCAAAGACGCAAGTCTGCATAGGGTTTCCGACAATGAGGGCGGGAAGATGGTGAAATTCCATGCTCATCACTTGAGCGCCGTTTCCACATCCTGTCGCCCTTTGACTGCCACCAGCCGGGATTCGCGGGGTTGCCAACCGCCACCGAGCGCCTTGAAGACAGTGACCGCAGCGCGTGCCGACTCTGTTTGCGCCTGCGCTCGCGCATCCGAGGCCTGAAGTAGCGTCTCGTCGGCGTGAAGTACATCGATCAAGCTTGCAGCACCGTCCTGATACGCAGTCGACGAAGAGTCTCGCGCTCGGGCAAGCGATGTCTCACCTTGGGTCAGCGTCACTGTCTCTTCCTCGCGGCTGATCAATGCAGAGAAGCTGCTCTCGACATCTTCGGTTGCGCGAAGAACCGCTTGGCGATACGCAGCCAAGGCTTCCGCATCCCGTCCCTTGGCCGCGTTGATCTGTGCGTTGATACGACCGAAGTCGAACAAGCGCCAGCGCAGCCCCAGCAGGCCCGCAGCCTGATTGGCGCCAGTTGTGAATAGGTCGCCGGTCGAGATTGCCGTGGCACTACCCAACAGACCGCTGAGTGAAAATTTTGGGTAGTACTCGGACACCGCCTCGCCAATCCTCGCATTGGCCGCAGCGAGATGTCGCTCGGCGACGATGAGGTCGGGCCGGCGCTGGAGCAGATCCGCGGGCGATCCCAGGGAGGAAATCCTTGGTGTGGCGGGGATTGGAGCGATCGCGGCAAGTTCGGTCCGATACGTACCAGGCGGCGAACCCAGCATCACGTCCAATGCGTTCATCGCCGCATCGAGGCGGGTCTGGAGGATCGGCACCGTCGCCCGAACTTGGGCGAGTTCCCCCTCGGTTTGCCGTACCTGATATTCCGCGGCGAGACCTCTGCCATAAAGCAAGCTGACTTTCGCAAATAATTGCCGCTGGACTTTCACCTGTCGCCGGGCAATTTTTAGACGGGCCTGCAGTCCTCGAATTGTGATGTAGATATCCGCAGTTTGGGCGGCGACTTCCAACCGCGTGGCGACGACGCCTGCTTCCGACGCCTGATAGTCCGCCAGCGCCGCCTGGCGTCCGCGCCGCAGCCCTCCGAAGATATCTACTTCCCAACTTGCATCCAGATCGACCTCGTAGGCATTGCCCCACCGGTCATAGTTGGGCGTGGCATTGAGCACTTCCCCAAGCGGGGTTTCGATCGACTGGTATGCGCGGGCGGCCGACCCATTGACGTGACCCGCGGGAAGCAGGGTCGAGTCGGCGCCCCCGAGCGCAGCACGCGCCTGTACGACACGGGCTGCGGCTTGCGCCAGATCCAGGTTCTGCTCGAGGGCCAGCGATACGAAGCGCGTGAGCAGCGGATCGTCAAAACCCTTCCACCATTTCGCAAGGTCGGCTGTGGTAGTGGCATGTTGCTGTCCGATCGCCGCTTGACCCATGTAGTGCTTCGGAAGCGGTACGTCGGGCCGGTGATAATCCGGGCCGACTGCGCAACCGGCCGTGGCACTGGCGCAAAGAAAAATGGCGAGGAAGCGGCTGGGGAGCATGGGTTTTATCGAGGACAGCAGTTGACTAGTGACTAGTATACGATTACGTCACTAGTTGTCAAGCGCTCTTCCTCGCAGTAAGCTCGTAGCATGAAAAAGCCGACTGCTCCCGCCTCCAAATCCCAGCCACGCGGACCATTGGACCACGACGTTCGTACCCAGATCGTCGAGGCCGCTGAGGAATACTTCAGCCACTACGGCTACGAGAAGACGACTGTTTCCGATCTCGCCAAAGCGATCGGCTTTTCTAAGGCATACATCTACAAGTTCTTCGACTCGAAACAAGCGATCGGCGAGGTGATCTGTTCCGGCCGTCTGAGCATGATCATGAGGGCGGTGGACGAGGCGACTGCGACGGTACCAAACGCGTCTGAGCGGTTACGCCGAATGTTTAGCGCCCTGGTGGAGGCGGGCAGTGATCTTTTTTTCCATGACCGCAAGCTCTACGACCTTGCTGCAGCGGCAGCTGGCGGGTCATGGCCTTCAGCGCGTGCCCACGAAGATCATGTCAGGCAGCTCATTGCGCAAATCATCGTCGAAGGTCGCAAGTTAGGTGAATTCGAGCGCAAAACCCCGCTGGATGAGACTGTCAACGCGATCCTTCTAGTGATGCGTCCCTACGTCAATCCGCTCCTGCTCCAGCACAATCTCGACTTCGCTGCCAAAGCTACGGTTCAGCTCTCCAGTCTGATCCTGCGCAGTCTGGCGCCGTGACCTGGCTATGAAGTGACTATTGACTTATATAGTCACTAGTATGAGAATGACGGTCCTACCTTGTAAGGAAGGACCTCATGCGTCGCCGCCAAATCGTTTCGTCCGTCATATGCCTCCTGCCCCTTGCTTTGGCGGCATGCGGCGACAATCACGCCGCCGATCCGCGCATCGCGACACCCATGGTCGGAGTCGCGCCCGTCACGGCGGCGCCCGCCGAATCGCTGTCGTTCACCGGCGTCGTCGGGGCCCGGGTTGTAAGCAACCTGGGTTTTCGTGTCTCGGGAAAGGTGCTGCAGCGTCTGGTCGACACGGGGCAGACGGTCAAGCGTGGCCAGGTGCTCATGCGCATCGATCCGATCGATCTGCGGCTGGATGCGCAGGCGCGGAGGGAATCGGTCGCCGCAGCCCGCGCTCGAGCGAAGCAGACCACCAAAGATGAAGCCCGTTATCGCGGCCTAGTGGCCGCCGGCGCGGTGTCTGCGTCGGCCTACGATCAAATCAAGGCAGCGGCGGATTCCGCTCGAGCCCAACTCGCTGCAGCCGAAGCGCAGGCCGGCGTCGCGAAAAACGCAGCCAAATATTCGGTGCTACGGGCCGACGCCGACGGCGTTGTCGTGGATACGCAGGCCGAGCCGGGCCAGGTTGTCAGCGCGGGACAAGTTGTCGTGCGCCTTGCACACTCCGGACCGCGCGAAGCAATCGTCGACCTGCCTGAAACGCTGCGTCCGGTCATCGGCTCCGAGGCAGAGGCAATGCTGTACGGCCGAAATCACCCGGCAGTGTCCGCAAGGTTGCGGCAGCTTTCGGATGCGGCAGACCCCCTGACGCGGACCTATGAAGCGAGGTATGTCCTAGAGGGGGCGCTGGCCAATGCGCCGCTCGGCGCGACGGTCACCGTCCGGATACCGAAACACGAGGAGGCTGCGCAGACTGCCATGCAGGTACCCATTGGCGCCATCTTCGATCCGGGCAAAGGGGCGGGCGTTTGGGTGATAACAGGCCATCCCGCGCACGCCACATGGCGTTCCGTCAAAGTGCTCGGTCTGACCCAGGACACCGCACGGATTGCCGCCGACCACGGCGACCTGAAGGCGGGCGATCGGATCGCGGCGCTCGGTGCCCAGTTGCTGCACGACGGTGAATTGGTTCGGCCCGCATCCCTCGCCACGCATGCGGCCGCGATCGTGGAGCGTGGAGGCCTGCTGCAATGAGTGGTTTCAACCTCTCGGCGCTCGCTGTCCGCGAACGTTCCATCACGCTGTTCCTGATCATCCTGATCTCCGTGGCGGGGGTCATCGCCTTCCTCAAGCTGGGGCGCGCCGAAGACCCGCCGTTCACGATCAAGCAGATGACGATCATCACCGCGTGGCCGGGAGCGACGGCGCAGGAGATGCAGGATCAAGTTGCTGAGCCGCTGGAAAAGCGCATGCAGGAGTTGCGCTGGTACGACCACACGCAGACGTATACACGCCCTGGCTTGGCCTTCACCTTGGTTAATCTGCGCGACGACACGCCGCCGTCCGCCGTGCCGGAGCAGTTCTATCAGGCGCGCAAGAAGATCCACGACGAATCCGTGCACCTGCCGGCCGGCGTCATCGGCCCGATGGTGAACGACGAGTATTCGGATGTGACCTTCGCACTGTTCGCCTTGCAAGCCCCGGGCGAGCCACAGCGACTACTGGTCCGCGAAGCGGAGGCCCTGCGTCAACACCTGCTGCACGTCGCCGGTGTCAAGAAGGTCAACATCATCGGCGAGCGTCCCGAACGCATCTTCGTGTCCTTGTCCCATGACCGCCTGGCAACACTGGGCGTGACACCGCAGGAAATTTTCGCCGCACTCAATCACCAGAACCTTCTGTCCCCGGCCGGTTCGATCGACACCGAGGGGCCGCAGGTTTTCATTCGCCTGGACGGCGCTTTCGACAAGCTGCAGCAGATTCGCGACACCCCCATCGTCGCTCACGGACGGACGTTCAAGCTGTCGGACGTCGCCCAAGTCAAGCGCGGCTACGAGGATCCCCCGACTTTCCTGGTCCGTAACGGTGGCAAGCCGGCGCTGCTGTTGGGCATCGTCATGCGCGACGGTTGGAACGGCCTGACGCTGGGTAAGGCGCTGGATAAGGAAGTCGCCAAAATCAACACCGGATTGCCGCTGGGCGTGAGCCTGACCAAGGTGACCGACCAGTCCGTCAACATCAAGTCGGCAACCAACGAATTCATGCTCAAGTTCTTCGTCGCCCTGCTCGTGGTGATGGTCGTGTGCTTCGTGAGCATGGGTTGGCGCGTGGGCGTCGTGGTCGCCGCAGCCGTCCCGCTGACACTGGCCGGCGTCTTCATCGTCATGGCCGCCGCGGGAAAGAACTTTGACCGCATTACGTTCGGATCGCTGATTCTCGCCCTGGGCCTCCTCGTCGACGACGCCATCATCGCCATCGAGATGATGGTGGTGAAAATGGAGGAAGGCTTCACCCGGGTCCATGCATCTGCCTATGCGTGGAGCCATACGGCCGCGCCCATGCTGGCCGGTACCCTCGTCACCACCATCGGCTTCCTGCCCAACGGCTTTGCTCGATCCACAGCGGGTGAATACACCCACAACATGTTCTGGATCGTGGGCATTGCCCTGATCACCTCCTGGATCGTCGCAGTGGTCTTCACACCGTACCTCGGCGTGAAGTTGCTGCCGGAAATGCCGAGAATCGAGGGCGGCGAGAAGACCATACGCCGAACTACAACCGCTTCCGGCGTGTGCTGGGTCGGGTCATTCGGCGCAAGTGGCTGGTGGCCGGCATCGTTGTCGGAGCGCTCCTGCTTGCCGGCCTTGGTATGAGCGTGGTGAAGAAACAGTTCTTCCCGACGTCCGACCGCCCCGAAGTGCTGGTCGAAGTGCAGATGCCCTACGGTTCCTCCATCGAGCAGACCAGCGCGGCAACGGCCAAGGTCGAAGCTTGGCTGGCGAAGCAGAAGGAGGCGAAAATCTTCACGTCCTACGTCGGCCGGGGCGCGCCGCGCTTCTATCTGGCGATGTCGCCCGAACTGCCCGATCCGTCCTTCGCAAAGATCGTGATCCGGACGGATAACCAGCAAGAGCGCGATGCCCTCAAAGTCCGGCTGCGCCAAGCCATCGCAAATGGCCTGGTGCCGGAAGCGCAGGTGCGAGTCACCCAACTGGTGTTCGGTCCACCCTCACCGTACCCCGTGGCGTTTCGCGTGATGGGGTCGGATCCGGACAAGCTTCGCGCGATCGCTGCCCAGGTCAAGGCCGTCATGCGCGCGAGCCCGATGATGCGCACCGTCAATACCGACTGGGGACCGCGCGTTGCCGCCCTGCACATCACCTTGAACCAGGATCGGCTGCAGGCATTTGGGCTGAGCTCGAGTGCGGTCGCTCAGCAACTCCAGTTCCTGTTGACCGGCATTCCGGTTACGGCGGTTCGCGAGGACATCCGCTCGGTGCAAGTGGTGGCACGCGCGGCTGGCGGCGTCCGCCTGGATCCGGCGAAGATCAACCGTTTCACGCTGGAGGGATCAGCCGGGCAACGCGTCTCGCTGTCGCAGGTCGGAACCGTGCATGTGCGGATGGAAGACCCCATTCTTCGCCGCCGGGACCGCACGCCGACCATCACCGTGCGCGGCGACATCGCGAACGGGTTGCAACCGCCGGACGTGTCCGCGGCCATTCTCAAGCAACTCAAGCCGATCATCGCCAAGCTGCCGGATGACTATCGGATCGAAGAGGGGGGCGCCATCGAAAAGTCTCGCAAGGCCAGTGCTGCCATCGTCCCGCTTCTTCCAATCATGATCGCGGCCACGCTCCTGATCATCATCCTGCAGGTGCGCTCGATGGCCACCATGCTCATGGTGTTCGCGACCAGCCCGCTGGGCCTGATCGGCGTGGTGCCGACGTTGCTGCTGTTCAATCAACCGTTCGGCATCAATGCGCTGGTGGGTCTGATTGCGCTTTCCGGCATCGTGATGCGTAACACCCTGATCCTGGTCGGGCAAATCAAGCACAACGCTGAGGAAGGACTGGCGCCTTTCGACGCGGTGGTCGAGGCGACCGTGCAGCGTGCACGGCCGGTGATCCTGACGGCGTTGGCGGCGATCTTCGCTTTCATACCGCTGACCTATTCGGTGTTCTGGGGAACCCTCGCTTATACGCTGATCGGCGGCACGTTCGCAGGAACGATTCTGACCCTGGTGTTTTTGCCGGCCATGTATTCCATCTGGTTCAAGATCCGGCCCACCCCGTCACAGGCCCAATCCGCCGTTAATCCCGATTAACCCACAAAGGAAGGATCGACCATGTCACATTCAAAAGTCGTCGTTGTCACCGGCGTGTCGTCGGGCATCGGGCGTGCCGCAGCGGAACGGTTCGCCAAGCGGGGTTGCCGGGTATTCGGCACCGTACGCAGCATCGAGAAGGCGAGCCCGTTGCCCGGAGTCCAGTTTGTCGAAATGGACCTTCGAGACGAGGCGTCCGTTCAGCGGAGTATCCAATCCATCGCCGATCAAGCCAAGCGGATCGATGTACTCGTCAACAATGCGGGAACGAGTTTGCTCGGTGCGGTGGAGGAAACGGCGACGGCCGAGGCGGCATCTCTGTTCGATACCAACGTATTCGGCATCCTGCGTACGACACAGGCAGTGCTCCCTCACATGCGGGCGCAACGCGAAGGCAGGATCGTCAACGTCAGCTCGGTGCTCGGCTTTCTGCCGGCTCCGTACATGGGGCTCTATTCGGCGTCCAAGCATGCCGTGGAGGGGCTGACCGAGAGCCTCGATCACGAGGTGCGTCAGTTCGGCGTGCGCGCGACGCTGGTCGAACCGTCGTTTACCAGAACCAATCTCGACGCCAATGCACCGCAAACAAGCTCAAGAATCGCCGACTACGAACACGAGCGTGGCCTTGCCTCACTCGCTGCTGTCAACAGCATCCAAACTGCCCCCAGTCCCGAGGGTGTGGCCAGCACAATCGTCGACGCGGCGCTTGGCGCTTGGCGCATGCGTCGTACCCCGGCCGGGCAGGCCTCCTTGCTGAGAAAGCTACGCCGCTTCATGCCCGCCGGCCCCGTTGACGCAAGCTTAAGAAAATCATTCGGACTCGGTTGAGAGGCGTGCCTCGACGTCGAAGTGCGCCAGAGGTCGACGAGTTGCCGCTGCTGGATGCGTCGGCACATCCGCTATCAGGAATCCCGCATGACCAAATCGAACACTGTTGACTGGACCGCTCAGCAGGAAGCCGCGCGGCAGCGCCTGATCGCGCGCGGTGGCAAGCCGGGTCTGGCCCGAGTAGATCAGCTCGCCGGCAAGAGCGGGCGCGAAATCCTCGAGGCCATGATGTCCGGCGAATTGCCTTACCCGACCATGAACGAGACCATGAACATGGCGCTGCTGGAGGTCGACAACGGCCGCGCCGTATTTCAAGGCATTCCGCTATCGCAGCACTACAATCCACTCGGTACGGTGCATGGCGGTTGGTTTGCCACGTTGTTGGACTCCGCCCTGGGCTGCGCCGTGCAAACCACCTTACCTGCCGGACGCTCCTACACGACGGCCGAACTCAGTCTGAATATCGTGCGTCCGGCCTCACACAAAACCGGCCCGCTACGGGCCGTCGGAAGGATAATCCATAGTGGCCGGCAGATCGCCACGGCCGAGGCCCGTATTGAGGACGAAAGGGGCAAGTTGTACGCCCATGCGACCACGACCTGCTTTGTCTTCGAGATGTCGGCCGCGACCTGAGGGTGGCGCATCGAGCCGGAAGTCAGTCCGTCAGGTTGCTGATGCCGATACCGATGCTCACCAGGTATTCGCGGCGTCGGCAGATCCCATACAGGCAACGGCGGCCTATTCCATCAATGGACCCTTCGCCGCGACGGTGCCGGCTTGCTGAGGAAGCCTGGCGCGAAGACGCGGCGCCGCGAAATCGAGGAAGGCGCGCAGCTTGAGCGGCAGCATCCCCTGGCGGGGATAAACCAGGCTGACTGGGATGGCTTCGTGCGCGTAGTCTTCCAGAACGATCTCCAGCGCTCCAGCAGCTACGGCGGATTCGATCTGGTACGAGAGGGCGCGCGCGATGCCGACCCCGGCGACGGCTGCATCCACCGCCGCTTCTGCAGTGTTGACTCTGAGCCTGGGGCGGATCGCGACGGCGACGTCGGACTTGCCCCGCCTAAAATCCCATCGGTTCCCTACGGTGATGGCTTCGAAAGCGATGCAGTCATGCGTCGCGAGATCCTCCGGAGTTCGCGGGGTACCGTGTGTCGACAGGTATTCCGGGCTTGCACAAACCACCAGGCGGATCATGTCGACTCTCGTGGCGATCAGGCTGCTATCCGGCAACTCGCCGACGCGTACGGCGAGGTCCGCGTGCTCTTCCAGCAGACTGACGACGCGGTCGGTCTGCACCAGCCGGACGCTGACTTCGGGGTAGGCCTTCAGGAAGGCTGCAACGACCGGCAGTATCTGCTGCCGAGCAGCGATGGGCAAGGTGATTACCAACTCTCCTGTAGGCGTCCGGTATTCACCCGAGGCCGCACGCTCCGCCTCGCGCACCTCCCCGACGATGCGACGGCAGGCCTCGACATAGGTCAGTCCGGCATCCGTCAGCTCCAGGCGTCGATTGCCGCGCAGGAGCAACCGGGTGTTCAGATGCGCTTCAAGATCGGAAATCTTGCGGCTGACCGTGGCGAGCGGCACGCCCCGCCTGCGCCCGGCGGCCGACAGACTACCGGCGTCGATGGCCTCGAGGAGCAGCGACATGGCTTCGAATCGATCCATTATGCCTCCCGATTTATGGAAGGATAGTTACAAGAATAGCAGTCTAGTCTAGTACTTTTGAAACTATTATCTTGCAAGTCACTGGTCATCCCAACCAGCTTTCGATAGCAAGGAACTTCCAATGAACACACCGAAGATGTTTTTCTACGCAGTCGCCGTATCGACCCTAATGGCGACCGGGGCGGCACAGGCGGGTCAGGACAGCCAGAGCGCGTCGACACTCAGTGGACCGGAGTGCTTTGTCGCCACGGTGCTTGAAAATAAGGATACGTGCCGGTCTCCGCTGCAACGGCGAGTCAGCAGTCAGTACCGCCAGAGCGCTTCGGGGCGCACCGGCGTGGACTCCTTCATCGCCACGGTGCTTGAGGGCAAGGACACTTGGCGGGCCGCGTCGCACCCGCAAACCGCTGCAAACGGCCCAGACGCGGCGCGCTCCACCGTCGCAGACACGACCGACTTCGTTGCTCGACTGAGGGCGCGATGAAGACATTTTCGGAGCCAGTTACTTGCATTACGCTAGTAACTGGCTCCGGGAGGAACGATCGGACATGAAGAAAAAGAACCTCGGCCAAATGGGGTGTCCCATCGCCAGAAGTCTGGAGCGGGTCGGCGAGTGGTGGAGCATCCTGATTCTGCGGGACGCCTTGCAGGGGCTGACCCGCTTTGGCCAGTTTCAGGAAAGCCTGGGCATCGCGCCCAACATGCTGACGCGGCGCCTGAATCGACTGGTAGAAGCCGGACTGCTCGAGCGCCGCCTCTACAACGAGCGCCCGCCTTGCTACGAGTACGTGCTCACCGCCTGTGGTCGTGACTTCCGCCCGGTGCTGCTTTCGCTGCTCGCGTGGGGTAATCGGAATTTTGCGCCGGAAGGTCTGAGCGTGATGATCGTGGACCGCCAGACCGGGGCTTTGGCTGATCCAGTACTGACGGATCGGATCAGTGGTCGTCTGCTGGACGATTCCAAGTTTAGAACCGCAGCCGGTCCTGCGGCCGACGCAAGACTTCGCCAGCGTCACGGCTTGCCGCACGATTTCAAAGCGCAAGCATCGTGAATACCAACACACGCATAGCCTTCCCTTCAAGGCCGGCGCGTGCTGAAGCGATTCGGTTCGCCCTACCCTTTTCAAACGAGCTTGGCATCAAGGATTTCCGCTTGTCGTGCGAAATCCGCAGGCCGCCGCCGCTGGAAGGTGCGCAGGTTTTCGAGTTTCCAGCGCAGTGCCGGCAGTTCGGCGGCGTGCGGGCACTGCAGCAGATTCCAGTCCGGCTCAGCCTGGGCCAGACCGATTAGGAACTGCCGTTGCCGAGCGTTCAACTGCCGCGGCAACTCCTCGCGCAGGCGGGTTCGGGCTTTCAGCAGAACATCGAGAGCGACTGGCTCGGTGGTCATACCGACGAAGTGATTGCGGAAGTCCTGCGCAATGTCCTTCTCGTTGCCGAAGAGGACTTCATGCGTCGGTCGATTATGCCCGGCCAGGTAAGTGACGAAGGATTCCACGATCGCGTCCGACAGGCCGCCGGACTCGAACATCTGCGCGACATCGAACAGGTCGCGCGGATGTTGCCGGTCCAAGGCGGCGACCAGCTTGCTGCCATACAGCTCTTCGGGCGCCAGGAGCGGTAGCTCCAGCTCCACGCTGAACATTTCCGCGGTCTTGGCGCTCAGGGGCCGCCGTTCGGGCGGCCGCACGGTTCCGCGAAACACGGCGTTGACCTCAATCGTCACCTGGCTGTCACCGCCGTCGACCAGCAGCTTGGTCTCGCCGAGCTCCTTGCTGGCAACCTTGCGGGCGCGCAGCCCAAGCTTCGCCAACCGGCGGGCGATGGCATCCAGCTCGCCGGCGATCGCCGGCAGGGCCTGTTCGCGCGGCACCTGCCAAGGCGTGTAGACCACGTCGATATCCACCGACAAGCGCGGCATGTCGCGCAGGAACAGGTTGATGGCCGTGCCGCCCTTCATGGCGAAGATGTCATTGGCAAAGACATCCGGCGCCACATTCAGCAGCAGGCGTACCGTATCGGCGTAGAACTTATCCAAGCGGCTTCAGCGTGAGGAGCGTTCCGTCCTTGAGCCGGTTCATCCAGCGCTTTTCGCTGCCGACCGGTAACCGGTATTTTCGCGCCAGTACGTCTACATCCACCAGCTTCGTTTCCCGTCCCCAGGTGAGGAACAGGCGCACAGCCTTGACGCTGGTGCAGCACGTCAGAAGCTGGCCCAGCATGTCCTGGCGAAAGTTGCGCAGACCATCGAACAGATTGTGCGCCTCTTCCAGGTTTTCGTGCGTGCCGACATCGTAGAGCAGTTCCAGTACCGCCCGCTCCGGCACCGATACACGCAATCCCGCAGCAGTGCCCGGCGGTGTGGTCAGGCTCTTCGTTGCCAGTCGGTCATCCGGCCAGTCGAACAACCGCGCCCACACATAACGTGCCGGGAAGCGCTCGGTAAACCAGGCGGGCAACGGAAAGCGCGCGTCGCCCCACAACACGAGAGGCTCACGCGGCGCCAGGTTATGACGCACCCCCTGCAGCCCCAGGGCGCTCTTGCCCGCCACATGCAGTCCCGGCACGCGGGTTTGCAGGAATTTCACTGTGGCGTGCTGGTTCAGGGTGTCGCCGGGAAAGGCATAGATGCCTTGTCCGAGGCGCACCAGCCAGCCGGTTTCGGCGTAGCGAGCCGCCTGTTTGGCCGAGATGCCCAAGCGATCGAGCGCGGACAGATCAAACGGCGCCCCGCGGGGCAGTCCGGTTTGCAGGGACTTGATTAGAGAGTGTCGTGCAGCTCGCTCCATAGGAGAAAAGTAGCACAATAATAAATCATACGTCAATCAATTTGATTTGAATGATGTCAAATAAATCACTATATAAGAGAATTATGGATCGCTTCTAAATCAAAACATGACGAATCCCATCATGCGGTGCACTGATCAATCGAGATGGATTCATTCAGGAGGTCACCACGGCACCGGCGCGCATGACGAATTCTTATGCCGCTTGCGAAGCTGTCGTTCAGATCAAGATAGCGGCCGTTCGAAGTTGACATCGTGTGCGGCCGGCCTGTTCCGTAAGGCAGCGATCTGCGCGATCTAGGTGCAACTCGATCTGCACACCACCACGGCCATCGTCAACAGGCGCGTGCGGCACTGGGCGGCCAAGGGCTCAGCCATCCAGCCAGGCGGCGAGGCCGTTCAGCGTCTGCAGCCCGTATTCCACCGCCCCAAAGCCGATGACCACCTGACGCCGCTCGCGGCTGGGGTGGAGCTGGCGCAAGGTCAGCACCGTCTTGCCGTCAGCCTGCTCGTCGAAGGTCACCGTGGTGCGGAACCGGTCGGGGTCGTTGGGATCAGGCGTGCCATGATCCATCACGATCCGCTCATTCGGCACGATCTCCAGGAAGCGCATGAGGTTCTGGAAGCGCTGTTCCTTGCCCTCAAACAAACCCACCATATCAAAACGCCAGATGCCGCCCACGCGGATATCAGCTTCGTGGGTTTCGACGCGCAGAGCCGTTGGTCCAAACCATTCGGCCAGCGCCTTGGGGCTCGTCCAGGCGGCAAAGACCTTGTCGCGCGGGTGGCTGAGCAGCTTCACCAGCACGATTTCGCGATCAAGCGACCAAGTCTCCAGAAGAATTGAATGGACGCCTCCCACCCCGTGAGCGCTGAACACGAGTGATCCACCGCGCCGGTCACCTTCGGCAGAGCGGGACCTGCGGCGCCCGGCGCCGTGGATAACTCTGCGGTGGTGGTGGGTTGAAGGGTGGACCCTCACGGGCCG